>CAYXVY010000125.1:0-2707 GCA_964468745.1 uncultured Planctomycetales bacterium | reverse complement strand
CCGGCGACCGCATCGCCTGCGGCGTCATCCAGAAGAAGTAGGAAGAAAACCGCACGCGGCTCCGTACCTCCCTGAACAGGAGGTCGAGCCATGCATCTTCCCGCGTTGATTCTCATCATGCTGTGCGCCCAGGCGGAGTGGGCGGAGCATGCCGCCGAGGGACCGTCCCCTCGCTACTCGCACAATGCCGTATGGGATGCGAAAGAGCAGCGGATGATCGTGTTTGGCGGCGAGACCAATCCCGAGATGAAGATGTTCGGGGAACTCTGGGCCTACGGACCCGAGCAGGACGCATGGACGCAGATCGAATCGAAAGGCAAGCCGCCGTGCGCGCGGGCGTATGCGTCCTGCGCGTTCGATGCGAAATCCCGGCGACTCTGGATCTTCGGCGGCTTCAGTCCGAAGTTCCTCGATGACCTGTGGTCGTTCGACCTCGAGAAGCGCACGTGGAACTCGCACTCGCCGAAGGGCCCGGCACCCGAGGCTCGCGATGGCGCGGTGCTCCTCTTCGACGAAAAGAAGGAACAGCTCGTCCTCGTGGGTGGCCTCAAGAGTCTGGGGGCCGGAGGCGAATTGAAGGACGTCTGGACGTATTCGATCAAGCAGGGTGCGTGGGCGAAGCGGAAGGACGGACCGGCGGGTCGATTCCTCGCGTCGTCCGTCTTCATCCCGGAGACGCGCAGACTCATCCTGTCCGGCGGGTGGACCCTCGGTTCCTCTGGGGTTCTCTGCGACGTCTGGCACTACGACGTCGACAAGGACGTGTGGGTCGAGAAGAAGAAGGCACCCGGGCCGCGCGCCGCGGCAGGAGCGGCGTGGGACGCGGCGACGAAGCGCATGCTCGTCTACGGTGGCACCGCGGGGAAGGGCGACTACGACGACGTGTTCGAGTACGACCCGGCCGCCGACGCGTGGAAGGAAATCGAAGCTTCGAAAGAGCGGCCGGCGGCGCGCGGCTACGCGCAGTGCGTGCTCGATCCCGAGTCGCGCCGCCTCATCGTGTGGGGAGGAGTTGTCGGCGGATTCTTCGGCAAGAATGCGGACGCGAAGACCTGGATTCTCACGCTCGGTGCGGCGAAGCAGCAGCGATAGACGTCACATCACGCGCAGTCGAGTCGCCTCTGCGACGCGCTGCAGCGCGAGCACCCACGCGCCCGTGCGCAGCGACACCTTGTGCCTCACCGACTGCTCGTGCACGTCGCGAAACGAACGCGTGAGGATCTGTTCCATCTCCTCATTCACTCGCTCCTCGGTCCACCGGTACTGCTGCAGATTCTATCGCGTCCCTTGCGCACGGGGGGCGGCCCGCCTAGACTCCACTCTGTCATGGCGCTCAAGGGCGACCTCAAGAGCATCAGTCTCGCCAACGTCCTGCAGGATCTCGCCTCCAACGAACAGACGGGGACGTTGAGCATCCGCACCACGATCCAGCAGCGTCACTTCTGGTTCGAGAAGGGGAAGCTGCGCCTCGTGGGCCTCGGCAACGGCAAGGGGCCCACGGTCCTCAACGGCCTCCTCGCTCTGGGCAAGGTCAAGGCGGGGGACGTGAGCGGACGGTCGAACGTCACGCTCGTGCGCGGCCTCGTGAAGAAGGGGTCGGTGTCGCGCGACGACGTCCGCGCCGCCCTCGAGCAGCAGATGAAGGAACTGCTCTGCGACGTGTTCGTCTGGAGCGAAGCGACGTTCGAGTTCATCGAGGGCGATCCCGACGAGGACACGTTCGAATCGTCACAGCTCGATTACGAGATGCGCCAGAACGTCGATCCGGTCATCATGGAAGCGCTCCGGCGCGTCGACGAGTGGACCGAGGTCCGCAAGACGGTGCTTTCGGCGGACGAGATCCTCGTCGCGCTGCGCGAGGTGGCGCCCGACGCGGACGCGACGGTCGTGCGCGTGTCGGGCCTGCTCGACGGCGAGCGGCGGCTTCGCGACGTCATGGACCAGACGCACCTCGGCGAATTCGTGGTATTCCGCGCGGCCGCGCAGCTCCTTCGCACGGGCGCGGCACGCACGCTCACCGTCAAGGAGGCGCTTGACCGGGCGAAGACGGCCGCGTCCAAGAAGCAGTTCGCGCAGGCGCTCAAGATGGCGCGCTTCGTCCTCGAGCGCGAGCCGCAAAACGTCGACGCGCGCGCCCAGGCGGGATTCGCGCTCGAATCGCTCGATCGCGCGGAGGAGGCGGCGTCCGAGTACCGCCGGCTCGTCTCGGCGCAGGCGGAGATCGGACAGAAGGACCAGGCGGTCGAGACGTGCCGCAAGATCCTCGCGCTGGCGCCGCGCGACTCCTTCACGCACGAACGGCTCTTCACGTTCCTGATCGAGCTGCGGAAGAAGACGGACGCCGTTCAGCAGGGCGAGGCGCTGGCGGTCGCCTACAAGCGTGCCGGACTGCCCGACAAGGCGAAGGAGATCTACACGCGCCTCATCCAGGCGTTCGGCGACGACGACGAACTTCTCGAGTCGGCAGGCGAGGTGGCGCGACGGCTCGGCGACAAGAAGGAGGCGATCGGCCTCTACCGCCGGCTCTTCGATCGCGCGCTCGCGCGCGGCGACAACGACGCGATCGTTCTGCACGCCCGAACGATTCTGCGCCTCGACCCCACCGCGGAAGATATTGCCAAGCGGCGCATGGAGGTTGAGACCGGCGTCTATCGCAAGCGCCAGAAGATGCGCCGGACCGCGAAAATCGCGCTCACGCTGCTCGTGC
>CAYXVY010000124.1:0-1609 GCA_964468745.1 uncultured Planctomycetales bacterium | reverse complement strand
TCGGCTTCCGCCGTACCCGTTGGCGCACATCCCGCAGCGAAAGCGCGACCTGCTCGCCAGAGGTGTGGATGTCATCGATCTCGGCGCCGGTGACGCTGACCTCGCTCCCCCGCCTGCCGCGGTTGAGGCACTCGCGAAAGCCGCTCGCGACCCGGCGCTCGGCCGTTATGGCTTCGGCCTGGGATACGTTCCCTATCGCGAGGCGATCAGTCGATGGATGGAGCGCCGCTTCGCGCAGCACTTCGATCCGCTGACTGAAGTCGTCCCGCTGATTGGTTCGAAGGAAGGCATTGCGCACCTGGCCTTCGCATTCCTGCAGCCTGGCGACGTCGCGATCGTGCCGGAGCCGGGCTACATGGCCTACGCCGGAGGCACGCTGCTGTCCGACGCGCAGGTGCACGCGTACGCGCTGCGTCCGCGCACGAATTTCCTCGTCGATCTCGACGACGTTCCGTCCGATGTTCTGGACCGCACGCGGATCCTGTTCCTCAACTACCCGAACAACCCGACCGCCGCGATCGCGCCGCGCGAGTATCTCGCGGACGTCGTGCGACGGTGTCGAGAGCGCGACATCCTCCTGGTGTACGACAACGCGTATTCGGAGATGGCGTTCGACGGCTACGTGCCGCCGTCGATCTTCGAAATAGAAGGGGCGCGCGATGTGGCGATCGAGTTCCACTCGCTGAGCAAGACGTACAACATGACCGGCTGGCGTTGCGGATGGGCGGCCGGCAGTCGCGCAATCTGCTCTGCGCTGAGTCGTGTGAAGTCGTTCGTGGACACCGGCGCCTTCATGGGCGTCCAGTACGCGGGGGTGGCCGCGCTCGAAAGCTGGGAAGCGTTTCTCCCCGGAAACCTGGCCACGTTCCGTGAACGCCGGGACGCTGCCGTTGCTGCGTTCCGCGACGCCGGCTTTGTCTGCGATGTTCCGCGGGCGACGATGTATCTCTGGATTCCCCTTCCTGAAGGAATTCAGAGCGCCGCATTCGCCGACCGCCTGATGGACGACGAGGGAGTCATCGTCCTGCCGGGCTCCGCCTTTGGAGCGGGCGGCGAGGGATTCTTCCGGGTGTCGTTCATCACTTCACCGGCCCGCATCGCCGAGGCGGCGCGCCGGGCAGGGAAGGTGCTCGCGAAGCAATGGGGTCAGACTCGATTGGCCGATGCGATGCTTCCGACACGCCGTTGCGTCTGGGCCAATCGAGTCTGACCCCATTGCCTTCAGCTACTTTTTCCTCTCCCGGGTCATCACTCCCTTGACTGCGCCGGTGATCATCCGGTTGACCGCCGAGATGGAAACACCGCCGGGATCATCCGAGGGGATCGTCGCGAATCCGATCGCTGAGGCCTTGGGATAACGGGCGAAGATCTGCTCGAACAGCGACGCCAGTTCCCTGCTCGACGGACCGCCCGGCACCTTGTTGCCGTGGCCGGGCACCTCGGCGGGATCGAGCACATCGAGGTCGATGTGGATGTACAGCTTGTCGCTGATGCGATTCAGCCGATCCAGCTGCGCGAACACGGCTGGACTGGCCCGCCGCAAATCGTCGACGCTGACCTGCTCGATGCGCGAATGGTCGAGGATCTCCTGCTCGAGAGGATCGGTCAG
>CAYXVY010000123.1:0-10024 GCA_964468745.1 uncultured Planctomycetales bacterium | reverse complement strand
CTAGCGATCCAGCCGCTTTAGCGCCAGCCGCACGTAGTCGGGATTGAGATCCGTCGCGATGAAACGGCGGCCCATCCTCCGTGCGACGACCGCCGTCGTGCCCGAGCCGACGAACGGATCGACGACGAGATCGCCGGTGTTGGAACTCGCCAGAAGGATGCGTTCGACCAGCCGCTCCGGCTTCTGAGTGGGGTGCGGCGTGTTCTCCGCCATCGACCAGAACGGGACGCAGAGATCCGTCCACACGTTCGACGGGTGCGTCATACGGAAGCGGCCGTCCTCCTCGTCGCGCCAGTCCTTCGGCTGGCCCGCGGCGTCGCGGTACGGGGCGATCACCTGCTTGCGCACTTTCACGGCATCGAGATTGAACGTGTAGCCCTCGCCCTTCGTCGCGAACCAGACGTCCTCCATGTTGCTTTTCCAGTTGCGCTTCGCGCCGCGACCCTTGTCGCGCTTCCACGTGATCCGGTTGCGCACGTCGAGATGCCGTTCGAGCGCCGTCTGAACGAGCGCGCCGTTCTGCCAGTTCGCGCACACATAGAGAGAGCCGCCGGGCCGCAGCGCCTGCGCCGCCAGCGCGATCCATCGCTCGGTCCAGGCGGGATAGTCGCGCCGCCGGTCGACGTTGTTCCCGAAGTCCTTGCCGAGGTTGTACGGGGGATCGGTGACGACGAGGTCGACGTCGCGCAGCAGCGAGAGGAGCGCGAGGCCGTCACCGACGTAGACCGTGTCGGGCTTGGGGTGCGCGGAAAGCGCGGGGGGTCGATAGCGGGTCGTGTCTTCGTCGGTGAGCCGGAGTGTCCGGTTCCGACTCATTAGATGTGATCCATCTTGATCACGCCCTTGCGGCGCTTGTGCACGTGCGTACGAATCTTCTCCTTCACGTCGATGGGATTCTCGATCCCGACGACGAGGAGCCTCGGATCCGTCGGGTCGGCCGAGATGATCGTCACGACGCCGATGTTGAAGACTCGTTGCAGGATGTTCTGGCTGACGGAGACGTCGTCCACGCGCATGAGCTCCAGTTCGTCCATGTGGCGGCTGATGAACCCGCGTTCGCGGAAGAAGCGGTGGCTCGTCAGCTTGTAGCGCACGGTGAGCTTGCGCACGATCGTGCCGCCCATGATGTAGATCGCGGGAATCGCAAGGACGCCGAGCACGACGTACATCATCCACGGCAGCTGGCGCTTGTCCGCCGGGACGAGGGCGAAGTATACGTACCCGATGCCGCCGGCGTAGATGAGCCAGAGGATCCATTTCGGCGCGTCGGTCCATCCCGAGTAGCGGCCCTTCCAGATCACGTCCTCCTGGTCGTCGCTGGAGACGGGCGCCGCCGGCGTGGCGGGAGGTGGCGGGGGCGCGGCTGGGGCAGGCGCCCCCTGCTGCACGCCGCACTTGTTGCAGAAGCCGCTACCGTCGGCCAGGGAAGCCTGACACTTGGCGCAATTCATCAAGAAGTCATTATAGGACAGAAAGCAGGATCCCGATCCCAATCCCGATCCCGATCAGCGGAGATGGCTCAGCACTGCCGCGTCGCGCAAGCTGCATTCCTGAGACTGAGGTGTCCCAAGTCGCCAAGCGCCGGCTCATGATCGGGATTGGGATCTGGATCGGGATTACTTGGTGTCCTGTTCCCAACCGCTCCCCGTGCACGCGCGACATTTCCGCGAGCCGTCGCACTGGACGCACTGCATCTGCCTCTTCAATTTGCAGCCAGGACAGACGCCGCTTGCCGAACAGTCGTCGCATTTCGAGTAGACGTCGTCGACCAGCCACTTCCCGCCCGACTTGCGCAGCAGCAGACGGCGGTCCGGCACCGGTCCCAGCGGCCCCGGCGGACCCGTGACGACCGCGACAGCCGTGTCGCCGGTCTCGTTCAGTTCGAGCACCTTCGGCGCGTACTCGCGAAGCGCCTGCGTGCCCGTCGCGACCGCGTTCACGAGCGCCTCGATGGAGGCCTTGCCCTGCGACTCGACGAAGTATGTCTTGATGATCGACTGCCCCGCCTCGTAGATGCGGCGCAGCAGTTTCGCGACACGGATCTGTTCGTCGATAAGCGTGTCCGCGAACGCCTCGGCCGTGCCGCGCGGCGATGTGAGATCAGCCCGCGGCTTGTAGTCATCGATGATCCCGAGCGGCGCCAGGCTCTGGAAGCTCCGCTCGTGCCACAGCGTCCCCTTGCAGACGTGGCACGTCTTCTTGCCCATGCAGCGCGGACAGGGCTTGCCCGTCATCTCGCCCGCCCCGTCGCACCAGGAGCACGTCCCGCGCCCTTTGCATGCGGGACATCCGTCCATCTCGCGCTGGATGAGCCAGCGGTCGCCCGACTTCACGAACTCGAGGCGCTTGCGGCGCGCCTCCTCGACGTCCTCGTCCTGTCGCGTCTTCGGATTTTGCCGCCGCACCTTGTGCTTCTCCTCGACGATCAGCACGATCGCGGCGCCCGACGAGGTCTGATCGACGATGGAATGCGAAAGGAGCTTCGCCTGCGGCGGCGCGGGGACGGCCGCGGCCTTCTCGCGGCGCGCAACGAGCGCATCCGTCGAATTCGACTTCTGCGCATCGCGGCTGATCCGGTCGAATTCCGCGAACAGGTCGAGCGAGTACGACGCGGCGAACGTCTCGCGAGCCTCCGTGTAGGCGGCGAGCGTCTTTTGGGGGCTCGAGAAATCCTGGGCGAGCAGCGCGACGATCAGCGCGATCACGACAACACCACCTCGCGACGGACCGCGTACTTTTTCAGGCGGTCCTCGAGCACAGTGTAACCGATGCCCGGAGCGTTCGGGACCTGGATGGTGCCGTGCGACGTGACCGTGACGGGAGGGTGGATCACGTCCTCGCGGTAGTAGCGCTCGCTCGCGGAGATGTCCCCCGGCAACGTGAAGTTGGGGAGCGTGGCGATCGCGATGTTGTGGGCGCGGCCGATACCGGTCTCGAGAAGTCCGCCGCACCACACGGGGATCGACCACTTCGCGCACATGTTGTGGACCATCTTCGCGCTGTACGGGCCGCCGACCCGCGGCACCTTGATATTGATCACGCGGCACGCATTGAGCTCGATCGCGCGGCGGGCGTCCTGATAGCTGCGGATGCTCTCATCGAGGCAGATCGGGGTCTTCAGCTCGCGCGCGAGCTTCGCGTGATCGACATAATCGTCGTAGTCGAGCGGCTGCTCGATCATCATCAGCTGGAATTCGTCGAGCTGCTTCAGATGTTCGATGTCGGAGAGCCGGTAGGCGGCGTTCGCGTCGGCCATCAGCTGGATCGCGGGGAAGCGCTTGCGGATCTCGGAGATGACGTTCACGTCCCAGCGCGGCTTGATCTTCACCTTGATGCGGCGATACCCCTTCGCGAGCGACTCATCGATGCGCTTGAGGAGATCGTCGATGTTGTCCTCGATGCCGAGGCTGATGCCCGTCGGAATTTCGGTGCGCGTGCCTCCGAGGAGTTCGTATAGCGGCTTGCCCGTCGCCTTGCCGACGAGGTCCAGGACGGCGCTCTCGACGGCCCCCTTCGCCATGTTGTGCCCGCGCACGGCGCCGAAGAGCTCGGCGACGGGGACCGGCTTGATGACTTCCACGCCTTTCAGTCGGCGAGCGAGGAAGTCGCGGATGATGTGCCAGACCGTGTGGACCGTTTCGTAGCTGTAGTAGGGAGCCGCGGACGCGGGCGCCTCACCGTACCCTGTGAAGCCGGCGCCGTCGACGCGGACGATCACCGTCTCCTGCTCGGTCACGCGGCCGAAGCTCGTCTCGAAGAAGTGCACAAGCGGCAGCTTCAGGTGGATCAGTTCGATGCGCTCGATTTTCATTTCACGACGAAGTCCTTCTCGAGCACATAGTAGCTCCGGCGCGTGACGGGATTCGTGGCGAATCCGTTGATCACGTATCCGCGCTTGAAGCACTTGAGGAATTGCGCTCGCGTGTCGAACCGCCAGCGCTGCGCGCGCTTCAGATCGAGCTTCTTGACCTCGTCGATTTCGGAGGGAATCTCGATCGTGACACGGCGCTCCTTCAGCGGTCGCGTCGCGGCCGGAAGGGTAAGCGGTTCTCCGAGAAGGGTGCGACCGCGGCCGGCGAGCCGGTCGCGCGTGCGCTTCGACGCGATCCACCATTCGACGACGAAGCGGTCGGTCTCGAGCCCGCGGTTGAAACTGCTGCCGGATTCGCCGTAGATGTTCACGACGTACTCGCGGATGACGCAGCCGAGCTTCTCGATGTTGAGGTGCGCGTTGCGGCTCTGAAGCGGATCGAATGTCCAGCGGACGAGCTTGAGGCCCTGCTCGCGGACATAATCGCGCTGCATCAGCTTCATGCGGTGCCCAATACCGGTGTCCTGCCAGCGCGGAAGGACGCCGAGCATGCGGGAGTAGTGGTAGACCCGGCCGTCGCTGAAGCCGGGGACGCCGAAGCAGAAGGCGACGAGCTTGCCGCGGTCGAACGCGCCGAACACATGGCCGCCGTTCTTCTGGGCGACGACGAGCTCGTTGAGCGGAATCACCTCGCGTTCCGGGAAGTGCCAGACGATGCGCTGGATGTCCTCCGCGGCGAGGTATTCGGCGTGCGTCCGCAGCTTGCGGATGATCATAAGGAAGGAGAATACAGGAGACTGGAGACAGGAGGGAACAAACTAGGCAGAATCGGTCCGTGCGTCGCAGAATCAAAATCATCGCGAATCCGATCTCGGGACGGGGACGGGCGGGGCGACTCGCCCGAAACGTGGCCGACGAACTGCGCCGTCGAGGCTGCGAGGTCGATCTCGCGGAGACGAAGAAGGCGGGGGACGCGCGCGTCCTCGCGGGCGACGTCGCGGGATACGACGCCATCTGTGCCGTAGGCGGCGACGGGACGATCAACGAGGTCGCCAACGGACTGCCGGCGCAACCGCCACCGCTTGGCGTGATCCCTGCGGGGACTGCGAACGTGCTGTCGGTCGAGCTTGGGATCCGTCGCACGCCCGCGGAGATGGCGCGCATAATTGCGGAGGGGAGCGAACGGACGTGGGACCTCGGTGTCGAGCGCGTCTCCGGCCGGAAGTTCCTGCTCTTTGCGAGTGCCGGGTACGACGCGACTGTCGTGCACCTCTTTCACCGGCGCCGCACCGGGCCGATCCAGATGTGGCAGTACGTCTGGTGGGGGCTGAGGAGCATCATCGATTACGTCGTGCCCCGCCTCACTGTTGAGCTTGACGGGCGCGAGGTGACTCGAGATGCCGCGTGGGTGCAGATCTCCAATGTGTCGGCGTACGGCGGGCCGCTCGTCTTCACGCCGCACGCGCGCGTGGACGACGGCGTCTTCGAGGTGATGGTGCAGCACGCGCGGCATCATCGCGACGTGTTGCGCATGTTCTGGGCGGCGCTGATCCAGTACTACCTCGGGATCGAATACCGGATGCACGACGTCACGTTTCATCGGGCGAAGCGCGTGCGGGTCACGTCCGATGCGAACGTGCCGGTGCAGGTGGACGGAGATCCGAGCGGGTACCTGCCGATCGATTGCGAGATCGTGCCGGGGGGGCAGAAGGTGCTCGCGCCGTAGGGGTTACTTTCTAGTTGTCGCGGGCTCGATCAGGATGAGGTGTTCGCGGCGCATCTTGCGTTCGCGGCCGAACGACCAGTCGGCGCGCTCCTGCGATGCGCCTCCGATGACCTTGGCGCCGATTTCGCCGGCGACGTCACCCAGCAGGCGATCGGCGTGAATGCGCGCGCCGTCGCCGATGAGGACCACCATGCGGGCGGGAAGACAGTTCTTCAGCGCGCGGCGCATGTGTTCGCGATAGCGCAGTTCGTCGAAGTCGCGCCGGGCGCCGATCTCATGCGTTTCCGCGAACTCGCCCGTCTCGTCGAAGATCGGATACCGCAGGCGGTGATGACGGGCGTAATCGTACGTGCCTGGATACGGAGGCGAAGTGAGGACGAGGTCGTCCGCTGTCGGCGCGAAGCCGGCGGTGCGTGCGTCGGCGAGGCGCAGATCGGGTTCGACCGGCTTCACCTTGCGCTTGTAGAGATCGGAGCTGAGGGAGAGGAGCAGCTTCGTCAACTCCGTGGACTTCTCCGCGAAGAGGCGCGGGGTCGCGCCGCGCGGCCACGGGCGGAATTGCCGGTCGGGGGCGGTGGTGCTATCGCTCGCCTGCTTCGAGAGTTTCACGATCAGCGAGGAGAGGACTACGCGGAGGATGCGTCGGATGTCGGGCGGCTTCGCGCTGTCGACCAGCAGCTTGAGGATGCAGAGCTCCTCGAGGGTGTGCTCGGGATACCACTCCTTCTGCGCCTCGGCCCACGCGGGGAGCGTGTCGAGGCGCCCGCCGCGGGCGTCCATTGTGATGCCATGCCCCTCGCGCTCGACGCGCCGGCAGTCGTCGGGGACCCAGACGCGCGTGCGCGCCCAGGCGATCTCGAGGGCGACGCGCGAGATGTCGCAGCCCGCGAATGGAAGTCCCGCGCGAACGGTCTCCAGCGTGGTTGTGCCCGAGCCGACGAACGGGTCGATGACGCGCTTGGGCTTGTAGTTCTCGATGACGCGTTTGGCGATCTCCGGGTGCATGCGCGCGGGATAGGCGTGGAAGCCGTGCGTGAAGGGGAGCTTGTCGACGGATTCGACGTCGAGGCAATGCGCGAGGTCTTTCGTGCGGGGCCGGTCGCCCCAGACGATGCAGGCGCCGCCGACGTTCGAGAGGCTCCGTCGACGCTCCTTTTTCACCCGAGGAGGATAGCGATAAGATGATCCTGTGCCAAATCAGTGGGATGCGGAACAGGTGGTCTCACCGGAGCTCGCGTCATCGCTGGTCGAGGAGCAGTTTCCCGCGCTCGCGCCCGTGCGCGTGCAGCCTCTGGGGGCGGGGTTCGACAACACGGCGTACACCGTCAACGGGGAGTTCGTCTTCCGCTTTCCGCGCCGCGCGATCGCGGTGCCGTGGCTGGTGAAGGAGACACAGGTGCTCCCGCGGATCGCGTCGCGGCTGCCGTTGTCGATCCCCCTTCCGACGCACGTGGGCAGGCCAACCGAACGCTACGCGTGGCCGTTCGCCGGGTACCGGATGCTCGCGGGCCGGACGGCGTGCGGGCTGGCGCTCGATGGGGATCAGCGGACGCGTGCCGCCGAGCCGATTGCTCACTTCTTGAAGTCATTGCACGCGATCCGCGATGTCGACTGCGAGGGGGACACGATCGGACGGCTCGAGGTGGCGCGTCGCACGCCGCGGGCACGGGAACTTCTGCGGAAGCTCAACGGCTGGCAATTGATCGGCGACACGACGCCGTGGCTGAGGATCCTCGATCAGACGTATCGCCCGGTGCGGACGGATACATTGGTGCACGGTGATCTGTATTCGCGTCATCTGCTCGTGACGGACGGCCGGGTCTCCGGCGTGATCGACTGGGGCGACGTGCACCGTGGCGATCGGGCCATCGATCTCAGCGTCGCACACATCTTCCTGCCGCCGCAGGCGCACGACGCATTTCGTCGAGCGTACGGCGAGATCGATCAAGAGACGTGGGTGCTGGCGAAGTGCCGCGCGTTGCTGCACGAGCTGTACGTGATCGAGTATGCACGCGACATCAAGGATGCGGACCTGCTTCGCGAGGCGCTGTTGGCACTTCGCACGATCGCCGGCTAGGAGCCGATGGGGCGGGCGGATGGGGTGGTGGAAGCGTCGCGTATCCGGACATAATGGAACCGGGAGGAATGCCGACATGACCTGCATCGCCGCCACGCTCGTCCTAATCCTGCTGCAGCCCGCGCCGGAGACCGACGTCATTCAGCTGAAGGACGGGGGAAAACGCACGGGGTTCATCGTCAGCGAAACGGCCGACGCCGTCGTCATCGAGGTCCTTCTCAAGGGTCCGAAGGGGGAGACCATCGGCCTCGCGAAATCGACCGTGCTGCGGGCCGACATCGTCTCCATCCAGCGCATTCCTGACGACCAGCGCGACAAGGCGCGCGCGCGCGCCCTCGCGTTCAAGGATCGCGGGAAAATGTTTGCGGACGCGATGGCGGCGATCAAGACGGAGCCCGACACGATCCTCGATGTGCCCGCCTTGCGGACCACGGGGCAATACGTTGTCATTCGTTCCACGTGCGACGCGGAATTTCTCAAGGAGGTCCACTACGCCCTCGAGCAGGTGTTCGCGGCGTATGGGAAGCACTTCAAGATCAAGCGGAACGAGGGCCTGCGCGTCGACGTCTTCCTTCTCGCCAGCCGCGCCGAGTACATGTCGTGGCAGAAGGCGAAGTTCGGAGGGGCCATCGCCAACCCCGCCTTCTACCACACGAAGGAGAACTTCATCGCCGCTTACAACGGCATCCAGAAGGAGGAGGCCGCGAAGGTGAAGAAGGTCATCCTCGAGCGCCAGGCGGAAGTGAAGGAGTTCAGGAAGCTCATCTCGGACGAGGAGGCCCGCATCAAGAAGGAGGTGGACGCCGCGCGCACGGACATTCTCGACCAGGCTACGAAGCTCAAGAACCAGATCCGCAAGGAGGGGGGCGCGAACATGGGCGAGCGCCTCAAGCAGGTCGACAAGGCGAAGGACGAGGCCCTCGAGGGGCTCAAGCAGGACGAGAAGGCGATCAAGGCGAAGCTCGACGAGTACCGCAAGAGGTGCAGCGCCGAAATCGAGCGATGCGAGAAGATCGTCGCCACGAACGTGCGCATCCTCCGCGACCAGAACAAGTCGATGTTCGAGACTCTCTTCCACGAGGGATTCCATGCGTTCGCTACGAACTATCTCTTCGCGGACAAGGAGATTCCGCGGTGGCTCAACGAGGGGATGGCGAGCTACTTCGAAATGAGCGTCGTCGAGGCCGGCGAGCTGATCCATGGCGCCGCCCACCCCGGCTTCCTGAAGATCCTGCGCGATCAGCCGAAGGACAAGCCCGGCTTCTACCCGCTCGAGAAGATCCTGAAGGCGGGCCCCGAGATGTTCCTCGTCACCCACCTCGCCCAGGTCGAGCGCTCGAACATGGCGTACGCCCAGAGCTGGGCGATCGCCCACTACCTCGCGAAGAATGCGACAAGCGACCAGATCGACAAGTACGTGACGGCCGTCACCGGCGGAGCGGACGCCGTGCAGGTGTTCGCCGACATCCTCGGCAAGCCCGCCCGGGAGACCGATGATGCCGTGCGAAAGCACATCGACGGGCTGAAGTAGGCCGGGTCAGGCGCGGACCGGAGACAATCCCGTGTCTTAGAGACCGTACTCCGCGATCTTCTTCCGCAGCGTCAACCGATTGATGCCGAGCATTTCGGCGGCCTTCACCTGATTGCCGGACACGACGTCGAGGGCGCGCTTGATGAGCGCCTTTTCCCATTTCGCCTCGACGTGACGAAAGAGGTCGTCTTTCGGGCCGCCCGCGGCGAGCTCCTCAACGATCTTCGCGATGCGTCCATCGACGTCGGTGGTCTCGACGCTGGCCGGTCGCAGGATCGACTCAGGCAAATGATCCGGCTCGATCGTTCTCCCGCGGGCGAGGACGGAGCCCCGCTCGATCGCGTTCTTGAGCTCGCGGACGTTGCCGGGCCATGAGTACGCGCGGAGCATCAGGAGGGCCGCGTCGCTCACCCCCACCGCGCCGGTCTGTTCCACAAAGTGCGCCACCAGCAGCGGAATATCGTCGCGCCGCTCGCGCAACGTGGGCAGTTCGATGCGGACGACGTTGAGGCGGAAGTAGAGGTCCTCGCGAAACTTCCCCTCCTTGATCCGCCGCTCGAGATTCTGATTCGTCGCCGTGATGATGCGCACGTCGACGGCAATCGTCTCGGTCCCGCCGATGTGCGTCAGCTTGTGGTCCTCGAGGAACCGCAGCAACTTGACCTGCGCGGACGGCGAGAGCTCGCCGATCTCGTCGAGGAAGGCCGTTCCGCCGGCGGCAATCTCGAACTTGCCGGGCTTTTGGCGCGTAGCTCCGGTGAAGGCGCCTCGTTCGTGACCGTACAGTTCGCTTTCGAGCAGCGTGTCCGGAAGCGCCGCGCAGTTGATCGCTTCGAACGGGCCACTCATGCGGCGGCTGTTGTAGTGGATCGCGCGGGC
>CAYXVY010000122.1:0-3200 GCA_964468745.1 uncultured Planctomycetales bacterium | reverse complement strand
GAGCCGCCGGTGAAGGCGGTCGACCTGTCCTTCATAGCGCGACCCGATCGGCGCTCGCTGGGCGATGCGGACCAGTGCCTCCTCCTGACGACCGCCCATGCCACGAGCTTCAGGCGCGGCGTGGTCGTGTGCAGCGACGCGTTCCGCGCGACCCAGGTGACGGACTGTGTCGTCGTCTGCGGCGGCGACTTCCGTGCGACGGTGGTCGAGCGCAGCGTGATCCTTGTCGCCGGCGAGTTCCGCGCCAATTCGGTCGAGTCCAGCGTCGTCTTCGCGCTCAAGACCTTCAGCTGCACGTCCGCGAAACGGACGGAGGTTCATGCCGGGGAGTGGACGGACGACTACGATCGCGGCTTCACGCGCCTCTTCGATGAGGACCAGGAACCGCAGGGCCGTTCGAAATTCCTCCGCCTGAAGGGCGTTCGCTTCGCACGGGGGCAGTGACGGCTACGGAGGAAGAGAATAGCCTAACCTTGGAATGCCCTTCGGCGTGGCCGGGAGCGTTCATCCTCCTCAACTCTTCGGCACGCCGGCCTCCCGAATCACCGCGCCATTCGAGTCGCTCAGGACGAGAATCGAGAACCGGTCGACGAAGTCCAGCTCGTTCGTGCTGAGCGACGTGTACTCGAACACCCCGCGCAAGTCCGTGTAGCCGTCCTTGTAGAACTTCACCTCGCCGCTCTTCATCCTTCCATACACCTTCACGTACGTCTTCGCCAGCGGCTTGCCCGTTCCCTGCTGCGCCACCCGCACCTGCCCGTAGTTCTCGACCACCTGCACCGCCAGCTCGTGCGCATAGTACGCCTGCGACTTGCGCTTGCCGTCGGCCACCAGCTCGACGATCACATTCGCGCCGTGGAACTCCTTCGGCAGATCGAAGGACGTCGCGGTCTTCCCCGCCGGCAGCTTCAATTCGTCCGTCCGGTTCGGCTTGACGAACCCGAACTGTCCCGACTGCTGCTGGACGAACGGCTGCCGCGAGAACAGCAGCTCAATGTCCATCCGGTAGTAATTCACCCGCGCCAGCTTCAAGTTCTGGTAGTTCACCGACACGCTCTTCTTCTCGACGGTGAAGTCGAAGTCCGGCTCCGTCGACGCCAGCTTGGCGACCCGCTGATCGCGATCCTTCTCGTCCACCACCTGCGTCGCCGCCCCCGTGATCTCGTCGATCTGCGCGAGCGCGTTCTTGAACAGGTTTCGCCAGCGATCGACCGGATAATCCTTGTACCGCTTCGCGATCTCGCGCGCCTGCGCCGCCCGCTCGCGGAAGAACTCCGCGTAGACCTTCAGGTAGTCGTACTGGATCGACGTCTCGACCCCCTTCTCGTTCACCGTCTCGAACGTCGCCAGCCCTTCCTCAACCCGGTCCTGGAGGAACAGGTAGTACGCCGTCGCCAGCCGATCGTCGTCCGACAGCGCCTTCCGATAGCGCAGATATCCCATCAGCTGCGCGTACTGTGAGGAGAACCGGTCATTGAGGATCGTCCGCCGCGCCCCGAGCTTCTGCGTCCGCGCGTTCACGAGCGGTGCGTACTCGAGGTGCTGGTACTTCCATCGCGCCACGGGATCGATCGTCACGAGCGGGCTCTCCAGCCACACCCCGCACTGGTCCAGGAAGTTGTCCTGGTGCAGCAGGAACTCCCTGATGTTCGGCCTGTCGTCGTGATGCACGCTGTACGCCCACAACGTGCTGTTGTAAACGTGCCGGCGCCGCAGCAGCGCGATGCACTTCTCGTAGAAGCCCTCGTCGCGCATCCGCCACGCGATCAGCTCAAGGCCGACCTCGCCGTCCTCGCCCGCCGCCGCGACACGGTCGATATTGTTCGATTCAAGCCACTTGAGCACGTCCTTCGGGTCGCCGTTCTGCGACAGCCACGCCCACGACGTCTTGTCGACCGTGCTGAGCTCGCGCACGACCTTGAGCCGCGTCGGCTCCGCGCTCACGATGAGCTGCTCGTTCTTGGCGACATGCACAGGGTAGTGCGGGAACGTGCCCGGGGCCGGGAAGTAAAACGCGTACTCCATCGACTCCGTCGCGTACGACGACAGTTCGACGTGCGCCCCCTTCGTGACGAAGCCGTTTTTCACCGGAACGGCGCCCTGCGGGATCTGCAGCATCAGATCCAGCTTCTGCTCCGTGGAGGTCGGATTCGTCAGCACGACCTGACACGAATACACGACGTTGACGAGAAACTCGCCGCTCACGTACTTGTCGACCTGCTCGTCCCCCTCGTAGCGATACCGGTCGTCATCACGGAAGTAGTTCTGGCTGACAAGCACCGGGACCCGATCCTTCGACGGCTCCGCCGGCTTGATCTCCTTGTGGTAGGCCACCGAGCGCGCCTTGCAGCCGAGCTTCATCGACGCGCCCTGGAACGTCACTTTCGGCTTGTCGGTTTCGAACGGCAGATCGAGCACCGCGAGCGCGCACATCATCTCCGGGAAATTGCGCGACGCGTGTGCGAGATTCGGCGACAGGAACGGGCCGTTGAAGCGGTGATTGGCAAAGTCGCGCCAGAACGCATTGACCGTGATGAGCTCCGGCCCCTGCTGTTCGATCGGCAGATGCCAGTAGTTGTTCTCCGCCCACTCCTGCGTCTTGTCGAGCTTCTGGTAGAACTGGCGCATCCGCGCGCGCGCGCCCATGTCGCGATCGCCCCGTCCGCGTCCCGACTCGTCCATCCCCGCGTCGTCCGCGGGCGACATTTGCTCCGCCATCTCGCACTCGGCGTCCGCGGACTCGGCCTTCTTCTCCTTCCTCGATTCCATCGAGCGCCTGGCAGACGCCGGCTTTGCGCCAGCGGCCCCTCCTGGCCAAAACCGGTCATACGGCCGAACACCAGCTTCGGATTGATGCCGAGCAGCGCGTCGGGTCCGAGCCCCAGCCGCTCCATCACGCCCGGGCGGAAGCCCTCGGTGAGCACGTCCGCCTTTTCGACCAGGCGCAGCAGCGCTTCCACGCCGGCCGGATGCTTGAGATCGAGGCCGACGCTCTTGCGCCCGCGCGCGAGCACGTCGAAGCGCGCGCGCTCGTCGGGCGGGCCGCCGCGCACGGCGGCGCTGCGATCGATGCGAAGCACCTCCGCGCCCAGGTCCGCCAGCACCATTGCGCAGAACGGCCCCGGCCCGATGCCGGCTACCTCGATCACCTTCATGCCCCGTAGCGGACCGGCCATGCCCCAACCTCCTGGAAAGCGGCC
>CAYXVY010000121.1:0-3458 GCA_964468745.1 uncultured Planctomycetales bacterium | reverse complement strand
CTCGATGCCGAGCGCCAGGTTCGACCGTGGCACCAGGTTGGCCTTGCCGATCTTGCGGACCAGCCAGCGGAAGTGCGACAGCTTCTCGTCGATCGATCGACGGCCCGTGTCCTCGGACTTCCACTGCTCGATGACATGCGTGACGTGCTTCAGTTTGAGGTTGTCCCATTTCTGCAGGCCGAACTTCTCGTGGAGCGTGAGCGCCGCCTCGGCGAGCGCGTAGCCGCGCTTGTGCTGCGTCGCGAATGAGTCCTCGCGGTTGTGATTCATGATCGACACGGCCTGCCGCTCCAGCGGCGTGTTGGGAAGTTCTGGCATGAATTCACCTCTCTCGGTTTGATCCGTCACGTTCTGATCCCGCGCTGCGTGCGCGGGGGGAAGGATGAAGGGGAGTTGCCTCCCCCTTGGCGGGACGAAGCCGCCAAGGGGGAGGCAGACGCGGCCGGACGACGCAGGGTCAGGGCCGGAAGCTCGCGGGTCGGGTGCCCGAGATGCAGAAGCAACCGGGCCGCCTCCTCGTGATCGAGCCCGCCGAGCGCGAGGCTCAAGCGTGCCGCCATGACCTTGAGTGCGGGATCGGAGCAAAGCTCCGGTCTCAGCGTCATGGCACTTCCGCGACGCCCCTTCCTGCGCGCCGACTCCCCCGCAATTTCCCGTCGATTGGACATGAGCCACCTCAAAAAGTGCCCGTCAGGGCCGGCCCGCGCGGGCCAGGACACCCAGAGCCGGAAGCCGGACTTCGGGGGGCTTCCGGTTCAGGGTGCCCTGCGCCCGCCGGGGGTGAGGTGGCTCACGCCGCGGCAGGAAACTGCGGTGAAAGGGAGCGCCACGCGAACGTGGCGCGCAAGGGAGAAAAAATGTCTGGGGTTTAGGGACACGGTGTCATGCGCGCCGAAGGCGAAGCAACGCGCTGCACAGCGTGTCTTTCTCTAATTGGTAGACAATCGATCACACGGGCGGTAGGTTCCGTCGCCCAGATGGACGAACGCCGGAAACGCCAGCTGGAAATCGAGACGGACGCCATCGCGGACGGCATCAAGCGAATCCGGAACACCCGCAAGCAGGTGCCTGTCGCGAAGTCATCGACGGGTCAAGCCGTTCTTCGCATTACGTTCGATCCGATCGTGAAGGCGATCCAGACTGCCCAAGAGGCCGTAAAGCGCGGTAGGCGGTGGGCTTGGGGCATGGCACTCCTGGCGATCGACGCAGAGAAGCTGGCCCTAATCACCCTCGACGCCATCATCAACGCCGTCGCCACGAGGAAGCGGAGGCATCCCGTCACCCTGACGGCGCTCGCCCGCGACATCGGGCACTGGTGCCTGATGGAGCACTTCGCCGACCGGAAGCGGGGGCGTGTTCCGGATCTCTACAAGCTCCTCCTTGGGAGAAACAAGAACCGCTGGCACGGCCAAGCGAATGCCCGTAAGAAGGTCGACGACTTTCACAATCTTGACTGGGCTCGATCCAGTGTCGATCTCAAACTCGGCGCGGCGCTGGTGGAGATGGTGATCGAGCATACGCGGCTCATCACGAAGAAGGTGGTTCGCGGGAAGCCCGCCACCCTCCATATGCCACCGAAGGCGCTCGATCAGGTCGAGCACCTGATGAAGATCCAGGACTTCTTTCCGGCTTCCAAGTACCGCCCCATGACGGAGCTGCCGCGGCCGTGGACGGAGGGCGTTGCGGACGGCGGGTACGAAGCCTTGAGCCTGCCGCTCGTCAAGCACCGGAATCACCCGCCCGTGATGACTGCGATCCAGAATGCGGATCTCGGCGTCGTACGCGAAGCGGTCAATTCGATTCAGGGCACGGCGTGGCGCGTGCATGAAGGGATCCTCGCGCTCGCTCGAGCCGTCTGGGAACGCGGGGAGCCCAAGGACGTGCTCTCCGGCGTCGCCTCGTCCGGTTCGGTCGATCCGCATGACGAGGAAGCCGACGAAGAGGATGGCGACTCGACTGCGGAACGCGATGGAGTAGCGAGTCACCGGATGCTGGCCGGCATCCAGCTCTCCATCGCCGAAGAGCACCTCGGCGAGGAATCGATCTGGTTCCCGTACCAACTCGACCAGCGTGGCCGGGCCTACGCCGTTCCGCAGAACCTCAATCCCCAGATGAACGACCTCGGCCGCGCGTTGATCCGGTTCACGCGCGGGAAGCCTCTGGGCGAACGCGGGGCGTTCTGGCTCGCGGTCCAACTCGCCAACCTCTACGCCAAGGACGGCGTTGACAAGCTTCCGTTCGACGGGCGAGTGGAATGGGTCAGCCAGAATCAGGAAACCATCGTCGATTCAGCCACGCGTCCGCTCGACGGGACGCGGCTCTGGGTGAAGGCAGAGAAGCCGCTCCGGTTCCTGGCGGTCGCGAAGGAGTGGGCGGGGTACGTCGCCCAAGGACCGGGATTCGTCTCGCACCAGCCGATCGCGATGGACGGGACGTGCAACGTGCTGCAGCATCTCTCGGCGCTGGGGCGCGATCCCGAGGGCGGATTCTGGACGAATCTCGTTCCGGGGCCCAGGCCGCAGGACCTGTACCAGGAAGTCGCAAACCGGCTGCTTCAGCGCGTCGAGGAACTCACCGCGCGGGGCGTCGGGATGGCGGCGCTTTGGAAGCCCTGCATCGATCGCAAGCTCGTCAAGCAGGCCACGATGACGACGCCCTACGGCGTCAAGTCGACGGGCATACGGCGACAACTCCTTGACGTCATCGCCGAGCGCCATGCGGGGCGCTTCACAAGTGAGTGGGAAGCGGCGTCCTTCATCGCACCGCACCTGAAGGCGACCATCGACGACGTCATGGTCAAGGCCGCCCAGATCGGCTCGTGGCTGCGCCCTGTCGCGCGCGAGCTTGCCAAGCAGGGTCTTGGCGTCTCGTGGGTCGTGCCGACCGGATTCCCCGTCGTCAACGACTACCGGCGCCGCGTCCTGCGGCGCGTCCAGACCATCCGGAACGCCCTTGTGCTCTACGAGCGGCCCGCGACGGCAAAACTCGACACCGTGAAGCAGGTCGACTCGGTCGTGGCGAACCTCATCCACTCGCTCGATGCGGCGCACATGATGCTGACCGTCCGGGAACTCGCGGCGCGGGGGCTCGCGGACTTCGCGATGGTGCACGACAGCTACGCGGTCCACGCCTGCGACGTGGATCTCATGCAGCAGGTGCTGCGCGATCAGTTCGTGCGCGTCCACACGGAGTTCACGCTCGCGGGATTCGTGGAGCAACTCAAGAGCTCAGCGCCGGTTGTTGAGCTCAAGCAGACGCCCGATCTGGGTGCGCTCGACATCGAGAAAGTGCGCGATTCGCAGTATTTCTTCTCGTAGTCGTTGTCTGACCCTTCCGCCGCGGAGGCGGCGGCGCCGCCCTTGCGCACGGCGCCAGCAGTGTCGCTCTAACTTCCGGACCCTTCCGCATGCCTTTTGTGGACTCAGCGACTCCTCTTCCCCGCGCGCTCCCCGACGCGC
>CAYXVY010000120.1:0-21959 GCA_964468745.1 uncultured Planctomycetales bacterium | reverse complement strand
ACGGCGGCGCGGACGCGCGAGTCGGCATCTCCCAGCGCTTCGACGAGGGCCGCGGTGTCCTTCTCGGTCGGAGCCACCCCCAGCGCCTCCGCCGCCGCGCAGCGCAGCATGATGAGCGCACCCCCGTCGCGTGCGCGTACGAACGATGCGATCGAGCGCGTATGACCCGCGAGCACGTCGCGCAGAATTTCGCGCGTGCGCTCCTGCCGCGGCAGCGCGATCGCCTTGACGCGCGCGAACGACAGATCGCCCGCCCCGCGACGAGCGTCCCGTAGCGCCTGCTCCGGCGTGCCGCGCAGCTCGTACGGCGCAAAGAGGATGCGCAGCGTCAGATCATCGATGTCGTGATCCGCCGGCCGCTTCGACAGCGCGTCGAGCGCCGCAGCGCGCACGGAACACTCCGGATCGAACGCCGCGATGCGAACGAGCGTGTCGGTGTCCCCGATCCGGCCGACGGCTGTGACGCGCGTCTCCGGCGTCCCGCGGCGGTAGTCCTTCACCGGATCCTGCGCCAGAAGCGCGAGGAGGACGAAGATCACCGCACCACCTCGATCGCCTCGAGCTCGATCCACGGGCGCGCGCTCTTCGATTCGATCGACGGCGTGAACGTCACCTCTTCAATCGCCTCGCCCGCCGGCAACTCGATCTCGATGCGCCCGTCCTTCGCAATCGCCGCCACCCTGCTGGCTCGATTCGTCGACGTGCGCAGCGTCACCTCGACGCTCTTCGCATTCGTGCGCACGGTCGCGGTCAGGCGCGCCCCCTTCACCGCCGGACGCAGCCAGATGCCGACGGGAACCGCCGTGCCGCCCTTCGAGGAGCGCCCCACGAGCGCGCTTCCGTCACGCGTGCCGGCCACGATCTCGTACGCGCTTGCGGGCGCACTCATGACGAGCGCCGCGACGAGCGCGAACTTCGGCTTGAGCTGCGCGTATTCCGCCTCCGCCGACGCGTCCGCCTCGTCGACGCTCCCGGCCGAGCAGACGACGAGCCCGCTGACCTTCACATCGCGCGCGCCCTTCAATTCGAGGCGGCCCGAGATGAACGCCCGTCCCTGCTTCACGATCACGCGCAGGTCATCCCCGTCGATGCCGACCTCCACCTCGCTTGCCGAGGCGAGCGCAGCCTCCGCGGAGCCGACGATCTGGAACGCCGCCGCCCCGTCTCCCGTGCGCAGCAGCTCTCCCGCTTTCAGCGCGCACACGACGCCCGCGTCGCGCTCCTTGCCGTCCGTCCCGCGAATCTTCAGCGGCCCGCTGATGTTCGCCAGCACCGGCGGCTGCCAGGCATACGTCCGCCGCGGCGGCTCCTTCGGGGGTGAGGGTTCCGTTGTCGGAGGCGGCGGGGGCTGCACCGAGCGTGTCGATGGGGGAACCTGCGTCGTCGGCGGTGGAGGAACTTGCGTTCGCGGTGCGGGCGTCTTCGTCACCGGCGGCGCTGGAACGTCCGTGGTCATGAGCGGGGGCTCCTCCGTTGACGGCGGCGGGGGAGGAACGTCGCTCGTCTTCGGTTCCGGCTGCTGCACGAACCCCGGATCCTGCTTCGGCTGCGGGCGATTCATGAACCACAGCACGACCAGCGCGACGACAGCCGCCGCGGCGGCCGCCTGGATCCACCAGCCGCGCGTTGGGCGACTGCGCAACACGTCGAAGCCCAGCTCGACGCCGCGCGACGGATCCCGCGCCTCGCGCTCGACGGCCGCGGCGATCGACACGCACTCGTCGCATCCTGCGAGGTGGTCCAGCGCCCGACCCCGCTGGTCGGCATCGAGCCGCCCTTCCGCAAAGCGAGCGAGAGTTTCCTCGTCGAGGTGCATGTCGCTTTGATGACGTTCGGCCTCAACCATTTAGTGCATCCTCGGGGCAAGCAGTTTGCGGAGGCGCGCCCGCGCTCGCGTGATGCGCGGGCAGAGCGTGTTGATCGCGACTCCGACCATCTTCGAGATCGCCGAGTAGCTCAGCCCCTCGAAATGAAAAAGCCGGATCACCGTCGCGTCGAGCGGGTCGAGTTGCTCGATCGCGCGTTCGATCTCCTCGGCGGCAACCGTCGGGATCGGCTCCTCCCCCTCGTCAGGCGTGGCGACGTCGGTCAGCGGCACCGTGCGGCGCACCTTCAGCTTGCGCAGGTGATCGAGCGCGTGCCGCGACGCCACGGCCGCCAGCCATCCGCGCAGGCTCGACGTCCCCGCATAGGTCGCAAGCCGACGACCCTTCTCATCGAAGAGCGCGACCAGCAGCGCCTGGTAGACCTCGTCCGCCTCCTCGACGCCCGACCGACCCGCCCGCGCTAGCGTGCGCGCGATCGCGCGATACGCGGCAGGCCCGTGGAGGCTTACGAGCTCGCGCCAGGCGGCGTCGTTCCCGCCAAGGCAGAGTTTGACCAGGGCGAGATCGCTCGCCGGTCCCGAATCCGCGCTTCCGGTCCCAGTGTTCTCCGTGCCACTATGATGACGCACGAAGGCCGGCGTTAGTGCGAGCCGGTCGCACATTCCGGGGACGTCCCCACGCCGCACGAGAGCGTGTCTCCGCCGATAATCGATCCGGATTACACCGCCACGTCCCGGTCATCCGAGAATCCACACCCGCAACTCTCTGCTCGGTTCCCTCGGGTTGCTCCGTGTTGATTCCTCCCGAGCCCCCTCTGTCCCTCTCCAAGAAAGTGACGGCAGGCCGGTGTGTGCCGACCTGCCGTCCCTCGACAACTAAAGCTTGGACTCGAGCGCCTTCTGCATCGCGTCGGTGTAGATGTACCCTTCGCTCTTGCCGCCGAAGTACGCCTGCCACGTGATCACGCCGGCCTCGAATTGGAACTTCGTCTGGTCGGCCTTCGCGGACTTGACGACGACTTTCTTCAGGCTGTCCTTGATCGCGTCCTTGCCGAGATCGTCCTTGCAGACGTTCGTCAGTGCGCGAACGAGGTTGTTCAGCCCGTACTGGTCGTCGGTGATGTACCCGACGTCCTCGAGGTTCGAGCTGAAGGCGTCCCAGTCGATATCGACCGCAGCCTTCGTCCCCGTGATCGCCTGGACCTGCGCGACGAGCGCCGGCCCCTCCGCCTCCTTGCGCGACTTCGCCCAACGCTTCTCTTCAAGACCCATGGTCCCAGCTCCTTTCAGATGAACGGACGAATTACAGTACGGACGTAATCTGTCTGGCAATAAGCTCGACGAGATCCGACGGCAGCGCGCGGCTCAGGTCGAGCGTCAACGTGATCGACGTGTCGTGCCGTTTCGCACCGATCTGCGCCCCCTGCTCGTGCCGGATCGAGATCCCGCGCAGCTTCTTCCACGCCGCGCGTGCGAGATCGTCGTGGGTCACCACGCCGACGGCCGTTTCGAGTTCGGAGCCGAGGTCGCGCAAGTTCAGGTGCGCGGGGTCGGTGCGCGGGAGCGCCTCCCAGTCGGCGTCGATCGCGACGGGAAGGCGTTGCGACAGCGACTGCAGGTCGCGCTTCAGTTGCAGGCGGGTCGGAGCCTCCTCGCCCTCGACGCGCGCCACCGCACCCTCGGACAGCAGCGGCGCGTACTGCTCGGCATCGTGAATCCGCACGGAAACGACATGCGCCATGGAGAGATAGACGACGTGTCCCTGCCCCGCGTCGTGCGCGTCGGGGGCGTGAAGCAGGACGCTCTCATCGCGTCCCCCGTCCAGCCCCAGCACGGTTCCGGTGAACGCGCGGCCGTCCGTGCTGAAGACGCTCACCACCGGCGACGGCTTCTTCGTGTCGGTGCGCGCCGCCTCCGCGTGATCCGCGAGCCGGCGGAGGATGTCGCGCGGCGAGCGCGCGGGAAACTTCCAGAGGACGCGTAGTTTTTCCTGCACGACGGGGATGAGAAGGTTACCGTCGCCGCCGGTTACACCTATCGACGCGCGATCTCGCCGAGCTGGGCGTCCGCCAGGTCCGCGATCAGCCGCAGCGTCTTGTCGTCGAACTTCCCCTGCGTCCAGAGATGAACGCCCTTGTCGTCGGACCTCGCGGCGAGGATGCCGTTCGTCGCCAGCATCTCTTTGACGACCTTCGTCGCATCGCCCTTGGCGAGCGCGAGCGTCACCCACTGGTGCGTGTCGAAGCGGACGTCGAATCCCGCCCCGTTGCCGGCATCGGTCAGGGTCTCGGGAGTCAGGATGTCGAAGTCGACGAAGAGCTCCACGTTGCCGCCGACGTGCGTCGCCTGCTTCACGCCGCACGCGCGGGCGAGCCGGGCCTCGAGTTTCGCGCGGTCCGCGCCGTCACGCGCAACGACGCTCAGGGTCAAGCGCGCATGGCTCACGATGCGGACGCGAGTTCCGTCGGTGGCCTGTACGCGATCGAGAATCGAGAGCCCTGCGAGCGCGCCGGTGTAGGCGACTCGCGCGATCCCGAGCGTCTTGTCGAGCTCGACTTTCTCCACGCCGGGAAGCCCCGTGAGGGCGACGACGATCGCATCGCTCGCCTCGGGCGTGCAGCGGAGCGTGACGGTCGCCTTCATCGGCGAGGCCGGCTTGACGGGTTCCGTCGCAAATTCAGGCTTCGGATCCGAAGCCTTCGGGGTGCCTCAGGAGGACGCCGCCGGCGTCTCCCTCTTGGGCGCCGGCTTTCACTGCGCGGCGGCATCGACCGGCACGAAGAGCGCCACAGTAAGCGCCAAGATCACGGCTCGCACATCCTAAGTATGGACCACGATTGGGCGGGTCATTGAGGAAATGTGAATCATTTGATCGGTACCCGCCTTGTCCACCACAAAGGCACCAAGGCACAAAGAAGACTCGGTAGGCAGAGATGGACAGCGCCAAGGAAGCGACTCTCTGTGCCTTGGTGCCTGCGTGGTTTGGAAAGCGCGCCACAGATCTGCCGGAGCATTTCCGAACGCTTTGTCCGACCACCCCCCAAGCGCGGCCTTGGCGCTCTTGGCGCCTTGGCGGCCATCCGCATTAATGCCCGAAACGCGACAGGCTCCGAGTGCGCTGGCAGCGATCTCGGAGTTAAGCTTCGACTTTGAGTTTCCGGTTCACGACGCCCGCATCCTTGAACAGCTTGAACGTCACGTCGTTGAGCGGGTACTCCATGTTGTAGACGACTTCGTGGAGTCCCGCGTTGATGATCATCTTCGTGCACATGAGGCACGGCGCGAACGTGGTGTAGATCGTGCCGCGGGC
This sequence comes from uncultured Planctomycetales bacterium, assembly GCA_964468745.1. Classification (GTDB taxonomy): domain Bacteria; phylum Planctomycetota; class MHYJ01; order MHYJ01; family JACPRB01; genus JACPRB01. The sequence continues at coordinate 16,824 of CAYXVY010000120.1, read as the reverse complement.
GATCGAGACGCCGTGGTACGCCGCCTGCGTGATCGCGTTCTCCTCGCCGTGCGAGCAGAGGCACTCTTCGAGCTTCGTGCCGCTCTGCGTGAGGCTGTTGCATCGCGGGCAGCCCCCCTCGAAGCAGTTGCGCGTGCCGCGCGGCGTGCCGTTGTAGCCGGTGGAGATGACGCGCTTGTCGCGGACGATGATCGCCGCGACTTTGCGCTTGGCGCAGTTCGACCGCAGGGCGGCCACCTGGGCCATTTTCATGAAGTACTCGTCCCAGCCGGGGCGCTTCATGCGCGCCATCAGCTTCGGCGTCAGCTCGGCGAGTCGCGCGTGAAAGGCGTCGAGCGCGCCGTCGTTGTCGAGGACGTGGTCGGCGACGGCCTCCGTCGCGGTGAGATTCTGTCCCTCGGCCTGGAGGCTCGTCGACTCCGCCTGCTCGACGCGCTGGAAATCCTCGAGCGTGCGCGGATCGTTCTCGCGGGCACGGCTGCGGATGCGCTCGAAGCGGATCTCGGGACGCGCGCGCACGGCGAGGAGGTGGAAGTCGGAGACCTTGCGGAAGACGGCGACTTCGTCCTCGTGGCGGAAGGAGTCGACGACGTAGTTGATGCCCGGTTCGAGACGTTCGAGGATGCGTTCGGCGAGGTAGCCGGTGCCGTGCCTGGCGCGCAGCTCGCGTCCTGTCGCGATGAGGTTGTCGCGCGTCAGCTCGAGGCCGCGGCGGCGCACCTCCTCGCGGATGATGTCGGAGAGGGAGAAAAACCCGAAGCCGCGCGATTTCAGGAATTCGGCGGCGGCCCCCTTGCCGGAGGCGTTGCGTCCCGTGAGTCCGATGATCACGTGCGCATCTTAGGAAATGGGACCGCGATCGTCGTGGAAATTCACTAGAATCGGAGGCATGCGGACAACCCTCTGCCTCCTGCTGCTGGCGGCCGGATGCGCGCCCCCCGAGGCGGCGACGCAGCCGCTCGCGCGACTCCCCGTGCTCGATGATCCCGAGGTCGCGCTGTCGCCGGCCGAGCAGGGGATGGACGAGCCGGCGGTCCTGCGCGATGCGGAGCGGGGGATCGAGGCGCGCGAGGCGGAGGGGAGCCTCGCTCATGCGGTGGCGCTGCTGCGGCACCATGTCGCCCGCAAGCCCGCCTCCGTGCGGCTGCAGTGCCTGCTCGCCCAGGCGCACGCCTGCACCTGTGTCCTGGAGGCGCTGTTTCATCCCGAGAACAAGGGCCGGCACAAGCAGCACCGTGAGGCGGGACTCGCGCACGCCGAGGAGGCGATGCGGCTGGCCGCGGACGATCCCGTCGCGCACTATTGGCGGGGGGCGTTGCTGCTGCACGCGGCGCGATTCGAGAGTTCCCTCGGCAAGGCGAAGGGGGCGCTCGCGGAGCTCCAGCGGGTCGAGAAGGAGCAGCCGGCGTATGACGACGCGGGCCCGTCGCGCCTCATTGGTCGCATCCACCAGCAGACGCCGTTCATCGGCACGCGTTCGAAGGCGATCGAGAACTACAAGAAGTCGATCGAGCGAGCGCCACAGATGGTTGTCACCCATCTATGGCTCGCCGAGACGTACGCGCTGGAGAAGCAGGTTGATCTCGCCCGGGAATCGTCAGGCAAGGCGGTTGCGCTGTCGCCGCGGTTGGGGCACGAGAAAGAGGACGGCGCCTATCGCGAAGAGGCGCGCGCGCTGCTGAAAAAACTGGAGTAAGAGGGGATGGAGCGGGCGACCGGATTCGAACCGGCGACGTCCACCTTGGGAAGGTGGCATTCTACCACTGAATTACGCCCGCGCAGGCGGCCCTATGGCGCTCTCCGCCCCGCCATTAATATAATGACCCCGCTCATGTTCAAGAGAAAAGCCCCCCTCATCGTCGCCGCAATCATCGTCGCCGGCGCCGCCTCCAGCCTCCTCCTCGTCAAATCGCCCCCGCGCGAGTCCGACCTCCTCACCCCAGCCGGCGCCTTCATCGTCGAACGCTACGCCTCCCGCGGACACGCCCTCACCTCCGCGGACTACCGCATCGAACAACTCGATCGCAAAGAAACCGAAGCCTTCATGCTCGCCAAGGTCGCCCCCAGCCGGCGCGAACACTTCCTCCGTCTCACCAAAAACCCCGACTGGAAAGTCGCCGCCGACCTCCACGAAGACTTCGAAAAATACCTCAACGACAAGGGGGTCCTCAAGGCCCTCCCCACCCGCATGATCCCCCAGGTCCGCGAACAGGGTGTCCAGGAGCCCGACAACTACCAGCCCACCTACGGCGTGGAATGGGCCGAGGGCCGCATGTGCGGACAGATCATCGTGCGCTTCACCGACGGACAGGCCCCGTGCATCTACCGCGAGTTCTACATCCTCACGGACGGAGCGTGGGCCCAGAGCGGCCAGCGCGGGAACTTCATGCGAATGACCCCGCAATCCCCACCGCAACGCCCGTGACCCGCGAAACCCTGACCGTCCCCCAGCCGCTCCTCGACGCGATTCGGGATCGCCGCAAGACCCACCCCATCAAGCTGCGCGTCCTCGCGGAGGCGCTGATGGAACTCTCCGACATGTTCACCGGCCAGAAGCCAATGCGCCCAGGCTACATGTCCAAGCCGTCCCTGCGCGCCGCGTACACGCACTACTACCTTCCCGTCCACTACCTGAAAGTGCGGCGCGTCCTCGACGAACTCGCCACGTACGCGACGATCAACGGCCCCGCACTGGACTACGGATGCGGGCCGGGCACGGGCGCGCTTGGAATAGGAAAGGGAGACGTCGATCTCTTCGATATCGTCGACGAGGCCTACGACGACGCCGACTTCCTCATCCGCAGCTTCACGAAGATCCAGCCGCGCCTCCTGTCGACGGAGCCCACCGGCCGCTACAAACTCATCGTCGCGGCGAACGTGCTCGCGGAAATGGCCGACACGCGCACGCTGCGCGGTCTCGCCGACCGCAACCTCGAGCCCGACGGTTACCTCGTCATCATCGAACCCGCGCTCAAGTCAACGACGCAGCGTCTCATGGCGTGGCGCGACGAACTCGCCGCCGCGGGCTTCACGATCGCCGCCCCATGCCTCCGCCAGTCGCCCTGCCCGATGCGCGCGTCGCCCGACATGTGGTGCCACGAAGACGTTCCTTGGAACCGCCCCTCCATCGTCGGCGAACTCGATCAACGCACGGGGCTGAACAAGGAATCGATCAAGTACTCCTATCTCGTCGTCACGAAAACCGGCGCCACGCTCGCTTCGCGCAACGTCGGACACCGCGTCGTCACCGACCTCCACCGCGGCCACGGTCGATGCTGGACGGCGCTGTGCGGACGCGAAGGCGCGCTCTGCAACGCCGACATGCTGATGCGGCATCGCGACGAGATGCGCCACGACTTCTTCCGCGCCCGCCGCGGCGACCTGCTGGCCATCGACCCTCCCCTGTCCGGAGAGAGCGCCCGCGTCGGGGCTGAGACCACTGTCAAGCGCGTCTGATCGCTGCTACACTGAGCTCATGCCGAAAGTTGTACTGGCATACTCCGGCGGACTCGACACGACCATCTGCGTCCACTATCTCCGCCACGTGAAGGGGATGAAGGTCTACACCTTCTCCGCCAACCTCGGCCAACCCGAGTACCTCGAGCCGCTCGCCGAGCAGGCCGTCGAGCTCGGCGCCTCCGCCGCGCACCTCGCCGACCTCCGCGAGAAATTCGTCAAGGACTTCATCTTCCCGTGCATCCGCGCCAACGCCGTGTACGAGCAGGGGTACTACCTGTTCAGCGCCCTGTCGCGCCCCCTGATCATGCAGGAACTGGTCAACATCGCGCAGGAAGAGGGGTGCGACACGATCGCGCACGGATCGCGCGGGATCGGCAATGACAAGATCCGCCTGCAGAACGCGCTCACCGCCCTGGCGCCCGACATGGACGTCGTCATGCCGCTCGTCGAGCTCAACCTCCTCACCGTCGCCGACGACGTCGCCTACGCGCGCGAACACCGCCTCAAGATCGAGAGCGAGCGCAAGACGCTCTACAACGTCGAGCAGAATCTCTGGGGCAACAACATCCAGCTGCGCGGACTCAACGACACGTGGGAGGAACCGCCGCGCGACACCTACGTGATGACGACGACGCCGGCGGAGGCGCCGTCGAAGCCGACGATCATCGAGATCAGCTTCGAGGCCGGCATCCCCGTCCGGCTCGACGGCGAGGAGCTGCGGCCGGTGCAGCTGATCGACCGGCTGAACAAGGTGGCGGGGCGCGCCGCGGTCGGACGCTTCGACGTCATCGAAAATCGCATCGGCGGCCTTAAGACGCGCGAGCTCTACGAGGCGCCCGCCGCGCACGTCATCATCACCGCGCATCGCGCGCTCGAGGCCATCACGCTCGAGAAGGGTGTGCTGCACGTCAAGGAAGGCCTTTCGCGCGGGTACGCAGACATCGTCTACGGCGGCCGCTGGTTCACCGCGGAGCGTGAAGGGCTCGACGCGTATTTCGCCAAGGTCAGCGAGCGCGTGACGGGGGACGTCCGGCTGTCCCTCTACAAGGGGACGCTGACGGTTCTCGGGCGTCGCAGCCCGAATACGCTGTTCGTGACGCACTCGATGACGGTGCCGCAGCGGTCCGAGTCGCCCGTGTAGCCCCGGGGGAACTTCCAACTTCAAATTCCCCACGGCGCGTTTGCGCTCCCACGCGAGTCGTGGATGACCGATGACTCCTGGGGAGTCGGCAGTTTTCCTAAGCCGGTGGAACAAAATAGTTGCTCACCTCGCCGCCGGCTTACCGTGAGCGAGCCGCAGGCGAGTCGAACGGTTGGCCCCTGCAGACCTCGTAGAGGCAACCCCTCGACTTCGCTCCGCTCGGGGTAAGCAGGGTCGCAAGGATGGGCAATTATTTAAACGACCCTGCTTAGAAGCGCACGTTGAGTCCGATCGTCGCGACGAAGTGCCCGCCCTTGAGCGGCACTTGCACGTCGACATCAAGCGGCCCCCACGTCGCACCGGGCGTGATCCACGCGAACGCGCCGCCGTCGTCGAATTCTTCGGCATCCTTCCACTGAAGATCGAGCGCGATCCGAAACGGCGCCCCCTGGACCCCCACGCGACCCGAGATTGTCAGCGCCGGCTGTGTCGCGAGCTCGACGCCGGGCGGCGGCACTTCGTCATAGTCGCCCAGAGGAATCGAAACCAGGGCCGCACCCAGCAGTCGCCATTCCTCCGACAAGGGGCGCGAGTGCGTTACGCCCAGGAGGAGATCGACCGTGCCGAACCCGAGCGGCACGATCTTCCCCGGCGTGCCGGCGAAGCGGCCGAGATCGGCGTCCCCCGTCGGCACTCGAAAGCCGCCCAGCAGCGAGACGTCCGTGAGCTTCCACGTCCCCACGATCGTCGCGTCGCCGAGCCCCGTTTCCGTCTCGCCCTCAATGCGATAGCTGTGCCATGGGACGCTGAGCGTGACGTCGATGGAATCCGTCAGGCTCGCGAACCCCGTCGTCACGACGCTGATGTTCCGATGCCGCGCGTCGTCCTTGTCCTTGAAGTCCGCGTACCGGAGCGCGATCTGCGCCCCGCTCCCCTCTCGCGCCTGCGGCAGCGTGGGGGTCTGGCAGGTCGGTCATCCCTGCGCGAGCAGTGCGGCCGCGAGCCATAACATGCCTCTTGCAACACCGGATGCGGCGATTCTATTCGCGCCGCGAACTCCCAACGGCACATGGCGCCTCTGTTCCGCCACGTGAGTCGTGGATAACCGATGGTTCTTTCAGGGGTTGGGAGTTGGGAGTTCATCTAGTAGGCTATCCGCCCCATGCGCGTTGCCACGATCTCCACCGGCTCGGAACTCATGCGCGGGCGGAATGTCGACACGCACCTGGCGTTTTTCGGACGCGCCGTCGACATCGCCTTCCATGCCACCGTAGCGGACGACCTCTCGCACATCGTCGACGCGATCAAGCTCGCCGCCGCGCGGGCCGACGTCGTCATCCTCACGGGCGGACTGGGGCCGACACAGGACGATTACACGCGCGCCGCAGCGGCGGAGGCCTTTCACCGCGAGCTCGTCTTCAACGCCGCCGCGTGGCGTACGATCCAGTCCCGCTTCCGCATCTACAAGACCCGCATGTCCGACAACAACCGGCTGCAGGCCTTTGCGCCCAAGGGGGCGAAGATCCTGCCGAATCCGAACGGCTCGGCGCCCGGATTCCGACTGGACGTGGACGGCGTCCGCTTCTTCGCCCTCCCGGGTCCGCCACGCGAGATGATCCCGATGTTCGACGCGAACGTGCGCCCGCTCCTGCCGAGCCACGAGAAGGTGTGGGAGGCCCGCGTCTACGGGCTGCCCGAGGGGAGCGTGGACGAGATCGTCGCGCCGATCGTCGCGCGCCACAAGAACGCGGTCTGGGGCGACTACGTGTCGAATGGCACCGTCAACCTCTTCGTCCGCGCGAAGAATCCCGCGCCCATCGGCCGCGCGATCCAGAAGGCGCTCGGCGACACGCTCTTCTTCCGTCCGCTCGAGGAGGAGGTCGCGACACGGCTGATCAAGAGCCGGACCACGATCGCGATCGCCGAGAGCTGCACGGGCGGACTCATCGCGCACAAGCTGACGCAAGTCCCCGGCGTGAGCGCGTCGCTCCTCGAGGCCTGCGTGACCTACTCGAACGCGGCCAAGACGTCGCGCCTGGGCGTCCCGAAGGAGCTGATCGACACGCACGGCGCCGTCAGCGAGGAGGTCGCGCGCGCGATGGCCGAGGGGATCGCCCGCACGAGCGGCGCGGACATCGGCGTCGCGACCACCGGAATCGCCGGCCCGACCGGCGGCTCGACGGGAAAACCGGTCGGCCTCGTCTACCACGCCGTGACGCACCGCGGCGTCGCCGTCGTCGAACGTCGCGTCTTCCCCGGCGAGCGCACCTGGATAAAGGAGCGCAGCGCCAACCTAGCACTCGACATGGTGCGGCGGCATCTGCTCTAGCGGTGTTCGTGCGGGCGCTCGCCCGCGCGGTAGTACCGGCAGCTCCCCTCGCTCCACCAGCGGTCGAACGCGGCGCGCCTGCTGAGGAAGTGAGCCTCGCCCCCCGGAAGGAGTTCGACGTCCGCCCCGGAGCGACGCGCCACCCGTCCCAGCCACGCGCAGACATTCGAGGCGCCCTCCGTCTCCCAGATCATCCGCTTCACCGCCGGCGCCAAGGCGCGCTCCGCCGTCACGGACGAGGGAATCATGTCGCCGTGATTGCACGATGCCTGCGCCAGCTGCAAGCGCACACACGTCACGCCATGACCGTCCATCGCAAAACGCATCCTCTGGATCTCGGCATAGGTCATGCCGTGACGCGGATCGTCCAGCAGCGCGAGCGACTGCAGATCGATGCCGTCGACGATGGACGCGACGTACCACTCCCAGTCGCCGATCGGAAGATCTCGCAGGATGCGGACGCACCGCTCGGCGACCTCCGGGTCGGGATCGTGCAGATGCGCCCGCAGCGCGGCTTCCGCGATCGCGCCCATCTCCCAGAGCGCCCGGTGCGCCCACTCGCGTACGTCGAGATTCGCGTCGCCCAGCTCAAGCATCAGGCGCTCTGCTTCGGCATTTTCGGCCGGCGGCGGCGCGATCACGGGTGCAGGCGCGGACCGCGCGCACCCGGCCGCGAGAAGCAGCAGGCCCGCGGACACGAGACGTCCCATCATCATTCTGGACGGATTTGGACGAACAATCCTGCGCGGCGGACGTCAAGCGGGTATGCGTTGCACCCCGCTGCTCCTGCTTGTCGCTCTCGCCGCCTGCAAGCGCGGCACTCCCACGGCGCCCGCCCCGCTCCTGGGATCGGGCGCACCCGGGATGATCCAAATCCACACGGCGCGCGCGTCGAACCTCGCCTCGCTCGCGGCGCAGCGGCGGGACCAGCGCGCGCAGGACGATGCATCGCAGGCCGTGCGCGATGGAATCACCCAGGCATTCAGCGCGGCTCGCTCACAGTACGCGGCTATGCCGCAACTGGACTTCGACGCGCATGTGAAAACCGTCGCCGACGCAGCCGCCGGCACCGTCACCACCATGATGGTCGTCACCCGCACGTGCTACCTCTTCTCGCGGGGAAGGGATCCGGCGATCCCCGGCAACGACTGCTATGCGGCGCTGCTCGTCGGCGAGGTTCCCCAAGCTGACTTCTTCGGCGCCATTGAAAAGGCGATCGCCGGAAAGACATTCTCGATCGAGCCGATCCGGAAGCTGACGCTGTTCCGCGGCGGAGAGACGATGTATCTGCGGTGAGCCAAAGATCAAAGATGAAAGATCAGAGATGAGAGAGGAGCATCGCGCAACGGGGTTGCTCTCGAAATGCGATGGCTTCTCTCACCTCTGATCTTTGCTCTTCGATCTTTCCTAAGTCGTATAATCCCGCGTGATGCGATTCCCTTCTGTCGCGTTCGCGGCGCTCGCCCTCGCGGCGTGCGGTCATCAGACGAATACGACGCGAGAGCTCGGGCAAGCCACGATCGCGCCGCCGGAAGCCTGGAAGGGGGTCGGCCGTATCGCCGTCCTGCCTCCCGACAACTGGACGCACGACATCGGGCTCGAGTACATCACGTGGTATCGCGCGGTCTTCAACGACTCCCTTCGTGAGCGCGGGTATCGCGTCACGCCGGTCGTCGAGATCAACCGGTTCATGCTCAAGAACCGCTTCAACCTCACGGGCGAGGCGCGCGCCTACGCCCCGGCAGATCTCTGCCGCGAATTCGGATCCGACGCGGTCATGAACTGGAACATCACCGGCGACGGGCCGATGATCGAGATGATCCTGACGAAGGCCGACGGCACGATCCTCTGGTCATCGGGAGAAATCGCTCTCGCGCTCCAGTACAACGCGCACCCGAACCTGAGCTATGCCGGCGAGGACCATCAGTTCGCCGTCGCGTTGTACGAAGTCGTCCTCAAAATGCCGATGCGCCCATGAGAATTCTCGCCGTCGCTATCTGCCTGTGCTTCGTCGGCTGCGAGTCGACGCTCGATCGAGCGTCGAGCGCGTGGTACGACAACGCCGAGGTCGTCTGCCGCAACCCCCAGTGCCAGTTCTGCCGCGGATCGAGCGCCGTCGGCTGTAATCCCTGCGCCGCATCGGGCCAGGTGCTCTGCACGTCCTGCACGAATGGCGTGCAGCAGTGCGGCGGATGCAACGGCACCGGCGTGAAAAAGGGCAAGCAGTGCAAAGACTGCACCGGCCGCGGGCAGAAGAAGTGCGGCACGTGCGGCGGCACCATGCGGGTCACCTGCGGACACTGCAGCGGCAAGGCGCGACTCATGTGCCTGCGCCCGATGCACATCTCCGAAAAGCTCCCCGCCGGCGACGACATCTGGCCGCGAGGGCAAAAGTAAGCGGGCGTGCCTGATCGGGATCGGGATTGGGATCGGGGAGGGTATGGAGAAGCGGTGGGACTTTGCTCCGAAAGAGCCTGCGCTCGAATCGCGCATCGCCCGCGCCCTCAACATCTCCCCGATCACGGCGCAATTGCTCGTCGCCCGCGGCGTGCGCGAGCTGGCGGAAGCCCGCACGTTCTTGCGGCCGTCGCTTGATGCCCTCCACGATCCGCTCACTCTCGACAACATGCCGGCCGCCATCGAGCGGCTCGAGAAGGCGGTGCGCGACAAGGAGAAGATCGGAATCTACGGCGATTACGATGTCGACGGCACCACCGGCACCGCCATCATCCAGAAGTTCTTCGCGCTCCTCGACGCCGACGTCACCGTCCGCATCCCGCATCGCGTGACGGACGGATACGGGCTCAACCTGGCCGCGATCGAAGACTTCGCTTCACGCGGCGTGAAAGTGCTGATCACCATCGACTGCGGCACGAGCAATCTGGTCGAGATCTCGCGCGCCGTCGAGCACGGCATCGACGTCATCGTTCTCGACCATCACGAGCCCCCGGCCGTGCTGCCGCCCGCCTATGCGCTCGTCAACGCCAAGCTCGCGGGTTCGCGTTACCCCTTCCGCGGGCTCTGCAGCGCGGGCCTCTGCTTCAAGCTCGCGTGGGCCTTCGCCAACGGACGCGCGGCCATGAAGAGTCGTCCCGAATTCCACGCCTTCCTCCTCGACGCCATGGGATACGTCGCCCTCGGGACCGTGGCCGACGTCTCCCCGCTCGTCGGCGAGAACCGCATCCTCGTGCGCTATGGACTCGATGCCCTCACGGGGTGCACGAGCCCCGGCCTGCGCGCCCTCATCGAGAAGGCGCACCTGGAGGAGAAGGCGATCGACACCGAAGCGATCGCATTCCGCCTCGCCCCGCGCATCAACGCCATCGGGCGTCTCGGCAACGCCAGCGATGCGGTCGAACTCCTGACATCGACCGACCCCGTGCGCATCAGCGCGCTCCTGGAGCTGATCGAGTCTTCCAACAGGTCGCGCCGCGACATCGAGCACCAGATCTTCGACGACGCGAAGGTCCGGGTCGGCAACGAGGCGGTGATCGTCGTTTCCGATCCGAAATGGCACGTCGGTGTCGTCGGCATCGTGGCCGCGCGGCTCGTGGACGCCTTCGCGCGTCCGGCGTTCGTCCTCGCGGAGGACGGCGACATCACGAAGGGATCCGGCCGGTCGATCGACGGCTTCGCGCTGCACGAGGCGCTCGCGGCCTGCCGCGACCTGACGATCTCGGGGGGCGGCCACGCTCGCGCGGCGGGCGTCTCGCTCAAGATCGAAAATCTCGACGCCTTCCGCGCCCGGCTCAACAGCGTGGCGTCGACGCTCCCGCCGGCGGTCTCCAAGATGCGCGTGGACGACGAGATTCCCCTCGCTTCGCTCACGAAGTCGGTCGTCCGCGAGATCGGGTTGCTCGCGCCGCACGGCGAGGCGAATCCCCCCGCGACGTTCGTCGCGTCGCACTGTCGACTGGCGGGAGAGCCGCGCCTCATGGGCAAGAAGAACGCGCACATGTCGTTCCACGTCGCGCAGAACGGCGGGCCGGCGCTGCGCGCGGTCGCATTCGACGGCGCCGAGCACTACGACGGGATCGTCAAGTCCAGCACGCTCTCGGTCGCCTTCACGCCGCAGATCAACGCGTGGAAGGGCCGCGAAGAGGTCGAGCTGGTCGTGCAGGACGTGAAGCTGCTGTAGCAACTCGACGCCCTGTTTCCGGTATGGAGGGGCGCGATGCACTGGGCCGAGGGTCTGCTCCTGCTGGGCGCGTTCGTTCACGTGCCGCTGGCGATGCGTCTGATCGGCGTGCCGAGACCGGTCGTCATCGCGACGCCCTTTGCGGCCCTCTGCCTGGCCGCTTCGTTTTTCGCGAGCGGGTGGCTCGCCCTCCCGTGGCTCGCCGTTACTCTGGCCGCCGCCTGGCCGCCACGATTCCGAACGAATGAAGATCTCGCCTGCACCGCGGCGCGCGCGTATCTCGTCGTCGGTGCGGGGTGGGCGGTGCTTTCACGGCTGGGCGTCCGCCCGATGAACTTCCCCTCCATCATCGTGCTCCTCACGGCGGTGCACTTCACGTACACCGGCTTCATCGCGGTCGTCCTGGCGGTCCACGCCTATCGTCGGTCGCGCGTCGCCATCGTGCCCGTCATCGGATTCGTCGCCGGCATGCCGCTCGTCGCCGCGGGAATCACGCTCTGGAAGCCGCTCGAAGTCGTCGCCGCGTGCGTGCTTGCCGGTGCGGGATTGGTGCTGGCGTACCTGCACCTGCGCGAGCCGTCGATCCTGCTCCGCATCAGCGGCACAGCGTTCGCGATCGCCATGTTCCTTGCGATCGCCTACGCCGTGGGCGTCCCCTGGATCGACATTCAGAACATGCTTCCCACGCACGGGCTGCTGAACGCCGTCGGCTTCGCCCTGCCCGCGCTCGTCGTCCGATTCTGGTCTTTGCCCGGGCCCTCGCTTACAATTCCCGCCCACACGGAGGACGGACGATGAAGAAAGACGGGAAGAAGGCGAGCCGGCACTTCAAGGTCTCCTTCGAAATCGCGGGGAGCATGATCGACAAGGACACCGCGCTCTCGGCGCAGGCGATCCAGGACCTCATCGAGATGCACTTCGTGCTGCGCGCGGACTGCAAGGTGTCCAAGCTCGCCGTCCAGGAAGCGAAGGGGTAACGGCTTCGTGAAAATCGGCGTCCTCACCGGGGGAGGCGACTGCCCCGGACTGAACGCGGTCATCCGCGGCATCGTCAAGAAGGCAGAGCGCGGCGGCGACTCCGTCCTCGGGATCAAGAACGGCTGGGCGGGCCTCGTGAACGGCCTCGTCGAGCCACTCACCGACTATTCCGTGGGCGGCATCCACGCGCGCGGCGGCACGATCCTCGGCACGTCGCGAACGAATCCGTTCAAGAGCCAGGAGTCGGTGCAGAAATCGCAGACGAACTTCAAGAAGTACGGACTCGACGCGATCATCGCGATCGGCGGCGAGGACACGCTGGGCGTCGCGCGACGGTTTTCCGACCTCGGCATGCCCGTCGTCGGCTGCCCCAAGACGATCGACAACGACCTCCCTGGAACGGACCAGACGTTCGGATTCGACACCGCCATCAATATCGCCACGGAAGCGCTCGACCGGCTCCACTCCACGGCCGAATCGCACCACCGCATCATGGTGGTCGAAGTCATGGGACGCGACTCCGGCTGGATCGCCACCATCGCGGGGATCGCCGGGGGTGCCGATTACATCGTCGTGCCGGAAAAGCCGTACGATATGCAGGAGATCGTCGCTTCACTAAAGCGACGGCACGCGCGCGGCAAGGGGTTTTCCATCGTCGTCGTCGCGGAAGGCGCCACGCCGAAGGGCGGGCAGCTGGTGACGCAGTCGGCCGGCACGGACGATTTCGGCCACGTGCGGCTGGGGGGCGTCGGAAGCGTGATCGCGCGCGAGCTGGAGCACCTCATGGGCGTGGAGACACGCGTCACCATTCTCGGCCACGTCCAGCGCGGCGGCTCGCCAACGGCCTATGATCGCGTCCTCGCGACGCGCTACGGGCTGCGAGCGTACGACCTGGTGAAGGCGGGGAAATTCGGCCGCATGGCGGCGCTGGCGGGCGTGCAGATCGTGGACGTGCAGCTGCCGGATCCCGAGTCGCCGAAGCGACTCCTCGACATGGAGCTCTACCGCGACGCCGAGGTTTTCTTCGGGTAGTGGACGAGGCTCGTCAGCACGTGGTCGCGCCAGCGGCCGGCAATGAGCAGGTAGGCGCGCGCCCGGCCCTCGATGCGGAACCCGAGGCGCTTCAACACGCGCGCGCTCCGGCGATTGGCCGGCAGGTAGTTCGCCATGATCCGATGGAACTTCATGCGGCCGAACATGTGCGCGATGGCGATCCGCAGCGCCTCGGTCATGTAGCCCCGGCCCTCCGCGTTGCGGTCAAGCGCGTACCCGAGATGGCACGCCCGAAACGCGCCGCGGACGAAATTGCTGAAGTTGACGAAGCCGATCACGCGCGCCGGCGCGTCGCGCTCGAACAAGAAAAGGCGCAACGCGCGATCATGGAGCGCGTCATCGCGATGCACGCGCACCCGCTTGCGCCAGTGCCCTTCCGTGAAAAAGTCCGGCCGGCGCCACGGACTCGTCGTTCTATGGAACGACCGATTCTCACGGAGGAAGCGCACGATGGCCGGCACGTCAGCCGCGCGCCCGGTCCTCAGAATCAGACGATCACTCTCGAGCCGAACCTGGGAAACGGCGCGCCCCATGGCCGCCTATAATAGCCGACACCTGATGGACGACCGCGATCTCGCCGAAGCCTGCCGCCGCGGCGACCGAACCGCGTGGGACGAGCTCGTCTCGCGCTACACGCGCTTCGTCACGTTCGCAGCCCGTCGCCAGCTCCGTAATCCCACGGAGGAGCTCGTCGCGGACGTCGTTCAAAACGTCTTCGTGGAACTCCTCAAGGACGAGCGGAAGGCGTGGGGGCGCTACGACCCCGCGTATAAGCTGACCACGTGGCTCGGCCTCGTGGTCCTGACGCAAGTCGAACGCGCCACCCGCGGACGGAAGCTCCAGCCCCTCGACGACCGCATAAACGAGCTTGCGGGGGAAGTCGGATCTACGCCCGACGAGGAGGCCATCGCCGGGGTGCGACGCGCGCTCTCGGCCCTCACCGAACGCGAACGCCTGATGATCATCCTCTACTACCAGGACGGCCTCGGCACCAAGGAGATCGCCGCGACGACCGGCGTGCCGGCCAACACCGTGGCGTCCCACCTCATGCGCGCCCGCGAGAAGCTGCGCAAGGTACTGACTCCGAAATGACTGCAATGAAGACGCCTGACGACGGGGACACTCCCATGATGTGCCTTGGCGATGATTCTGTCCTCGCGTACGTCGAGGGACGGCGAGAGCCTGCCGTGGAAGCCCATCTGGCGGACTGCCCGGCCTGTCGCCGCCGCGTGACCGCGATCGCGATCACGCAGGACGACTGGTCGAGCGAGTCGAACGCCCTCGAGCCTGCCGTTCGCCGGCTTGTTTCTCGGCAGTTGGGCGGCACGCGCACGGTCGCGCCCCGCTCGCCCATGTGGATTCCGATCGCCGCCGCGGCCGCGATCGCGCTCGCCATCATCGGAATCTGGAGCGCAACGCGCACACCCGCGGAGGATCCTACGATCGTCCGGAAACCCAAACCGGTCATCACGCCACAGCTGCCCCCACCGGCTCCCGAGACGCCCAAGCCAGCGCCGCAGCCTGAGCTGCCGAAGCCGGAACCGCAACCGGAGATTCCGAAACCGGAAGCGCAGCCGCCCGGGCCGGAGCCTCAACCCCCGAAACCGGAACCGCAGCCGCCGACGCCGGAGCCGCAACCGCAGCCGCCGAAGTCCGAGCCTGTGCCCGACAAGCCGAAACCCACCCCGACGCCGGAGCCGGAGCCGACGGAAGTCACGCGGGCCGCTTCCGGACCGGCGCGTATCGAGGCGACGTCCGGCCTGGTGAAGGTCCAGCGCAAGGGACAATGGGTGAAAACAGGCGCCCGCGCCGAACTCGCCGATGGCGACCGCCTGAAGGTCGAGGGGGGCGCCCGCATCAGCATGCCGGATGGCGGAACGCTTTGCATCGACGACGACAGCGAAGTCGTGTTCGATCGCCTCGCTGAACTTCCGAATCGCATCACGCTGGCCACGGGCGAAGTGCACGTCGACGGATGCGAGCGCATCTACGTCCGGTCGTCGGCCGTCGAGGTCGCCGCCAACGCCGCGGCCTTCCACGTCAAGGCGATGCGAGACGACGCAACCGTCACGCTCTACTCCGGCGACGCCGAGTGCCGCAACGAGAAGGGCAAGCTCGCCCTCGCCGCCGGATCGCAACTCAGCGCCGCGAAGTCGAAGGCCCCCGAGAGCGTGAAGCGCGTGTCCAGCACGCAGCTCGCAGGATGGGCCGACGGGCTGCGCGCGATCGCCTTCATGGACGAATTCGAAGGGGGCGCGATCGCGGACCTCTGGGGCGAACGCGGCCCCGGCGCGAAGGGATTCGAACCCCGGATCGACAAGGGCCAGCTCGCCTGCCGCGCGCCCGCTGAAAAGGGCGAGCAGTGGCGCACGTGGATGCTCTGGACAAAGCATGGCGTCAAGGTCGAGGGGACGATCAGCTTCGAAGCGACGTGCCTGGTCGACCGCGCTGCGGGCATCATGCCGCGCGTCACGATCGCGGCGTTCGATGAAGACCACGCACGCTGGCGGTTCGACTATGCCGCAAGCAGCAGCCGCGAATCGCTGATCGCCCTCGAACCGAAGCGCGGCGCCCCCGGCGGCGGGCGCGACAAGGACAAGGAAGGGGAGAAGGAACTGCGCGACGTGGGCTCGGGCCTCCGTCCGGGCAAGGAACGCAAGATCGAGTTCATCCTCGATGCACGGCAGCTGATCGTCGCCTTGGACGGCATCGTCTTCTGGCGCGGCATGCACGAGCTCAAGGACCTCGACAACGTATACTTCGGCATCGGTCAGGGGGGCAGGGCGGACGGCAAGGTGTCCGAAGTTCGGTTCGACAAGGTGCGAATCGGTCCCGTCAGGAAATGAAGAAGCTCCTCGTCGCGCTCGCAGTCCTCGTCCCCGCGGCTGCCTCCGCGCGCCAGGACGGCAACAATCAGAGACCGCGCCCCCTCCCCGGATGGCACGAAACTCTGCACGAGGGCCTCAAGGACGCGGAGTCAACAGGCAAGCCCCTGATGGTCGTCTTTCGCTGAGTGCCCTGAAAAGACTGCAAGGGCTTCGACGAGCAGGTCGCTCAGTCGGATGAGGCGATCAAGAAGCTGACGTCGGAATTCGTTCGCGTACGCATCGTGCGCATGAACGACGCGGACATCGGGCTCTTCCAGTTCGACTTCGACCTCACGTGGGCGGCATTCTTTCTCAACCGGCACGGAATCATCTACGCGCGCTACGGTTCACGCGCGGAGCGACAGGCGGACGCCCAACTCAGCCTCATGGGGCTCGCGCGGATCATGTCGCGCGTCCTTGAACTTCACAAGACGGAATCGGACCGCAAGCACGACTGGACGGTGCGCACCCCCGCATCCATCAAGTCGCTCCCGGCTCCGATCCGCTCGGGCAAGCAGTGCATGCACTGCCACCAGGTCTATCAATTCGAGCGTCGGGACTTGGGCGAGGCGTTCACCAAGGACCAGGCCACGCAGACCTATCCGCTTGCGGAGAATGTCGGCATGACGCTCGATCCGGACCTCGGCAACATCGTTCGCGCCGTCACGCGCGACGGACCCGCCGCCCAGGCCGGCATCGAAGCGAAGGATGAGATCGTGAGCATCAACCGGATTCGGGTGCTCTCGGCGGCGGACGCCTCGTGGGCCCTCCACAACGCGAAGGGTCACGTCACGATCGAGCTGAAGCGCGGAGACGAAACCAGGAGCGTGGCCGTTACCCTGCCCGAAGGGTGGCGCCG
>CAYXVY010000119.1:0-10109 GCA_964468745.1 uncultured Planctomycetales bacterium | reverse complement strand
CTCTCCGCCGAGCCGGGCCTGATCCTCCTCTGCGGGCACTATGAAGGGTTCGACGAACGCGTCGTCGAAGGCCTGAAGCCCCTCGAGGTCTCGATCGGGGACTACGTGCTCACCGGCGGCGAACTCCCCGCGTTGGTCCTGCTCGACAGCGTCGCGCGCCTCGTGCCGGGCGTGCTGGGCGACCCCGAGTCGCTCGCGGAGGAATCGTTCTCCGGGAGCCGCCTCGAATACCCCCACTACACCCGGCCGCGCGAGTACCGCGGAATGGCGGTGCCCGACGTTCTCGTCTCCGGCCATCACGGCCGGATCGAGAAATGGCGGCGAGAACAATCGGACCGGCGCACGCGGGAGCGGCGACCGGACCTGGCCCGAAGAAAAAAGAAGGAATAGCAACCATGCGCACGATCGACGCCATCGAGAAGGAGTTCGTCAAGAAGGACGTCCCCGTGTTCGACCCGGGCGACACCGTCGACGTGCACGTGAAGATCATCGAAGGGGACCGCGAACGCATCCAGATATTCACCGGCATCGTGCTCGCCAAGCGGCACGAGGGGCTGTCGGAGACGTTCACGGTACGGCGTCTCGTTCAGGGTGAAGGCGTCGAGCGCATCTTCCCCGTCCACTCGCCGCGCGTCGTCACGATCGACGTGAAGAAGAAGGGCAAGGTCCGCCGCGCGAAGTTGCATTACCTCCGCGACCGCATCGGCCGCGCGCAGAAGGTCGAGGAGAGAATCGTCGCCGAGAAGCCGGGCGCAAAGGCCCCCGCCCCGAAGCCGGCCGCTCCGAAGGCGGAGGCGCCGAAGCCGGCCGAGCCGGCGAAGTCCTAGTCCGCGATCTAGCGTCGCGCTATCATGGGCGCGATGTCCAGAGGGGGCGAGAATCCGTACGTCCGTTCCACGGACGACACGACCTTCGAAGATTCGCTCAGACCGGGATCGTTCGGCGACTTCGTAGGCCAGCCGAAGACCATCACGAACCTCACCATCGCCATCAAGGCCGCGCGCAAGCGCAAGGAAGCGCTCGATCACATCCTCTTCAGCGGACTTCCCGGGCTCGGCAAGACGACGCTGGCACGCATCATCGCCTTCGAGATGAAAGCGACGTTCCACGTGACCAGCGGCCCGATCCTCAAGCGGCCGGGCGATCTCGCGGGCATGCTCACCAAGCTCGAACAGGGAGACGTCCTCTTCATCGACGAGATCCATCGCATCCTTCCGGATGTCGAGGAGTACCTCTACACGGCGATGGAGGACTATTTTATCTCGATCAACGTCGACAGCGGCCCCACGGGTCGCACGATCAATCTGCCGCTGAAGAGATTCACGCTCGTCGGCGCCACCACGCGCGAAGGTCTGCTCTCGGAACCCTTTCGCGCTCGCTTCGGAATCCTCGAGAAGCTTGAGACGTATCCCCCGGCCGATCTCATGACCATCCTGTACCGCTCGGCGAAGATCCTCGGCGTGTCGATCGAAGACAAGGCGGCGGATTTGTTGTCGGGACGCGCCCGCGGTACGCCGCGCATCGCCAATCGATACCTCCGTCGCGTACGCGACCTGGCCCAAGTGAAGGGCAACGGCAAGATCGATCTGCCGATCGCGGGAGAGGCGCTCAAGATGCTGGGTGTGGACGACGCGGGGCTCGACGCGATGGACCGCAAGATCCTGAACACGCTGATTCAGAACGCGGGCGGCCCGGTCGGCCTCAAGACGATCGCCGTGGCCGTCGGCGAGCAGGAGGACACGATCGAGGAAGTCTACGAGCCCTACCTCATCCAGCAGAACTTCCTTCAGCGCACGTCGCGCGGTCGCAAGGCGACCGAAAAGGCATACAAGCACCTCGGACTCTCGACGGACGCACCGCCCGCAGCGCAAAAACAGCTTTTCTAAGCGGCGGCGATCGATCGCCGGCCCGTGCCGGCCACTTGCACGGCACGCCGATCCTGTACATACACGGATGACGGCTCTCGTCCTGGCCGCGCTCCTGCAGACCGAAGTGGTTGAGAAGTTCCTCGTGGAGAAGGACCGCATCAGGCGGATTGAACTCGCCGCTCAGCTCAAGACCGCACCGCTTGCCGATCTCGAGCAAATGATCCGCGATGGCGGCTCGTGGGCGAAGCCGGAATCGGTCGGGACCGTTCTGACACGCACAGCGCGCACCGAGATCGGGGACATCAGCTTCGAGTACCAGGTCTTCGTCCCCGCCGCATACGACCCGGCAAAATCCTACCGCCTCCTCATCACGCTCCACGGCTGGGGGGACAAGGAAGCCGGCATGATGGAAGCGTGGCGCCCGCACGCCGAGCGGGAGGGCGATCTCATCGTCGCCGCTCCGTGGTCGCGCAAGCACGTCTGGGCCGGCTCGCGCCAGGGCCACTCGCACGTTCTCACGACGATTCGAGACGTGATGCGCGAATTCCGCGTCGATCCGGACCGCGTCTATCTCGACGGATTCTCCACCGGCGCGCGCGGAGCGTTCGACATCGCCGCCTACTATCCGGACCGCTTCGCCGCGATCGCTCCCCGCTCTGCCCTGCCCCGTACGACGTTCGCGGGCAAAGGGACGCTGCGCAGCTACAGCGCGAAGCTGGCCGCAAACTACAAGACCATCCCCGTCTACTGGGTCTTCGGACGCAAGGACCCCGCTTACGTGAAGGGGACGCTCGACGACGTGCTCGGCGACCTGAAAGCCGCCTGCCCCGACTTCAAGGCGGTCGAACGGGACGCGGGACACGAGTGGTTCGACGAGGAGTCGCCGGCGGTGCTCAAGTGGATGGGCGAGCGGGCGCGCGTGACCTATCCGACGGAGTTCGTCTTCAGCACGTTCGAGAAGACATTCGCGCGCTCGTACTGGATCGAGGTGACGAAATTCGCCGTCGCCAAGACTGTTCCCCGCGAGCACTACAGCACGTCCGGCGACGACCTGCATGAAACGCGCCAGGAATGGATCGAGGATGCCGACGTCCGCGCCAAAATCGTGCGCGAGAAGAACAGGATCGAGATCAGCACCGACCAGGTGAAGGAACTAAAGATCCGCCTTCACGATCGCATGCTCGACCTCGACAAGCCGGTCGAGGTGCTCGTCAACGGCACGAGCGTCTTCAACAAGAAAGTCATGCGTTCGCAGTCCGTGCTGCTCGAGAGCGCGCGCCTCTACGACCGGCGCATGCTCTTCACGGCGGAGATCGACGTCAAGGTCCCGTAAAGCCGATCTTCGCAGCACTAGAATCCCAGGAGGCAAGCGTCTCACTCACGTTGGCACAGGGGGCGGAGGCCTGCTACCTTGGCCGGCAAGAGTCGCTCGAGCTTCTTGCCAAGCTCGTCGAAATCGAGATCCCGGATTTGTAGAAGCTGAAGCGTCTCCTCACAAAATACCGGCAGTCCAAAATGAAGAGAGTGAATACCAAGCCGGTTGGAGAAGAACCAGAGCCCAGAATGCCGGCGGATCTTCGCAAGGCCCTCGCGGCGGCCCCCTTGGCACAGGCGGCGTGGAGGGATCTCACGACGATCGCGCGCAGGGACTTCACGAGTTGGATCGACTCAGCCAAACAAGCCGAGACACGCGGACGCCGGATCGAGAGAGCCTGCGAGAATCTCGCTGCCGGAAAGCGACGCCCCTGCTGTTATGCAGTCGTGCCGATGGATTTTTACAAAGCCCTCGGGGCCGCCCCGATGGCGAAGGCCCAGTGGAGCGATCTCACTCCGACCGAGCGGAGGGACTTTAGTGACTGGATCGAGGCCGCAGAAGAGCGGGAAACACGGAGGGGCCGGATCGAGAAAGCATGCGCGATGCTCGCGGCCGGAAAGCGACGCCCCTGATTAGGAGCACGAGCGAGCAGGTAACAGGTGAGAGCGATGAACTTGGAGCCCCTAAGGTAGGGGTGGGCGCAACAAGACGTCCTCGATCAGCCCCCGCCTACAGCACCCACACGACCCGGTTTCAAACAGCCCGATGACCCTCAGCGGCCCCGCCGTGTCCTCTCCCGCTTTCGCCGCCCTCGGCGTGACGCAGCCGTAGCCTCTCCGACCTTCCTCCCCCGACGCGCTTCCGCTCCCCCAGGCGCCCCTGCAGTCGCAGACCCCCTCCATCCTCCGCACATTCAGCATACGAATTCGCACTTTCGCGTGGGAGTTTCGTCAAAACCTGACGAGTGGGAGTATGAACAGTACTCCCAACAAGCTGGACGACGGCCGGAAGGTGCAGAAGGGCGTCGTGCCGCGGCAGGACACGACTCTGCATGTGCAGGACGCCTTCCTGGCGGGGCAGGACAGTGCGCTGCAACTGCAGAGCACCTTCCTGGCGCGGCTTGACGACGGGAACCGGGTCCTCACGCACTTCGATCGAGGACCTCCGGCGCGTCCGTCGCATCCACGCAGTAACGCGGCGGGGAGTGTTTCCCTGTCGCGGGGGGGCCCGAATCGCCATGGAGACACCCGATGAGCAACGCAGAAGATGCGGCTCCACCGTCCGACCCGCCGACGAGAGTCCTACGGAGACGGGCTTTTCAGCTCCAGCACGCCCCGCGCTCGGAGACCGGAGTCGTCGCGGTCGATCTCGCCGGCGACGAAGCGCACGTAGTCGAGAACCTTGGCCAGATCGCGCAGCCGCTTTTCTTCGTGAGACACGCGCTCGCGCATCACCGCGTTGAATTCCAGCACAAAGTCCGTTCCCGCGGGATTGCGGCCCTGTTTGCGCCATTCCGTTTCGAGTTCCGCACGCACGGATTGCGTCGTCGTCGGGTTGTTCGCGCGCTTGTCGGCGAGGATCGGCCAGAATCCTTCCAGCCCCTCGCGGAGCGCCGGCCCATGGACGAACGCGCTCGAAAGCGAACCTTCCCGCAGCACGCTCTGCACGCCCAGCTTGTCCAGCCGCCGCTGCGCGCTCGCGTAAAATTCCTCGTCCGCCATCGTCGGCGCCGCGGTCTGCGCCGTGGCGATGACCGCCATGAGGAACGGCAGACTGTTCGCGACGATGAACGCGTCGCCGTGAACCGTCCAGCAGGGGCGCAGGTAGTCGTTGTACTTGAAGGGATCGCCGCCATAGTCGAACGCCCAGACCGTGCGCTCGTGCACCATCTGCGAGATGAGCGCGACTTTCTCCTGCCCGCCGCGCTTCCGGATCAGCTCATCGATCACGGCGCGCAATTCCCGATCCACGGCGGCGGGATCGTCCGAGCGCAGCACGAGCGCGCACGAGGCGAACGTCTTCCCTTCGGCCCCGACCGAGCTCCCGAGCAGCATCGTCACGGGCCCGCGCAGCCGGGTCGGCACGCGATCCGCAAACTTCGCTTCCGCAAGCAGCTTCATCGCCTCCGCGATGGTCGGCTCCTGGCTTGACGATGCGGTCCCCCAGGTCCAAATCTGCTCGCCCGTAAACGGCAGCGCGATCGCGCCCGCCCCCGAGGCCGGAACGAATCGGACGGCATCGACGGGCGCGTCCGGCGTCAACGCAGGCATTCCCTCGAGCCGCGCGTCGACGACGAGATCCGCACCGTCCACGTCCAGCGTCACGTCCGCGCGCGTCAGCGCATCGCCGTTCGTGAAAAGCATGAACCCGCCCTGCGGGAACGCGTTGATGCGGTGCCGTAGCCCGTCGAGATAGGTCGAATCCTCGAAGGAGACGCTCACACTCAGGCCGGCGGCGCCCGGGAGCGCGCGGCCGCGCCGGCGCAACGCCGATGCGAGCAGGGCTTTGTCGTCCGAAGCGACGGCGATCGCGCCGACGACCGCGGCGCGAATAGACCCGAACTTATAGCAGCGCGTTCCGGCGATCGACTCCGAGGGGAGGACCCACGAAGCGAACGGCGCGATTGCGTAGTCCCAGAAACCGAGCCGCGTCGCCGCGCAGAAGCCGGCGGGCCGAGCCGAGTCGGCGAATCGCAGCGCGACCATCGCGTCGCGACCCATGATGCGAAGCAGCGTGTCCTCCGTGAGGAGGCCGTGCGTCCGCTCTGCCGTCCGGCGGTCGTCGAAGTCCTCGATGCGCCCGCCAACGCCCGCCTCCTTGAGCGCCGCGTTGATCTCCCGTCGCACCGCGGGGTCGCGCAGCAGCTTCGTGCGGAGCGCCTTCCAGAAGTCGGTCGACTGGATCCGCGACCACTGCCGTGCCGCGTCGGGCAACCGCACGACGACCTGCGCCCCTTCCGGAACGTATTCGCCCGCCGCGACGCGGCTGGCCGAGCGGTACTGGAGGGCGCGCGCGACGAGAAAAAGCACCGCGAACGCAACCAGCGCCACGGGCGCGCCGAGGAGCGCCTTCCACCACCATCGCCGCGCGCGATACCAGTCCCAAGCCCGGCGCATCATGCGTAGCGGCGCAGCTCCCATAGGAGGTGCTTCAGTTCGTTCATGAGGATCCCCTCGAGCGCGAGCTTCACCGCGCTCGGCGACCCGGGCGTGCAGAGGACGACCTGGCCTCGTGCCGTCACGCCGAGCAGGGCGCGCGACATCATCGCGGCCGTGCCGATCTCCTTCACGCTCAACGCTCGAAACATCTCGCCGAAACCGGGGAGTTCCTTGGCGAGGGACTCGCGCACGATCTCGATCGAGATGTCCTTTTTCGAAATCCCGGTGCCGCCGATCGTGACGATGAGGTCCGCGTCCGCCTTGAGCGCGCTTGCGATCGCCTTGCGCTGGTTCGGCACGATCCTGTGTTCGATGACGGTGTGGCCGAATTTCGCGAGAATCTCAAGTGCGAGCTTTCCCGACTCGTCGTTCTCCGTCGTCCGCGAGTCGCTCACCGTGTAGACGGCGCACCGCGCGGGCGCCGAGGCTTCCGCATGCTGCTTGTGGTCTTTCGCGCCCATGAGGTCTCCGTCCTTTCAACGATTCAAACACCTTCGGCGCCGGGTTCCCCGTTCAAGTCTACGCGATTGACAACCTCCTCGCCCGTCCTAGGATGCTCCAGTCATGTCGGACCGCGAAACGGAATTGATGCTCCTCGTCAAGGGAGGCTCGCAAGAAGCCTTCCAGGAGCTCTACCAGCTCTACATGAAGCCCCTGGCGAACTTCTTCTACCGGCTGAGCTGGAACCGCAGCCTCGTGGACGACCTCGTCCAGGAGGTCTTCCTGCGCCTCTGGCGCGCGGGGCCGAATTACGAACCGACCGCGAAGCCGTCGACGTACATCTTCCGCATCGCCCACAATCTCTGGATCAATCAAGCGACAAAGAAGAAGGCCGACGCGCTGCAAGACGCCGATCGCGCCGAGGACCGCGATCCTTCGGCGGACATGCAGCGCGCCGAGATCAAGAAGGCGGTGCAGAAGGCGATCGATGCGCTCCCGGAGGGCGAGCGTGAATGTCTCATTCTGTCCGAGTACAACGGCTTGAAGTACGCTGAAATCGGCGAAATCCTGGGGATTCCGGTTGGAACCGTGAAATCGCGCATCTTCAGCGCCGTCCAGCGGCTCAAGGAGTCGCTCAAGGGGCTCCGCTGATCAAGCAAACGGCTTAACGCGGAGGTCGCAGACGAGGAGCGTGCGAGAGCGCAGAAACGCCTCTGGGAGGAGCGCTTCTTCGCGCTCAGCGTTCATCGGGCAGGTCGCCGATTTCAGTCAATGTGGGGTCTGTCGGCAAGCTCGAGGGCCGCAGCAGCTCCCCCAAAGGAAGCAATCTGCGATCTCCCCTTCTCGGCATCTGCGCTCTCGGCGTTAAAGGGCTGGGAATGTGAATTTGGCGAACTTCGCGCCCCCGGTGTCGCTACACCTTCATGAGCATGAAGTGGCCGGCGATGGTCCTGCCGATCCTGACCGTCGTGGGCTGCGCGGTGCATGAACATCGCGAAACGACCCCAGGCAGGACGCCGGTCGCCGTTGAATACGTCGTAGCCATGGCGCGCGCAGACGTGAACGACTGGCACATCGTCTCCGAGATCCATCGAAACGGGGTATATCGCACTCCGACGGCCGACGATATCGTCGCGATGAAGCAGGCGGGTGCAAGCGACGAAGTCGTGCGGGCGATGATCAGCGCCCCGGTGATGCCGTACGTCCCCGCCGAAACCAGAGTCGTCCGTCATTACGACCCGAGTCCCGGCATCAACGCAGCCGTGACAGGGATCGCGCTTTGGGCCATTTTCGCCCCCCGCCATGTACACTACAGGTCCCGTTGCAGATAAGGAGCCGACGATGAAACGCACCGTTCTCAGCCTGTCCGCGGTCCTCGTCCTCGCAGGCGCGGCCTTCGCCGACGTCTCCAAAGAGGATCTCCGGAAGCTCGTCGCGGCGGGCGTCGGCGACGACGTCATCCTCGCGTACATCGCGAAGAACGGGCCGGTCGCGTCGCTCAACGCCGACGACCTCATCGAGCTGAAGAAAGCGGGCGCGAGTGACAAGCTGATGCAGGCGGTCCTGGCTCCTACGGTCCGCCAGCCGGCGCCGCAAATCCAGCAGCAGCCACCGGTCCAGCAGCAGGACACCGCATCGATCTATCGCGCGCTCGAGAACTACCGTCCGCCACCGCCGCAAACCGTCGTGGTGCAGCAGCCGGTCTACGTTGACCGTCCGGTCTACGTGCAGCAGCCTGTCTACTCGTATCCGGCGTACAGCTACCCGACGTACAGCTATTCGTCCTACAGATATCCGCGCTATTCGCACTCCCACCACCACCACTCGTCGTGGGGCCTGTCGTACAACTGGGGCAGCCGGTCCCACTGCGGGAGCCGCTGGAGCGTCGGGATACGCTGGTAGTTTTGAGTCATGGGTGATGAGTTCTGAGTCCGGCTCACAACCCAAAACTCACAACTCATCACTTGCGATGCGTCTTGGTTGCCATAACGTCCAAGTCCAGGTCACTGACGCGTCCTGCGCGATATAAGTGGTAGCCGATTCCCGCGATCATCGCCGCGTTGTCCGTGCAGAAGCGGCCGGGCGGGAAAAACGTCCGCACACCAACGGCAGCCCCGCGCTGCGCCGCCTTCTCGCGGAGGCGTCCATTGCACGCCACGCCGCCCCCCACCGCGAGTCGTGAGATGCGCCGCGCAGCGCACGCCCGCAGCGCCTTGTCGATGAGCACGTCGACGACCGCCTCCTGGAACGAGGCGCAGATGTCCCCGACTTCATCCGGCGACAGCGTGCGCGGCTGCTTCGCGTTCTGGCCGCGGACGTGATAGAGCACCGCCGTCTTCACGCCGCTGAAGCTGAAGTCGAACGACGACGGATCCAGCATCGTCCGCGGAAAGGCGATTTTCCCAGCATCGCGCCCCTTCCCTGCCTTCTCGACGGCAGGGCCGCCCGGGAAGCCCAGGCCGAGGATCTTGGCGACCTTGTCGAACGCCTCGCCCGCCGCGTCGTCCACCGACGACCCGAGCAGTTCGTGCTCGATTTCGCTCGAGCTCACGTAAATCGACGTGTGCCCACCCGATACCACCAGCGAAACGCACGGATACTCCAGATCGGGACACGCGAGCTTGTTCGCGTACATGTGCCCGTGAATATGATCGACGCCGATGAGCGGCTTGCCGATCGCCAGCGCGATCGACTTCGCCATGGACACGCCGACGAGGAGCGCCCCGACGAGCCCCGGCGCGCACGTGACCGCGATCGCGCCGATGTTCGCCAGCGGCGTCTTCGCGTCCGCGAGAGCCTTCTCAACGACCGGCGTGATGGCCTCGATGTGCGCGCGACAGGCAAGCTCCGGAACCACGCCGCCGTAAATCGCGTGCATGTCGACCTGCGACTGCACGACGTCGGAGAGAATGGTGCGCCCGTCCTCTACGACTGCGGCGGCTGTTTCATCGCAGCTGCTTTCGATTCCCAAGATGCGCATGGGGCGGTGAGTTATGAGTGATGGGTGATGAGTTCTGAGACCGGCTCACAACTCAAGACTCATTTGTCCTCGGCTTTTTTCGCCAGCTCGCGTTTCTCGACCTTCGCCGCGCGATTCTCCAGCTTCGAGTTGAGCACTTCCACGCCCGCCTCGAGCTGCAGGTCCCGCGGGGCCTGCGGCGGCTCGCCCTGCCCCTTCAGGATCGCCTCCTTGCGCCAGTAATCGACGATCGCGGAATACTCCGCCTGCGTCAATTCGATCAGATGATCGGGGTGGAGGCCGAAGTCCTTCTTCCCCTCCTCCTTGTGCACGCTCGTCCCGTTCGGCGTGAAGTAGCGCGCCGTGGT
>CAYXVY010000118.1:0-10631 GCA_964468745.1 uncultured Planctomycetales bacterium | reverse complement strand
CCCCATGAGCGGTATCGGGCTCTGCCCCACACCCTTGCCGTACGTCGTCTCGCCGATGACCACCGCCCGTTTGTGGTCCTGGATCGCCCCCGCCAGAAGCTCCGACGCGCTCGCGCTCGCGTGATTCACGAGGACGCGCATCGGCATCTCCTCGAATTCGCTCTTCGCCTTCGTGTTGTACTCCGAGTCGCCGCCCATTCCGGGGATCTGGAACCCGAAGAAGGACGGCTTGTAGTACATCTCCACCTTCGTGATAAGGAGGTTCTGCGGCAGGAAGAGGTCCGCCGTCGCCGTCGCGGCCGGTAGCGCGCCCCCCGGATTGTGGCGCAGGTCGAGGATGATCGACGTCATCCCCTTCTCCTTGAGCGCCTTGAGGGCCTTCTTCGCGTCGTTCGCCAGCGACGTCTCAAAGATGGTCAGCCGCAGGTACCCCACGCCGTCGCCGAGCATCGCGTAGTGCACGTCCTTGGACTTCACCTTGCGCTGCACGATCTTGAACGTGTAGGGGTCCTTGTGCCCGGGGCGCGCGATCCTGAGCGTGACCGACTCCCCCGGCTTCAGCTTGAGCTTTTCGTTCATCTCCTCGGGCGGCGTTCCCGCCACCGGCTTGCCGTTGAGTTCCAGGATCTCGTCCCCCATCTCGACGCCTTCGTCGTACGCGACGGACCCGTACTGCACGTACGCGACGGTGAAGCCCTTCTCGGACGGCTGAGCAGAGATACCGATGCTGTCCTCGCGAGTGCCGCCCTGCAGCATCTTGAGAAGCTTGTTGAACTCGTCGTTGGTCAGGATGCGAGAGAACGGATCGCCGGTGGATTTCACCATCGCGCGCGCCGCGAAGTCCGCAAAGGCGAGCCAGTCGATCGTCGTCTCGCCGAGCGTTGCCGACGCCGCGCCGAGCGCCCCCTCGATCGACTCCGCCCCCGCGACGGCTTCCTTCAGATCCTTGCGCTGCGCGTCATCCAGGTCCTTCAGCGACGCGACGCCGTCCGCGAGCGCCTTGACCCCCGTCTTCTCGAGTTTTTCGACGCTCACCTTCTCCCGCTCGATGTAGGACTCGGTCAGATGCTTCTTCACCTCGGCGAGATACGCCTTGGCCTTCTTGACATCCTGCGCCCAAGCCGGACTGCCCGCGAACAGGGCGACGATCACAATCGCAACAGTTCTCATAAGCTCTCCTGACCGCTATTGGTGATACGGACATTTCTTTGTAACCGCGTGTTCGCCGACTTGACACCCATTCATCATGGGGTAGACTCCGGGCGGTGCGACACGTGAGGCCGCCATGTATATCCGGACCCGACAGGAAGCTCTCGACGCCCTGGCCGAGACGCTTCAGCACCCCGAGCGTCGCGCGCAACTCATCGACCTCACCGTAAAGATCATCCTCTGTCTCCACCCTGGTCCCCGCGCCTTCCTCAGCGATTGTCACGCGGGCCTGATCGAAGGCCGCCTGGACGAGCTTGCGCGTCGTCGCAGGGAGATGCTCGAGGAGGCGGCCGAGCGGGAGGTCATCCTGATCGTCAACGAAGAGGAGAACCGGCTTTACGACGGGGTCGGCAGGGCGCTCGATGCCTTGCGCGTGGCGGCGGTCGTAGCGGAGGTCTTCCCCGCCCTTGCCGAGCGCTTCGAACGGTGGGAGATCGTTCGCGCGATCCTCATGAGTGCAGACGCGATCCGCGATTCCGTCGTCGAAACGGTCCGCGCCCGCAATACGCCGGAGGAAACGGACGCGCACGTGACGGGCGCCAAACGCCTTGCGGCGTGGCTCGAACAGGCGCGACCCGCCTGGCGCGACCGCGCCCCTGCGCTGCATGCGGCGTGCGACACGCGCTGCGGCAGGGGGACGATGGCGGACGAGGTGTTTCTCGCGATCGCCTGCGAGGACCTGCGAGCGGCGCACGTCCTGGAGCTCGTCGAGCGCACCCCCGCGGCCGCGGACGATGCCATCGACCGCACCCGTGAAGTCGTGCAGAACCTGCGCGCACTCGAGAAGGAAGCGGAGAGGCAGAAGAGCGACGATTCGACGAGGCGCGTCGCATGACCGCGGAAAAATTCAGAAGACAGCAGACAGGAGCAGAATGAATCGGCGCTGACGCGCCCCGCTCGACATGACAAGGCTATCGAAGTCCGGAGACTTGCTCACTCTGACGACCAACATTGATTCGCCCGCATCCGTGAATAAGCCACCCCTTTGAGCGGAGCATCGATCCTGTCTCCTCTGCTTGCTCCCTCGTTCCTTTGAATTAGAGAGGTCCTGTGCTACTCTTCTATATCCACAATCGGTCTGGGATCTATCTTCGGTAGAACGCATGTACATTCGTAACCGCGATGAGGCACTCGATGCCCTTTCCGCGGTTCTGGCACTCCCTGAACGACGCGACCAGATCATCCAGATGACCGTCCGTGTGGCGCTCTGCCTCGACGCGGACGCCCGCCGCTTTCTTGCAGATTGCGCCGCGGGCCTCATCGAAGGCGGTCTCGAGCACATGCGCAAGAAGCGCCGCGAAATGATCGAGGCTGCATCCGCCGAGGACGACGGCCACGAGGCGATCATCCTGGTCGACTCCAGCAGCGACCAGCTCCTCGAGGCGGTCGGCGGCGCGATGGACGCGCTGCGACTGGCCGACATCATCTCGCAGGTCTTTCCCGAGCTCTCGCGCAAGCATGCAAACTGGGAGATCGCCCGCGCCGTGCTCGGCGAGGAGCAGGCGATCCAGGACGCGGTCATCAACACGATCAAGGAACGAAAGAGCGGCGGCACACGCGTGCTCGGCATGATGCAGAAACACGTCGCCGACAAAATCACCGCCAGCCGGCCGCCGTGGATCGAATCGGCCAGTACCGTCAAGAAAGCCATCGAGGAAGCCATCGCGGCCGACGGTGGCCCCAAGCCAGGGACCGGCAACGACCCTGAGCTGGTCTTCCGGATCATCGCGCTCGACGACACGCGCGCACAGTTGGTTCTCGACTTGCAGGCGGGAAATCCGGCCGAGACGCGCCTTTATCTGAGCGAGATCCGCAATCGCATCGAGCAGCTCATCAATCTTGAGCAGCAGAATGCCGCTTAGCGAAGCGGACGATCTCTTCGCGCAGCGGAAATACGACGAGGCCCTCGAACACTACAGGGCGTGCGGCGAAACCGTCGAGGCCCTGGCGCAAGTCGCGCGCTGCTTGAGCCTGACGAAGCGCCTTGACGAGGGCCGCGGCTGGCTGGAGCGTGCCAGCACTCTTGCGACGGCGAACGAGCCGCAGGGCTGGTCGCGCTACCTCGGCGTGCGCGGCATCTTCGAGCGCGACTCGGGAGACAAGGCGAAGGCGAAGGCCACGTTCGAGGAGATGCACGCCTATTGCGTCAACAAGGAGCTGTGGCGGCGCGCCGTCGACGCGATTCATCACATCGCGATCGTGGTGCCGCCGGACGAGCAGCCGCGTTGGGCGCTGCTCGGGATTGCCGCCGCCGGCAAGCTCAAGGACGACGGATGGCTCGGCGTTCTATGGAACAACCTCGGGGCCACGTACGAGGACCTCAAGCAGTACGACAAGATGCTCGACGCGTACACGAAGGCGCGGCGCTTCCATGTGAAAGCGAACAACCCGCGCCCGTACGTGGCCGACTGGACCCTCGGCCACGCGTACCGTCTGCTCGGCCAGATGGCAGAGGCGCAGGACTGGCTCGAGAAGTCGCTCACCGGCGCGCAGGAGAAATCCGACAAGGAGTGGATCGGCTGGTCCAGGAAGGATCTGGCGGAAACGCTGACGGGACCGCTCGACAAACCGAAGCGAATCGCCATGCTCACGGAAGCTCGCGCGCTTCTGGTCGAGTGCGGGATCGGCAACTGGTCGCCTGAAGGGCTGAAACAGATTGATCAATCCCTCTCGCCGTAAAGCAGGACGCGGTGGCCGAAGCAGGCACGTGTCCGTAGATACGGGAGCGGCGCCGCCAGCCTTCGAAGCTCCTCGACGGTGAACGCCTTCAGCACCGACAAGGGACCGTCGTAGCGCACGATCTCATTTCCGAACAGCGTGAAGAACCGCGTCCAAAGGTAGAGCCTCCGGCGGCGGATGAGGTCGTTCATGATCATGCCCCGCCTTGCGACGCGATCGCACTCACGCAACGCCCTCACCGCTTGCTCGTCGCTCAAGTGATGAAGGAAGAGGGACGAAATCACGTAGTCGAACGCGCCGTCGCGGAACGGCAACCGCAGCGCGTCACCGCGAAGATCGCCGCTTCGCAGGTCGACGATGGTGATGCGCAGCCGGGGCTCGCGCTCCGCAAGCAGGCGCGCCATGTCTCCTGCTCCCCCGGCCACGTCGAGCACGCGGATCGTCTCGCCCGGCTTCCATCGCGCGGAAAACTCGCGCAAGGCAAGGTGCGTCGCGCGCGCGCCTCCGAGCCATCGATTGATGAATCGCAGGAAACGGTACGCCCCCTGGACCAGCTCGCGCGGCGGATCCTCGACGTCGAGCCGCTCCGGCAGCAGCGATCGCGTCTTCATCGGGCGCTGCACGCCTCGCGAAGCAGTCGCGCAAAAACAGCCGGCGCATTCCGCAGCAGCTGGACCGTACGCTCCGCCAGCCACGGGCTTCCTGCGAGCCGCAGGATCAGCTTCGCCAGCCGCTCGGACGGTCTCGCGAGCCGTCGTCGCTCCGTCTCGTAGACCGCGAGGTCCCCCGCCGCGATCGCCTCCGCGGCCACGCCGGCAGAGAGGATCGCGAGGGACATCCCCTCCCCCGTGATGGGATCTGCCGCGCCGGCCGCGTCGCCGAGAAGAAGCGTGCGGCCGTGAACGAGCGGCGTCACGCGACTGCCGAGCGGGCTCGCGCCGATCCAGGGCAGGGTGAACCTCACGCCCGCCAGCGCGGGGATGCCGGCCAGCACGTTCTCCGGTTTCCCACCCTTTTCCATCAGCAGCGCAAGCGACGACTCGCCGTTCCCGGCCGGTCCGACATACGCTTCGCCCCCCACCCCGATGAAGACGTCGACGCGATCGCCTCCGGCGTACCCCTCGATGCGCGTGGACATCCCCACGCGCTCCCGCTTCGGATGCGTCCGCTTGAAGGGCGGGCGTCCGTGGAACATCGAGCGCATTCCATCGGCGCCGACGACGACCGTCGCATCGCTCTCGAGGAATTCCTCTTCGAGCACACGCACGTTGGGAGTACGCCGCGCCTGGTCGAGCAGCCACGCATCGAAGACCTCGCGCCGCACCATGAGGCCGGGCCCCAGATCGCCGAACGCCGCGGTTGCATGCCCGCCCTTCGGCGACCAATAGCGTATGCCCGAGACCTCAACCCCCGGAGGCGCGTCGTTGACGAGCGAGCGCAGCGCCGTATAGCCGTGCGGAAGCAGGCCTTCGCCGCAGGCCTTCCGCCGCGGGAATCGGGTTTTCTCGTACACGACCGTTCGGATGCCGCGCCGCCCAAGGTGGATCGCGAGCGCCGCGCCCGCGATGCTGCCGCCGACGATGGCCACAGGGCCGTGCATCGGCCGCGATTCTATCTCATCCGTTCGCTCCAGGCAGCGAATCGCCGGCGGTTGGTGGCCCATCGGGTACCCTCGACGAGACAACTTCCTGGGTCCAAGAGTGCATTGCTTGCACTGAGCGAGCGCAAACCGACGGGGACGCGGTGCAGCCCCTCGACTCGCTTCGCTCGCTCGGGGCACTTCGCCTCTTCGCTGCCTTCGGCCGCGCGAGTCGAAGTGGCGGAGAGGGAGGGATTCCATCTGGCCATCTCGCGTATAACCACTCTAAAATGGCAAAAGAGGCATTTCCGGCACTTTCGCGCCACTCAAGGACCCTAACGGAGTTTTTCGCTCGAGTCCCGAAATATCCCAGAAAGTCCTCAAAAGTCGGGCGCAGCATCCCGTCTGCATCCCGAATTGCAGTCCGTCGGACCGGTGGTCAGGACCGGGTCTTCGCCGCACGGAAGGCACTGCAGAAAGCCCTCTCCGCCACGACGTGAAGCACCTCTTGGGGGCTCTTCGCCCAACCCGTGAGCGGGATGCGCGAAGAGTTCCCGTTGCTCTTTGACATTCGGGCGGATCACGATTCATTGCCCGGTTGGGTGTGACGCCGTGCTCGGAGCGAATCCGGGGCGGTCTTGCACGGCCTGCGGTCACTGCCGCGATTCTTCCATACGATCAACGCGACGGTCTCGACCTGATGTGTGAGGACCAGCGTACCCGATTACCCCTCTGCCAGAAGATCCGCGCCAATCGTTGAGCGCCAACAGGAGACCAGACACCGAGCGAGGGGTCCCCGTCGGCGGCCTGGCCCTGGAGTTGTGGGGGGAAACATCGGCTCGAGCTTCGCTCGCCCGACGCGCCTCGGCGGCGGCATCGGCCGGGCCAGGGGATCGGTGCGCCCGTAACTGTGCGGCGCTCGCACAGTGACGGGCGCTCCGGCGACGAACGGACGTTGCAGAACGCGCGTAAAGGTCTGTTTGCGCAAGAATGCCAACACTGACGCGATGTTCGAAACGTGAAAACACACTCACCTTCCGGCTCCGCACTCGGACCTGGAAGGTTCCCTTCCCTGGCGCCTCCCGGAGTCGCTCTCGACTCCCGGAGGTCCCTTTCCCTTAACCTGCGGCTGCCTCTGCACGCCGCAGGTCGTCACCCCCTGCCGTGTTCGAACGGCAGGTCATGCCCTGATGACGCCCCAGCGGCGCATCAGGCAGATGTACCCGTGGTCGCGATGACCATGCGCGGTGGACACGCGCGGACGCCGGCGTGATTTTCGGACTCACCCTCCGACACGTCCCAGAAGGCGTCCATGCCGTTCGCACCCTTTCAAGGTGCGGCGGTACGTCCCGTCTGAGGCTCGGTCCGCGAATCGAACCTCGGCATGCCTTTTCAGCCCGCCTTTGAGCGGGACGAGACCTTCTCTCTCCTTCCCCGACCGGAGAGGAGGTCTTTCACAACCTGTGTTTCGGGGACGCGTTCACTCGTGGCACGTGACACGCGATAGCTCCGCCACATTGCCGCCCCGCCTCGCGCGGGGGCGCGACTGCCTTCGGGCACGCGTTACTTACGGCATGGTCCACGTTCAGCTCCGATCACCCGTCCTTGCCGGGACCTCCCGACAAGCTGGCGGGACTTCCTTGGGCGGCTGTCCCGTCGATGGTCGCCCCGTGATTCCGGAATCAAATCCAAGCGAGGGGCACTCCATGCAAGAACTCTCCCCGTGGCCGCTGGAGCGGCAACTCATCAAGCTCATGGCCAATAACCGCGAGGGCGCATTCCGCACCCAGGACGCCCGGTCGAGCATCCTGAGGAGCGCGATTCGCGACGTCGTCGCCAAGTTCGGACTGCAGAAACTCGAGAATCTCGGCCAGAAGCACATCGATTCCATCGTTGAGAAGTGGAAAGACGAGGACACAGGGCATCGCAGTCTTCCGAACAAGCTCTCGGCACTGCGGTGGCTTCTGGGCAAGGTCGGGAAGCAGAACATGCTCCCCAAGTCGAATGTGAAGCTCGGCGTCGAAGCCGGGGCGCGTCACACGCGGGCTGGAAACATCATCGTCGACGAGAAGCTGGCTGCCCTCCTCGCGCGTGTTGACGGCCCTGTACTGCGAGCCATGATCGGGTTGGCCCGCCGCCTCGGCCTTCGCTTCGAGGAAGCAGCCCTGTTGCGCCCTCACCGCGACTTCGACGGCAAGCGCGTTTGGATCAATCGCGGCTCAAAAGGGGGGCGGCCGCGATACCTCAACATCCATCGGCCGGAGCAGATTCACGCCATTCGTGCGGCGCAGGCGCTCACAGCCGCCGATCGCGGCCTGATCCCGCCTGAGTGGACCACGTACGAGAAGTTCCGGCAATGGGCGTACGGGCTTCTTCGTGCAGCGGGCTTCCGCAAGGACGAGGGGCGCACGTTTCAGGACTTGCGCCGGACCTACGCCGTGGAGCGCATGCGGGGGCTCGTCGGTGGGGGCTCGGGTCGCGAGCGCGCGGCCCAGCTTGTCGCCCGAGAGCTCGGTCACCACCGGACTGAAGTGCTTGACTGGTATATCGCGGCAGATGACTTGGACGCAGGGGCTGTCAGCGCGCCGACGGCTCCGAAGGCGGCGGCGTGACGACTCGATCGTCGTCGTCATTAACGCCCGTAGAACGCGATGTCCGAATCTGCCGCCGCCACGTGTCCGGCTTCGGAGTAGCCGGGGAGACTCTTGGCTTCCCGGTGCATGCCCTGGCCCTTGAGCTCCTCGCGTCCCTTGTTCTTCGAGATGTAGTCCGCGTGGGCCTGGCAGCCCTTCGAGAGCTCGGGGTCTTCTTCGACCGTCGACAGACCCGCCGCCGTGCGGTGCTCGTTGAGGCGGGTGAGGACAACGGCGCGGGGGTCTTGATTGTCCTGAACTGTCTGCGTGTTCGATGCGGACGCTGACGCGGTGATGGCTCCGAAGACGACTATCGCGAGCGGGCGCATGCGAGTAGTACGCCAGAGTTGGCTGTGCGGATCAAGCTCCGCGAGAGGGACTGCTGATTCTCGCTCACGAAGCTCGGTCGCGATCGGCTTACGCGCCTCAACGACGCTGTCCACGCTCTTTGCGGCTGCAGCTAGACAACGGGAGTGACCTCCGTGTGCTCTAAGTCACTCAGGCCCAGCAGCAGATCCGTACGCCTGGGACGCTCCTTGAGCCACGCGTGCCGCTGCTCCAAGCTCCCGATGGCCCAAGCAACGAACTCCGCTATTCTGTCTCGCACGGAAATGAGCGATACGGGCGTGGCTTCACAGTACTTGAAATGTGGATTTCTCCAACCGACGGGCTCGATCGCAATTGTCGCCATACCATTCACATGTCGAATTCGCATGGCGAGAGTGTCATCGATTGGTAGCGTGATTTCACTCCTCGAGCCGCTGAGGACGGGCTGCAGCAGCCGATGGAGGACAACAGGAGCAAGCGATTGCAGAAGTTCGTCGGCACAGACCGGAAGCTGATAGTTTCCGATCCGAATGCTCACAGGTTCCGGCCAGGTTATAAGGCCAAGTGCACAGTCGTACTCCAAGCCCTCCGCCATTTCGTGGGTCACTTCACTGGCGGTCTTGGGCACTTCAGGAAAATCAATCTCGAGCTGGGTCGACATATCGCGTAGCTAGGGATGCGGGAACGCAGTTCTGAGAAGCACGCTACCATCTTCCGACATCTGGAGCCATGCTGTTGCTCCCTTGAGCTCCGAGCCAAAAGCCGCAGGCGCGCCAGCTGCATCACGATAGAAGCCCGACCCTAGGTTTTTAAGTTGATCAGCATCCTTCAGTGCAAACGACGCCGTGTCACCTGGTCTCGCGGTCTTCGCCCATGTCTCGATCTCAGTCCGATTCCCTTTGAGGATCTTCATGTACGTCTCGACAAGCGTCTTGTCGTCGGTAAATCTCGTTGCAGCGTCCTTTGATCGATTCACAATCCGCGCTCTCAGAGCATCGTCCGTAACGCTTCCCGCGTGCCGCTGAAAGGCGTGCGTAACTCCTGCTCGCCCAAGGGCGGCATCTGCTTCCACCAGCCGCCTGCCCTTCAGGCCAGACTTTATGAGGGGAATGACCTTGCCGCCAACGCGCAGGATAAGGCCCGTCCCCTTTCCTATCGCGATCTCTTCGAGAGCGAGCGTGGCGAGTTCGGCCACGGTGCCGGCAACTACACCAATGTAGGCGACGGAGTTAATCGCGCCGGCTGACTGCAGCATGCTGATGTTGATGTCCGTCTCAATGTCAGCACCGACTTGGAACTCCGCGTATGGCGTTGTG
Organism: uncultured Planctomycetales bacterium; assembly: GCA_964468745.1. Lineage (GTDB taxonomy): Bacteria > Planctomycetota > MHYJ01 > MHYJ01 > JACPRB01 > JACPRB01. Next base: position 888 of record CAYXVY010000118.1, on the reverse strand, counting down.
CCGCGAAGCGCTTTGAGGTGGCGCTGGATGCTCGACCCGCTTAGATGCTTTGTCGCCTCACGCAGCGCCGCTATGTGGCTTAGATAGTGCTCTTCGTAGAGTTCGCCGAAGCGCGCCATCTTCGTTGGATCGGATTCTTCGCGGTACCGCTCCAGAAGGAGCTTTAGAGCATGGCGAGAGCTTTGAAGTACGCGATCGTATTCGGAGTCTTGCTCACCCATCGGATCGACGTTGCTGGTCGGGCGGTTGCTCGCATAGACGTAGTGCGCAGTCGGCCTGCGGTCACGGATCGGGTCCTTTGACAAGAAGCGGCCGATGCGGGGGTCGTACGAGCGGGCCCGGTAGTGCATCAAGCCCGATTCGCTGTCCTTCTCCCGTTGGGAGAACCCGTACCGGTCAGAAACCGACGTGGTCGAGGCCACGACGTTTCCCCAGGCGTCCGTCACTTCCGAATTCACGATGGCCTGGCTCGAGTCGATGAGATGCGTGACCGAACCGATCGCATCCGGGACGTAGTAGTGCTTCGCGCCACCCGACGCAGTGATCCTCGCCACCTTGGAGTCGATCGACGTCCCCTGCGCGTAGCTCGTTTGCAGCGTGATCGCCCCAGAGCCGGACTGCGAGTAGTCCGTGATGACGTCGCTGCCGTCGGACATATACCACTCGGTGGTGTTCGCGGTGATGTTGACCTTCTTGATGCGGTGGCCGGTGGGGGTGTAGCTGTAGAGGTAGCTGGTGCCTCCGGTCTTCACGTAGGTCTTCACGCGATGCGATGGGAATCCAATCGATATTCGCGCAAACGTCTAACCTTTCGTCCCCAAATGACGAAAACGGGCTCATTAAGATATAGAGGGACCGTGCGAACGACGACGGCGCATTGGAGGGTGG
>CAYXVY010000117.1:0-23598 GCA_964468745.1 uncultured Planctomycetales bacterium | reverse complement strand
AGAGCTTCCAAGCCTTCATAGGTCCCCCAATTAGCGAGCTAGCCGGACTGAGCGACCAATCTAGTTCGAATTCGAAGGCTGTCAACGATTTGCACCGGGGATGGCGACAGCGCTCGCAACCTGCACGGACTTCCAACCGCGAGCACCGGGGCATCCTATAATCACAGCGATGCCCGAGCCGAAGGACTACGACCTCGCGCGACTCGCCGTCGAGCGAGGCCTCATCAGCCGCACGCAGCTCGACGAAGCCGTGACCGATCTCACGGAGCGCCTCGAGCAGTCCGAAAACCCCACCACCGATTCGATCACCGTCCTGACCATGCTGATCGCCAAGGGCCTGCTCCAACCGTCGCACGTCTCGGAGCTCCTTGGGACGCGCCTCGCCGCAACCGACGCGCCCGAACGGGAGTCCCACGACCTCCCGCCCGAAGTCCAGCACGCGATGTCGTTTCCCGACAGCCGCTTCTCCAAGTATGTGATCGTCAAACTGCTCGGCACCGGCGGGATGGGCGCGGTCTACAAGACCTGGGACCTCGACCTGCGCCGCACCGTCGCGCTCAAGTTCCTCACCATCGGCACTGAGGACAACATCCGCCGCTTCATCCGCGAGGCGCAGACCGCCGCCCGCCTCAACCACCCGAACATCGCCCAGGTCTACGACGCGGGCACGCACCAGAGCCGCCACTTCATCACGATGGAATTCATCGACGGCGTCACGCTCGACTCGCTGCCCGACGCGATCCGCACCGGCGAGATCGACAAGATCGTCCGGATCATGCACGACGTCGCCCTCGCCGGCGATTACGCGCACTCGAAGGGGATCGTTCATCGCGATCTCAAGCCCGCGAACGTGATGATCGACGACCTGCTTAAACCGCACATCATGGACTTCGGGCTGGCACGCGCCGTCGCGTCGGAGGACCTGCGCGAGTCGAAGCCCGGCCGCCCGATCACGCTGAGCGGCACGATCGTCGGGACGCCGAATTACATCGCGCCGGAGCAGGCGCGCGGCGAGGCCGAAAAGCTCGACACCCGCACGGACATCTACGCGCTCGGCGCCACGCTCTATGCACTGGTGACGGGGCACGCCCCCTTCAACGGCGCGACGCCGCTCGACACCATCATGGACGTGCTGCAGCGCGCACCGACGCCACCGACGTCGCTCAACCGCGCCGTCTCGCGCGATCTCGAGGCGGTGATCCTGCGCTGTCTCGAAAAATTGCCGGCGCATCGCTACCAGTCGGCACGCGACCTGGCGGATGAGCTGCAGCGCATCCTCGCCGGCGAGCCGATCGCGGCGCGACCGGCCGGCGTGCTGGCCCGCATGAAGTCGTTCGCGAGGCGACGCCCAGTCGCGACGGCGATGCTCGCCACCTTGTACATCGTGGTGTTCGTGGCCGTCCTTCTCGTGCGACGCGAGATGCAGTTCATGGACGACGCGACGAGCCTGCGGAACGAGCAGGAGATCCGGGAGGTCCAGCGCATGGAGCGCATGGCCCGCCGCGAGCGGGCCCAGCGGTCGGTCGACGACGCACGCCCTCAAATTGAGCGGCTCGCCCGCGGCAGCCTCGACCCCCAGGCGAGCAAGGTGGCCGGCACGGCGCTGGATCGCGCGATCGAGACCGACGGCAGCTTTCCGGAGGCGTTCGTGCTGCGCGGCCAGCTGCGGGAGCTGGGAGGCGATCTCGACGGCGCCATCCGCGACCTGACACGTGCGCTGGATCTCGACCCCGACTCCGACACCGCAAGACGGTTGCGGGGCATCGCGCAGTTGGAGCGCGCGTGGCGCACGCGCAAGGCTCCGCGATTGCTGACCATGCTGGGTTCGCGCGCGTCGTGGAGCACGATCCGCCCGCTCGACGAAACGCGTGCAGATCTCGGCGGAGCCGCCGCGGATTTCGACCGGCTGCGCGCGACGTCGCCGTTCGCGCAAGGGGCGTGGGCGCTGTCGATCGAGAACGCGACCGAAGCCGTCGGGCCGCTCACCCGCGCGGCCGAGCTGGATCCGAAGGCATTCGAGACGCAACTGCTCCTCGCCATCGCGCAATTCGCCCTCGGCCGGTTTCAAGACGCTGAAGTCTCGTTCGGCAAGGCGGTGGCCATCCGCGGTCGCGCCGGCGATGCGTCGCTCGGCCTGGCGTTCGCCTTGCTCCGCAGAGGACACGTGACGGAGTCGAAGCAGGCGGCAGGAGCGGCCGCGCCATCGCCGGAGCAGAAACTGCTCGCCTTCGATACGGCCGCCGCCCTCCAAGACTTCCCGAAGGACCCTCATGCACGCGCCTGGAGCGCTTACGAGCACCTGAAGGCAAACCGGCTGGCCGAGGCGCTGCACGACGCCGACGCGGCCGCGCGGATGCGGCCCGAGGGCGCCGAGGTGATCCACGCGCTTAGGTCGCGCGTCGCCCTTGCGCGAGGCGAGTCCGAGTTGTCCGAGACCTGTGCGATCGAGGCCGTCTCGCACAACGCGCATTACGGCCCCGGGCACGTTGCTCTTGCGGCGGCCCTCTGGGCGCGCGGACGCCGGCCGTCGGGGAGGGAGTCGCTCGATCGTGCGCTCACGCTCGACCCGGACGACGCGGACGCTCACGAGCTTGACGCGGCGTTCAAGTCAGACACGGGCGATACGCAAGGCGCGGAGCAGGCGCGCAAGCGAGCGATGGAATTGCGGGAGTTGCCGCGGAAGTAGCGACCGGTTGACACCCCGCAAGTCGAGGGGCATAATCCGATGACACTGATGGTCAAGACGAGCGCTGGGGAACAGTTCGAATTCCACGACACGTACCAGTTCAAGCTCCTCCGCAAAATCGCGGAAGGCGGCATGGGCGCGATTTACGAAGCGCTCCTCTACGGCTCGGAGGGATTCGAGAAGACCGTCGCGATCAAGACGATCCGCGAACGCTACACGCAGGATCGCGAGTTCGTCGACATGTTCATCGGCGAGGCGAAGCTCGTCGCGGACCTCGTGCACCAGAATCTCGTCCAGATCTACAAGCTGGGGCGCGTCGGCAACACCTTCTACATCGCCATGGAGTTCGTGCAGGGCGTGAACCTCCAGGAGTTCATGAACCGGCACATCGAGCTGAACCTCAAGGTGCCGATCGACCTCGGCGCGTTCATCATCAGCCGCGTGTGCCGCGGGCTCGAGTACGCGCATTCGAAGCGCGACAAATCGGGCGCGCTTCTCGGCGTCGTGCACCGCGACATCAGCCCCAAGAACGTCATGATCACGGCCGAAGGGGAGGTGAAGATCACCGACTTCGGCATCGCCAAGGCCCGCGGCCTCATGAAGGACCAGGAAGGCTCGGTCCTGATGGGCAAGGCGCAGTACATGTCCCCCGAGCAGGCGCAGTACATGCAGACGGACCGCCGCAGCGACATCTTCTCGATGGCGATCGTGATGATGGAGATGCTGACCGGCGAGAACATTTTCGGCTCGACGGAAGAGACGACGGTCATCCTCAACAACGTCGTCAGCCGCGACGTCCCTAAGCCGCGCGACATCAACCCGGAGATTCCGGAGGCGCTCGAGAAGATCATCCTGAAGGCCCTCGAGCGCAACATCACGAAGCGCTACCAGGACGCGGGCAAGATGGGCTACGACCTGGAGTACTTCATGTACCACAAGGGGTACGGCCCGACGATCGTCACGCTCGAAAAATACATGCGCCAGCTCTTCCCACACCTGTACCTCGTCCCGCTCGAGGCGGCGAAGTTGCAGGATCGGCCGACGGCGGTTCCCGAGTCGAAGAGCGCCAGCGACCTGCTGCAGGCCGCGAAGAAGAACACCACGAGGAAGTAAGAGGCGCGAGGTTCGAAGTTTGAGGTTGGAGGCAGTTGATCTTCCAACCCTGAACTCGTGCGCGCCTGAGATTCCGCGCGCGGCGTGCTTCTTCTGAGCTCCCTCCGAACTTTCAACTTCAAACTTCAAACCTCCAACTCTCTGCGTGCCGCAACCTCTTGACGTCGCAGCACGCAACGGCTACTCTTCCCGTCCCTATGGGTTACATGTGGAAGTGCCGGAACCGCCGGCGCATGAACAAGCACGGCTTCCGCGCCAAGATGAAGACGAAGGGGGGCCGCAAGGTCCTCGCCCGCCGCCGCAAGCGCGGCGTGTGGAAGCTGACGGTGAGCGACGAGCGGAATGTCCGCCGTCACCAGGGCGGAAGCGGGTAGCCTCGAATTCCGACCGCGGCGCCCTCCCCGTCGTGTAATATTTCACCGTGCGTTCACTCGCAGCCGCGCTGACCCTCGCCACGCTCTCCTCCGCAGCGGTCGCGCAGGACGACCTGTCCAAGCTGTACATCGAACAGGTCGACCAGCAAAAAGAGAGGGAGGCGGAAGCGACGCTGAAGGCGATCGTCGCGAAAGACAACGCCGTCGAGGTCCTTGCGGACACCTACAAGCGCGGGCTCAAGCTCATCGTCGACCTCGCCAAGGAAGAGCAGAAGTGGGCGAAGGCCTACGAGGACAACAAGGTCACGTTCGATTCCCGCGGCGCGCAGATCAAGGGCAACGCAATGGAGGAGTGGAAGGCGCGCGACTACCTCGCCATCTGCCGAGGCCGGATGGGGGTCGCCGACGACATGGTGCCGCTCGTCTGCCGCTCGCTCTTCCGATTGCAGAGTGAACCGCAGATCGCCGGACTCGTAACGCATATGGCATCGGGGCCCGACTGGTATTTCCGCGCGAGCTGCGTGGCCGCAGTCGGCGTCCTCGGCAAGCACAAGCTGCAGCTCGTGGACCAGCTCAAGAAGGAGAGCGACGCGGGCGTCCGGGTCGCGCTGTTGGACGCGCTCAGCCCGCACATCGGGACGGACAAGTCGCTGCAGCTCGATTTCCTCGAACAGCTGACCCACCCATACTGGCAGGTCCAGTTTGCGGCGCACCTCGGCCTGCGGATCGCGTGCCCCAAGACGAGCATTCCAAAGATCATCGACGGGATGAAGGGCAAGACCGGACGCATGGAGTGGGAGTACAACCAGACCCTCAAGGCGATGACCCACGTCGACAAGCACATCTACGACGCGTGGAAGGCGTGGTGGGACGCGCACGGCGACGAGGTTCTCGCGGGCACCTACAGCCCGCACATCTCGGAACGAGCGGACGCGCCGGGCCAGAGCACCTTTTACGGACTCGAGATCCACTCCGACCACCTCGCGATCCAGGCCGACTACTCGTCGAGCATGATGCAGGGCGCCGCGTGGAAGCCGCCCGACAACTCCGCGCGCGCGGAACCGTTCAAGGGCTCGACGCGCATCGACGTCGCGAGGTACGAGCTCAAGGGGCTGCTGACGCAGCTGCCCAGCGGTGTGCGGCTCAACATCATCGCGTTCACCACGTTCCTGACGCTGTACGACCAGCAGCGGGCGGTCCCGATCGACGACAGCGCCCGCAAGAAGATGAAGAAGTGGGTCGATGAAACGAAAGTCGACAGCGGGACCAACATCTGGGACGCCTTCCGGCGCGGCTTCGAGATCGGCGGCGGCCTCTGGAACGAAAAGCTGAAGTCCGACTCGCTCGACACGTTCGCGCTGATGACCGACGGCGACCCCACGGGCCGCGTCCTGACGAAGAAGCTGATGCTCGAGAAGCTGAGCGACTACAACCGCTTCCGCAAGATCCGCATCTACACCATCGGCGTGGAGCCGTCCATCAACGGCGAGGACCTGCTCAAGGAGATCGCGGCGCAGCATTACGGCGCCTATCAGCGGCGATGAAGGCGCTGATCCAGCGCGTCTCGCGCGGCGCGGTACACATCGACGGCGCCGCACACTCCGAAATCGCGCGCGGTCTCGTCATCCTGCTGGGCGTCGAGAAGGACGACACGGCCGAGACGGCGAAGGCCGTAATCGCGAAGATCGCCGGCCTGCGCATCTTCGACGACGCGGCCGGCAAGACGAATCTCTCGAACGAGGACGTCGGCGGCGAGTACCTCGTCGTCTCCCAGTTCACGCTCTGCGCGGACCTCTCGCGCGGCAAGCGTCCGGGGTTCGATCCGGCGATGAAGCCCCCGGCAGCGCAACAGCTCTACCAGTCGTTCTGCGATGGGCTCGCCGGCGCGACGGGACGCCCCGTCAAGACGGGCAGGTTCGGCGCGTCGATGCGCGTCGAGATCCACAACGACGGCCCGGCGACGTACTGGGTCGAGGTCTGATCAGAGCGAGACCGACTTGATCGGCAGATTCCCGACCGATGCGATCGAACCGCGCACCGTCTCGTCGGAGACGTCCATGGGAGGCTGCCTCTCCAGCCAGTCCGCCAGACTGCGCAGATAGTTTTCGCGCGATCGGAGCTCTTCCATCAGAGATCGGCGCTTGGTGCTCGTGCGGCCGATCTTCTGAGCCTCGGCGGCGCGCCGCTTCGCATCGGTGAACCCCAGGTGCAGTTCGCGCAGAGCCTCGGGCATTTTCGACGTCATCGTCTCCGCCGCGATCGTCTGGATGAGAAGCTTGAGCGTTTCAGCCCGATTCGCTCCCGCCGCTTCGAGATACTGCGCGGCAAGCACCGTGAGCCGGTTGAGCAGGACGGCCGGGAATCGCACCCGAGTACGCACCTCCAGCCGGCGCGCGATGCGGCGCATCAATACCTCCGGGGCCTCCTTGCCGGACTCCCCCGTCAGCTCGTTGCGCACCCACCGCTTCGCGACGTCCATCGACACGCCGCGCTCCATCAGCACGCGCGAGGCCGCGTTCGGATGGTTCTCGACGATGGAGGCCGCCATGGCGTCGCCCCCCGGCTTCTTCATCGAGTAGCGCTGCGCGATGAGGACCCCCTGGTTCAGGATGAACTTCAGGCTCCCCTTGGATGCGTCCGGCTTCTCGATGCGACCCTCCGCGATCCGCTCCTCCAGCTCCAGGCGCATGCGCCCGACGTCTACGCGTGCATCCTCGAGGATCAGCATCACGATGTCGTTGCGCCGCAAGATGAGGGCGGCAAGGAGATGTACGGGCGTGCAGTCGTTGTGAATTCCCATCTCCAGGGCCAGCGGCCGCACTTCCGGAACGATTCCCTCCGGCAGCTGGAGCACGTGTCCTCCGTCGCTTCCCTAAACTCCTCCGAACGTACGAGTGGCCGCGAAGGAGGATGGAGCCGGATTGTATGCGGGGCCCCTCAGGATGCAAGCTCTTTGGCCGCGCGAGAGAGATCGTCCGCCGTGACCGGAATCTTCCCCGTTGGCAGCGCCTCGGCCTGGCGACGCAGTTTCGCCCACGCATCCGGACCGCCGCTATCGAAGGCGCGTTCGGCCTCCAGGACCTCTCCCCCGTGCCGAAGCGCGATCGCGCGACGTACCAGACGGCGCACCGGGCCGTCCGCCGGGGCGCCCTGCCCCGGCCGGCCCGCCATGTCGATCGCGCGATCGATGAGCGCCTCGTCGATGGCCGCGTGAAGCTGGGCCGCCTCCGCCTGCACACGCTCGACGATCCATTCACGCACGTCCGGATGGATCCGCGCCTGCTGCGTCTGGATCCCGAAGACCTCCGCAACGAACTGTCGCGCGGCAGCCGCATCGAACCCGGGCACGTCCTTCCCCGCATTCAGGATGCCGATGAGGATGTGCATCGTGTCGATCCCCTCGTGACCCAGCCGCGACGCCGCATCCTTGGCCTCGTCGAGCGCGCGCACCGACTCTGCCGCGAACGACACCTCGCGGGCCACCGCATCGACCGGCGCCCCCAGCCGGGCTCGCAGCGTACTCTCGTCGAGCCCCATCCCTTCGAGGATCGCCGCCGCACCCGACCCGGTCGCCGCCGCCAGACCGAGCAGGAGGTGATCGAGACCGCACTCCGTCTTGCGGGCCTGGCCGGCCGATTCGCGCGCGACATCCACGGCCCGCTTCGCCTGGTCCGTGAAACCCTGGAACATCAGCGCCACACTCCGGCCGCGCGAACGTCCTCTTCGCTCTTCCCCGACATTTGCGCGACCGTCTTCACGATCTCGCCCGTCCCCACGACGAGCGTGCCGCGTTCAGCCAGCAGCTTCTCGAGCCGGGAATCGTATTCGGCGAGCACGGCGTCCCGCTCGCGGCGCAGCGATGCCGCGCGCTCGAACGCCCCGCGCTCGGCGGCTTCCTTGATCCCCCTCTGTAGGCCGTCGATCGACTGCTCAATGTCCGGCAGGTGCGGCGCATGCTCCTGCAGGACGCGCGATCGCGTCCGCTCGAGGATATCGATGGCCGAGCCCGGCAGCGCCGAGGACGTCACGAATTTCGACGCGAGATTGACCGCCGCCTCCGCCGCCGTCTCCGCGAGCGACAACCGTTCGACCTTCGGCCATGCGCGCGCCTGCTTCGCCACGATTTCGCGCACGGCGCCCGCATCGATGGGACCGAGTTCCATTTCGAGCGTCACGTTCGTGAGTCCGGGATGCCGGCGCGCCAGCTCGCGGCGCTCCTCGAGCGTCACGAGGAAGACGCCCACGACCCAGCGCCGCAGGACCGCGGGGATGATGAACTCGACGAAATCGTCGTACACCCATTCGTCGCTGACAAAGCCGCTGAACGCGAATATCGAGGCCTCGGCGCGGGCGAGCACCTCGGCGATCCAGCGGCCGACCACGCCCCCCTCCCCCATGAAGATCGGCGGGGCGGCCTCGCGCGCGATCTGCGGCTCGAACAGGTAAACGTGCTGTCTCGGGAATCCGTCCCCCGCCTGCCGGGCGAGTTCCGCCGCGAACGCCCGCACGAGCGAGCGCCGGCCGCACCCTTGCGGACCAATCAGGAAGAGGCTCGCGCGATCGCCGCGCAGCAGCACCTCCTCCATCTTCTTCAGCTCGCGCGTCCTCCCTATCGCATCGAACGGATCGCGCGACGCGGTCAGCTCCCGCGCGGGAAACGCGAGAGGTGCCGCCGCGCCGCGACGGGCCTCTTCGCGGGCCTCGACGATCGAGCGCCGGAGCGATTCCGTCGCGTCGGACTCCTGCGGTTTCGGGGCGCCGAGCTCCGCTCGCGCCTCGCTCGGCACGCGGAGCGCGTCGAGGACTCGGTCGCGCGCCGGCGACACGCCGACGCCCGCGGCCTCCATGACCTGCGCCGCACGGCCTGTGTTTTCCTTGAGGACGCCCAGCAGCAGATGCTCGGCGTCGACGCGATCCGCGTCCATCATCCGGGCGGCGGCGGTCGCCAACTCGAGTGCCTGCGACGCTTTCGCGGAGAAAGGAAGCGGCCTCGGCACCTCGCCCACATGCGGCTTCGCGAGGGCCTCCAAGTGCCGGACGATTTCAGCCGATCCGACCCCCAGCGCCGCGAAGGCGCGCTTCACGGGCTCGTTGTCGAGCGTCGCCAGCGCCGCGAGGATGTGGTCGGTATCCACGGCCCCCGCGTGCAGCCGCACCGCCTCCTCACGCGCGCACGTGAGCACGCGCCACCCGGTGTCCGTCAGCTGATGCGAAGAGAACTCCGCCACAAGCCCATCCTACCGCCGACCTCCGGAGCGCCGCTATCCCAGAATCTTGTGATCGTCGCCGAGGAAGATGCCTTGCAGGTTCATCTTCAGCTGTTCGGGGTTCGGCGAATATTGCAGCGCGGTTTTCTTGCTGATGAGGCCCTGGTTGATCAGGTCCACGAAGGACATGTTGAAGTCCTGCATGCCTTCCTCCCTCGATGCGCGGATCAGGTCGGACAGCTTTTTGTCCTCGGCCGACATCAGCAGCTTCTGCGCCGTCGGTGTGTTGAAGAGGAGTTCGATCGCCGGCACCACTTTCACGCCCTCCTTCGACGCAGGCATCAGGCGCTGGCAGAGGATGGCGCGCAGGTTGAACGCGAGCGACTGCCGGATCAGCGGCTGTCGCTCCGTAGGGAAGAGGTCGAGCAGGCGGCCGATCGTCTGCGGCGCGCTTGAGGAGTGAATCGTCGCGAAGACAAGGTGGCCCGTCTCGGCCGCCATGAGGGCGGCATCGAACGAGACGTAGTCGCGCATTTCGCCGACGAGGATCACGTCCGGGTCCTGGCGCACGATGTGCTTCAGTGCCTGGTGGAAGTCGGGAACGTCGATGCCGATCTCTCGCTGGTTGACAAAGCTCTTCTTGTCGGTGAACAGGTACTCGATCGGATCCTCGACCGTCATCATGTGCGCCTTCTGCGTCGTGTTGACGTAATCGAGGATGCACGCGAGCGTGGTCGATTTGCCGGAGCCGGTGGGACCAGCGACGATGATGAGTCCCTGCTCGAAATCGCAGATCTTGTTGACGGCGGCCGGCAGGTTGAGCTCCTCGAACGTCGGGATCGAGGTGTTTACGCGACGCGCCGCCACCGCGACGGTGCCGCGATCCATGAAGACGTTGATGCGGAAGCGACCGATGCCGGGAATGCTGTAGGCAAAGTCGAGATCGTGTTCCGCATCGAAGCGCTTCTGCTGTTCCGCCGACATGATCTCAAAGATCATCCGCCTTGAATCCTCCGCGGTCAGCACCTTCTGGCCGAGCTCGTGGAGGATGGTGTTCACGCGGAGGAACGGCTTCTGACCCGCCTTCAGATGGATGTCGCTCGCCTTGTTCTTGGCGGCCGCGAGCATGAGGCGTTCGATGTCGCGCAGCGTGGCCTGATCCGGCGCAATCGGCTGCGCGGGAATCGCCTGCGTCGCGGGTCGGGCGGGGGCGTCGGCCATCGAGTCACTCCTTCTATTGAGCGCTGTCGATACTATATCGCGACCGATTCATCCGCTACGTGTTATTTGCCGCCGGCGCTTTCACCGCGCCGTAGTGCATCTCGTAGTACTTCTGGTAATCGCCCGACTTGACGCGCCGGACCCACTCGACGTTCGCGCGATACCACTCGACCGTCTCGCGCAGTCCGTCCTCGAACATCACGTCCGGGGTCCACGCGAGTTCCGTCCGAGCCTTCTTCGTGTCGAGCGCGTAGCGCCGATCGTGGCCGGGCCGGTCCTTCACGTAGGTGAGCAGCGACTCCGGCTTGCCGAGAAGCTTCAGGATCGCCCTGGCGACTTCGATGTTCGGCCGCTCGTTGCCGCCGCCCAGATTGTAGACCTCCGCCTCTCGCCCCTTCTCGAGCGCCGCCCAGATCCCCCGCGAGTTGTCCACCACGTGCAGCCAGTCTCGGATCTGCATGCCGTCCCCGTAGACCGGGCACGGCTTCCCTTCCATCGCGTTCGTCACGAACAGCGGAATGAACTTCTCCGGGTACTGGCACGGCCCGTAATTATTCGAGCTGCGCGTGATCACCACGGGCAGCCCGTGCGTGTGACGGTACGCCAGCGCCAGCAGATCCGCTCCCGCCTTGCTGGCCGAATAGGTGCTCGACGGTTGCAGCGGCGTCGTCTCGATGAACACCCCTTCCGGGGGCAGGGATCCGTAGACCTCGTCCGTCGAGACCTGCAGGAACCGCTTTGTTCCATGTTTCCGCGCCGCCTCGAGCAGGATCAACGTCCCTTCGACGTTTGATCGCACGAAATCGACGGGCGCATACAGGCTGCGGTCGACATGACTCTCGGCCGCGAAATTGACGATTGCGTCGACTCCGTCGACGAGTCCGTCCACGAGCGGGCCGTCGGTGATCGATCCTTTGACGAAGCGATAGCGCTCATGCTTCTCGACGTCGCGCAAGTTCTCGAGATTCCCCGCATACGTCAGGGCGTCCAGGTTCGTAATACCTACGTCGTGCGCACGGAGCGCCCAGCGGATGAAGTTCGACCCGATGAATCCGCATCCGCCGGTGACCAGGAGCTTCATCGCGCGACCCTTTTGTTATTCGAGGCGTCTAACCTTACAGCTATACTCGCGAATCGTCCACCCTCCGGCGTCGTCTCCGCCCCCTGAGCGGGTCGGGAATGATCTGAAGGGCAAGTGAAAGGAGCCCCGCATGCGCGCGCGTCACACCCTCGCCGTCCTGACCGCCTTCGCGGTTGCCGCCGGCGCCCTGACCCTCACCTCATCGGCGCAGGATCAATCCGAAAAGGTGGAAGGGATCTTCAATCGCATCGAGGATGCGCGCGGGACCAACCTCTGGGAATGCGTGCGCGAACTCGAGGACCTCGGACGCAGCGCTCTCGACGATATTCGCAAGGGCCAGGCCAAGGCCGACCCGTACGTGCGCATCGCGGTCGGAAAGGTCCTCTACGCCAACGATTTCAGGGACGAGTCGTTCGACATCCTCAACAAGGTGATGACGGGAAAGAATCAGACGGCCCGCCGCACCGCCGCCGAGCTGACGGCATCCCTCGTCGCCGTCGACAAGAAGCTCAAGCCGGCCGACAAGCGCAAGGCCGCCGACGCGATCCGAAAGCTGATCGACGAGCAGGAGGACGACCTGGCGAAGATCGCCCTCTGGCGCGGCGTTTACAGCCTCACCGAGGCGATCGATCCGCGCCGCAAGGTGCGCGACATCCTCGAAAAGACCAAGAAGCGCGACGTGAAGGACGATGCAGCGCTCGCCCTTGCCGAGATGGACGCGTTCATCTGGGCGAAGTCGCACCTGCGCGATCTGGCCGGCGAGCCGACGGACCGCGGCCGTCTCGCTCGGGCCTATCTCAAGATCAACGAGTTGACCGAGGACACGACGCGCGCGCTCGACAAGGGGGCGTCGGGGGGCAAGTACGATTACAAGCTGCTCGACGAAGTCATCGACAAGCTCAAGGAGCACTACTACGACGAGGAGAAGGTCAAGGACGACGCCAAGCTCGTGGAGGCCGCGGCGCGCGGCGTCCTGAGCGCGTTCGACCCCTATACCTTCTACCTCGACGCCAAGCAGGTCCAGCAGATGAAGGACGAGGATCTGCAGGGCCACTACGGCGGCATCGGCGCGCGCGTCAACATGCGCAAGGACAAGAACGGCGTCGCCTGGCTCACGATCGAGGAGCCCATCTTCTCCGGCCCCGCGTACCGCATGGGGCTTCGCGCGTTCGACCGGATCACGGAGATCGAAGGGGAGTCGACCGCGAACAAAGAGACGGGCGAGCTCGTCCGCAAGATGCGGGGCAAGCCGGCCACCGACGTGACGATCAAGATTTATCGCAACGGCTGGACGAAGGAGAAGGAGTACACGATCAAGCGCGAGGAGGTGCAGCTCGAGACGACGCAGTCGCAGATGCTGCCCGGCAAGATCGGGTACGTGAAGTACTCGACGTTCGGCGATCTCGACCAGGACCTCAAGAACAAGGACACGAATTTCGAGAAGCAGGTGAAGGGCCTGAACGACAGCGGCATGAAGTGCCTCATCATCGACCTGCGCGGCAACGGCGGCGGTCTGCTTCGCACATGCAAGCGCATCGCGGGCATGTTCCTCGAGGACGGCAAACTGCTGGTGACCACGCGGTCGCGCGGCGTCATCAAGGACACGTACAAGACGGAAGGGGATCCGAGCATCAAGGTCCCGCTGGTCGTCCTCATCGACGGCGGCAGCGCCTCCGCGAGCGAGATCCTGTCGGGCGCGCTGCAGGACCACAAGCGCGCGATCCTTGTGGGCGAAAAGACGTTCGGCAAGGGGAGCGTCCAGAATCCGATGGCGCTGGACACGACGAACAAGAACACGGAGGCGAAGATCACGATCGCGAAGTGGTTCCTGCCGAGCGGCAAGTCGGTCGAGAAGGAGAATCCGAAGGAGAGCGGCGTCGAGCCCGACGTGAAGGTCGCGGCGCCGGAGCGCGAGTTCTGGAAAGAGAACGAGTTCGAGCGCCTCCGCACGGACGGCAAAGTGATGGAGTACGTCGAAAAGAACTTCAAGGAGAACCAGGAGCTCTTCAAGAAGCTCGCCGATACGGACTTCGGCGACCCGGCTCGCTACCCGAAGTTCGAGCAGCTGTACGCGTCGCTCGAGAGCAAGGCGTCGCAGAACGACGTACGCGAGCTCGTGCGAGACATCGTCCGCAAGAAGGTGCAGGACCTGAACGGACGCGAGTTCCCGCTCGACTTCCAGACGGACGTCGTGCTGCAGCGCGGGATCGTCGAAGGGTGCACGGCCGCGAAGATCGACCTCAAGACGATCGAGGAATACGGGACGTTTGCGATGGCCCCGAAAAAGGAGAAATAGCCCCTTGGGAGTCGGGAACTCGACCAGCTCCACCCTGACCGTCAAGGGCTACTGGGTGCTCGGAGCGATCGCCTGCATCTTTGCCTGCATGGCCGTCGTCTTCTTCGCGACGGCGAAGCACCGCGACGCGCTGGAGTCGTGCCGCCTCAATCTGTTCTACCTCGCGAGGGGAGCGCACGACGGCAGCCCGCAGGACGTCAAGTTCTGGGACGCGCAGCCAACGGGCAGCGCGTTCTGGGAGAACTTCCAGCGCTGGCCGGTGATCGGCAATCGTCCGATCACGCCGCGCTATCTGCTGTGCCCCGTGAAAGCATCGCCAAAGGGACGGACGGGGTGCGACTACCGCGGCCCCGCCCTCAGCTGGCGCGTGACCGCGCCGGAGGACCCGATCGGCTCCGATCGGGCGGGCAACCACGGCGAGGGCCAGGCGCTGAATGTCGTTCTCAAGAACTGCGAGATTCACGCCGTACCCGGGTCCGACCCGCGGTGGGCGCGCGCGCTCCAGACGACTTCGGATTGATTTCCACGGCAACACACGCGGGAAACGTCCCCGCCGCGCGACGCCGGTTGAAATTGCTGCAACGTCGTGCGCGCCGCCGCTTATCATTACCGCGTGCGAAAGGTCACGGCCCGCTGCGACGAGGAACAAGGCTGCCCGCTCTACCATCGGGGCGACGCGATTGAGTTCATCGCCCCGGCCGTGCAGGGCGTCAATTCCGCGCCCGTCTGCGCACGCGCGGTGAGCACGTTCGAATCGCCGGTGTCGGCGATCCGCACCGGCGACAATCCGCTGAATCACCAGCACGCCTATTGCGGAGGCTGCGAACTCGGGAAGGCATGGTTTCACTTCAGCGTCGAGGACGCGATGACCAGCTTCCGCGTCGCCCCGCAGTTCGCCTCCTTCGCCCTGCACGCGCTGTCGAAGACGAGCATCTTCGCGGGGACGCACCCGGCGCTGCTGGAGCGCGTCCTCCCGCTGTTCCGCGAGCGCCGCGTGCTCGATGGAGAGACGGTGATCACGAAGAACGAGCCGGGCAAGGCGCTGTACATCATCGTGACAGGACAGTTCAGCGTCATCCAGCCCGACGACCATAGCGTAGAGCACCATATCGCGCTCCTCGGCCCCGGTGACTGCTTCGGAGAGATGTCCCTGATCACGGGAGATGGGGCGTCGGCAACGGTGCGCGCAAAGGTCGGGAGCGTGCTGCTTGAAGTGCCGAAGGACGACTTCCCCAAGCTGCTCTCCATGGTCCCGCCCCTCGCGCTCACGCTGGCGCGCATCCTCGCCAACCGGCTGGCGCGCGCGGGCCACGTCCTCATCGACGAGATCAAGCGCGGGCTGATCGGCCGGCTTGACCTCATCTCGCCGATGGAGCTCATCCAGGCGATGAACGTCAACAACCAGAACGGACTCCTCACGGTGCAGGGCGACGGCTCGAACGCGACCATCTTCTTCGTCGACGGACAGGTGGCCGACGTGCAGCTCGGAACGCTTCGCGGCGAGGAGGGACTGTACGCTTTCCTGACGTGGTCGCGCGGCACGTTCCGCTTCCAGCCCGGGCCACAGGAGGTCGAGCGCACGATCCTCGGCGACACGGTCGGCCTGCTCCTCGAAGGCGTGCGACGCATCGACGAAGCGAAGGAAACGCAGCGGCGCCAGCCGACCGCCAACGCCTAGATCGAAACGCTCTCGAAGGTATAATCCCCCGCCATGAGCGACGTGATCGGCGAATCGTCGGGACGCGGCCGCACATTCGCGATTGTCGGTGGCGCCATCGGCATGATGGTGCTCGTAGGGGTGATCGCCTGGGCAGCCAAGCGACGCGACCCCAGCACGCTGCCACCGACGGGGACGGTGTCGGCGACGACAAACGGATGCACGCTGACGATCACGCGCTTCGATATCGCAGAGCGCACCTCCACGTTTGTGCTCGACGTGCCTTCGAACATGTTCAACGCCGCGATGTTCGCGCTGGAGCGGGACTCACGGCTCTGGATGACCTACGGTGGCGTGGAGTATCCCGCACTCTCGATCCAGGCGGCGCGGGTCCATAGGCCGGAGGACAGCCCGACCGTACGAATCGTTCTAACGGGGTCGCACGGGAAGGACAAGCCGGTGCCCGACCCGAAACTGCCGATCAAGGCAGGGATCCAGATCCCCGGCGACCTCGTGCGGCTCCAGCAGCCGCTCCGCATCCTGATCGAAGGCGTCGAAAAGGGACGCGTCGTCAGATAGCGAGCAGCCGTCAGCCGCCACCGAACCGCCGGCACGAAGCGAGCGGACGCCCGCCCGGGCTGTCCGCTGTGAGTTGCTCGCGAACCGCTTGCGCCCGTTAGGCTTTCGCCGCGAACTCGCTCGGAACGCTGACGCCGAACATCGTGCCACAGAGCCGGCCGATCATCCGCACGACGTCGGGCACGATCATGACCGAAGCGAGCACGACCGCCGCCCAGCGCGCGACCGGATCTTCGGTGGCCAGACGCAGCGGCACCATCGCCATCGGCAGCAGCGCGAGCAGCACGCGGTGGCCGTCGCGCACCAGCAGCATGCGCAGCGTTCGGCTTGGCACCCAGCTGAGCTGCCGGTTGACCTCGATCTCCGAGAGGTACTTGTCGATAAGCACGAGAATCGCGTTGAGCTGCAGCAGCACCATCGAAATGAAGATGAACGCGAGCGAGGTGCGATCGATGCAGCAGATCACGGCCATCGCGCAGAGCGCCCCGATCTTGATCGGATCGCGGAAGAAGTAGCCGCGCTCAAGCTGGCGGCTCGCCTCAAGCGGGTCCGCGGGGAGGATGATGCGGCAGAAGCGGATGTCGGGCAGGAGGCCGATCGCGAGCGTGAGACAGCCCAGTGCCATGACGAGCTCCGGCGGGCCGAAAAAGCGGATGAGGAGCATGGCCCCGACCAGCGTGCAGACACTGGTGTTCGCCCAGTCGATCGCGAGCGTGTTCGTCAGGATGGTCGTGCGCATGCGCTTGCCCCAGCGCGACGTCCATCCCGCGCCCATGATCTCCAGGACCATGGCGATGCTGTTGACTTGCGAGATGCCGATCGCGAAGAGTGTGAGCGTGAACGGCACGTCCTTCACGAACATGAGGAGGAGCGCGCACGCCAGACCGCTTGCCCGGATGGGATCCTGAAAGAAGTACGGCGACCGAACGGTCAATGACGAATCGCGCCCCGTGAGCTTACCCATTGCGACCTCCCCGCCCTTGGTGCCCACCGCTCGTTACGTAATTATGACGCCTCCTTTGTAGTGATTAGTGCGAAATTTCGCACAAGACCACTTATGGACCCCTGCGAAGGGTGTCGATAGACTGACCCTCATGCTCCGCCTCACGGTGACCTCGCGCGACAAAACACAGAAAGTCGTCGAGTCGGAGGAGGCCATCATCACCATAGGCAGAGCCCCGGCGTGCACGATCGCCCTGCCTGACCCCGACGTGGCGGACCGGCACTGCCAGATCGAGCGTACGATCGAGGGGACGTACAAGCTCATTGACCTCGAAACGCGGTCCGGCACCCAGGTGAACGGCTCGCGCGTCAACGTGCAGGTCATCACGGACGGCGACAAGCTGCAGATCGGCGCATCCACGATCCTTATCGAGGAAGCGGGGACGGACGCGTCGGAGTTGCGCACGGACCGGGTCCCCGTCATCCGCACGCGCCGGCGCGGACGTCAGATCCGCCGGCGCCGCGTGGTGCTGCCGAAACGCGGTCCCAACGAAAAGGTGTTTTCGTACGAGGATCTCCGGCTTGTACTCGACGCTGTCGTCGAGGAGCAGGGCCCGGCGGGGCTCGACGAGATCCGCAAGATGATTGACGCGCTCTACGAGGATCACAAGGGCGCGCCGCTGTTCGAGTCGCTCGAGCAGGAGCGAGACAACCTCTACCGGATCCTCCAGATCAACAAGCTGATGACGGGCGAGCGCAACCTCAAGAAGCTGCTTGAGACGATCATGGACGCCGTCATCGAGTTCACCGGCGCGGAGCGCGGCTTCCTGATCCTCAAGGAAGGATCGACGACGGTGATCAAGGTGGCGCGGAACTTCGACCGCGAGGCCGTGAAGAAGCCCGAGTTCAAGGTGAGCCACACGATCGCCGACGAGGTGCTCCGCAGCGGCAAGCCGATCGTCTCCGCGGACGCGATGACCGACACGAAGCTGCCCGCGACCGGCAGCGTCAGCGACCTCAAGCTGCGCTCGCTGCTGTGCGTGCCGCTGCGGCTTCGCGAGGAAGTGATCGGCTGCGTCTACATCGACAACCGCTTCGAGACGGGGGTGTTCGTGGAGTCCGACCTCCCGCTCCTACAGGGATTCTCGGAGCAGGCGGCGATCGCGATCGAGAACACGCGGCTGTTCGAGGAGAACGCCCGCCGGCAGGACGAGCTGGCGAAGTCGCGCGAGGAGGTCGAACGGCTCAACCAGCAGCTCCGCGAAAAGGTCGAGCGGCAGTACGAGGAACTGTCCAAGGTCAAGCAGGACCTGTTCGCAACGCAGAAGCACGTCGAGCTGAAGCACGACTTCAGCGCGATCATCGGGAAGAGCCGCGCGATGCAGCAGGTATTCGGCTTTCTCGACAAGGTGCTCGACACGGACGAGCCGATCTTCATCTTCGGAGAGAGCGGAACGGGCAAGGAGCTCATTGCGCGCGCCGTGCACTACAACTCGAAGCGCGCGAAGACCGGCAAGATGATGAGCGAGAATGTTTCCGCAATCCCCGACTCGCTGCTCGAAAGCGAGCTTTTCGGGCACGAGAAGGGGGCGTTCACGGGCGCCATCGCGACGAAGCAGGGGCTCTTCGAGATGGCGCACAAGGGGACGCTCTTTCTCGACGAGATCGGCGACATGTCGCTCGACATGCAGAAGAAACTGTTGCGCGCGGTTCAGGAGGGGGAGATCCGCCGCGTGGGCGGCAAGGACATCATCACGGTCGACTGCCGGATCATCAGCGCATCGAACAAGGACCTGCGCGCCCTCATCAAGGAATCCAAGTTCCGCGAGGATCTTTTCTACCGGCTCAACGTCGTACAGATCAACCTGCCTCCGCTGCGCGACCGCAAGGAGGACATCCCGATTCTCGTCGAGCATTTCCTCGAGCGCTCGGCGAAAGAATCGGGCCAGCCGAAGCGAAAGATGGACGAGGTCGCGTACTGGTATCTCCAGAGCTACGGATGGCCGGGCAATGTGCGCGAGCTGGAGAACGAAGTCCGCAGGGCCATCGCGCTCTCAGAGGACGTCATTTCCGTGGACACGCTGAAGGATGAGATCCGCTCAAAGGATCTCTTCAAACCCAACATGGCCGTTCCGACGGGAAGCGCGCTCAAGGATATCGTGAAGGAAGCGATCGAGGACGTCGAGCGCAAGGTCATCCTCAAGGTCCTTGAGGAGACGGGGTGGAAGAAGACCGACGCGGCGAGGGCGCTCGGGATTTCGCGGCCGACGCTCGACGCGAAGATCGAAGCGTACAATCTCGAGCGGCCGGCGGCGACGTAGCGAGAATCCCGATCGATCGCGCCGGCGCAACGCCCATTCGGTCTTCCGTCTCCCGTCTCCTCAGCGCCCTCCGCAGCCCGTGAGCCCACCCTATTGGACGTGGGACGGCGAAGGAGGGTATTCTGCCCTAATGGAACCCTTGGGAGAGAGGGCGCTCAAGCGGGGGCTGATCTCCCGCGAGCAACTCGAGTCCGCCCTGAAGGTCCAGCGCGATGCCGCGCGCCTCGGCTCATCCCTGCGGCTCGGGCAGATCCTCCTGCAGCAAGGCCACCTCACGTCCGACGTCGTAATCGACCTGCTCGAGGAGCAGATCGGGCCGGAGTTCAAGCGCGATATCGCCGAAGCCATTCCCGTCGACGAATCGGAGGAGGTGCCGCCGCGCATCGGCCCGTACATCATCCTGGGCGAGCTGGGACGCGGCGCCGTCGGCACCGTCTATCGCGCCCACCACCCTCACCTGAAGCGCGACGTCGCACTCAAAGTGCTGCGTCGTGACGCGGCCGCGCAGTCGGGCGTCATCGACCGCTTCCTGCGCGAAGCACGCGCCGTCGCCAAACTCAACCACCCGCACATCGTCCCCGTTTACGACTCCGGCCACGCTGACGGACGCCACTTCATAGTCATGGAATTGGTCAAAGGCGTTCCGCTCTCCGAGCGCGCTACTGCCGCGGGTTGGCCCCTGCGGCGCCGCGTCGGCATCATCGAAAAGGTTGCGCGCGCCATCCATCACGCGCATCTCAACCACGTCGTTCATCGGGATATCAAGCCGCAGAACATCCTGCTCGACGAAAACGACGAGCCGCACATCGCCGATTTTGGCATGGCGCGTTTCGTAGCCGAGGCGACGATCAACGTCGCCGACATGGCCACTCGCCCCGGCGTCGCAGTCGGCACACCCTACTACATGTCTCCTGAGCAGGTACGCGGCGAGCAGGAGCAGATCGACGCGCGCGCCGATGTCTACTCGCTCGGCGCCGTCCTCTACCTCCTGCTCTCGGGCGCGCATCCGCACGAGGGTTCGTCCATCGCCGAAATCTACGGCCACATCCTCCACGGCGATCCGGTACCGCCACGCCGCATCAACCCCGAGATCCCCGAGGATGTCCAGTCGATCGTCATGCGCGCGATCGACGTCGATCGCAACCGCCGCTACGCGAGCGCCGCCGACTTTGCCGACGACCTTCGCCGCTGGCTCGAAGAGGAGCCCGTGCGCGCGCGCCCCATTGGGACGACGGCAAAAATCGTGCGGCAGGCACGGCGCAATCCGATCGCGACAGGCTCGATGGTCACCGCGAGCGTTGCGCTCGTGGCGGCCGGCGTCTTCGCGATGCTCTTCGCGGATGTCGCTCGCGACCGGCGACGTATCGTCGAGCGCCTGCAGCAGGAAAACGTCGGCCGATCGGATCTCGAGCGAGAGGCCGCGGCGCGCGCCGCCTTTGCGCGCCTGCTCCAGGAGGAGGCCCGCCGCCTCGAACCGGAGCTCCCCTGGGATGACCATCGCGCCCGCGTCCAGGGGGCGCTCGACCAGCTCCCCGCCGGCTACGCGCTCCCG
Organism: uncultured Planctomycetales bacterium; assembly: GCA_964468745.1. Classification (GTDB taxonomy): domain Bacteria; phylum Planctomycetota; class MHYJ01; order MHYJ01; family JACPRB01; genus JACPRB01. The sequence goes on along the minus strand of CAYXVY010000117.1, from coordinate 2,569 downwards.
CGCGGAATCGCGCTTGAAATGCTCGGCTTCGAGGCGCAGGCTGAAACCGAGCTCACGCAGGCGCTGACGATACCCGCCGACGCCCCCGAAGCGCGCCGACGCCGCACGCGACTCCAGCTCCGCCGCCTCGCTCTCGCCTGGTATCACGACCCCGGTACGCCCGACGCACGCTCGCTTCTGGAGCGCGCGAAAGCCGATGCCCCCGGCGGCGGCGACGAAGCGTCTCGCGCCATGCGGGCGTGGGAGCTTCTCATCGACGGACGCTTCGAGGACGCCGTGCGTGCAGCGCTGGAAGAAGTCGTGCGCGGGGGGCGAATCGAGCTCTTCGAGATTCCGTGTGCCCTCGCTTGCATCGAACTTGGCCGCATGCCGGAGGCCATCGAGCACGTATCGGTGGGCCTCAACCGAAATCCGGGGAGCGACCTCTTGCATCTCATCCGCGGCCGCACGCTGGAGCGGCAGTCGGCGCTCGAGGGGGCCGCCAGCGACTACACCGCGGCGCTGCGAATCAACCCACGGCTCATGGAAGCATATCTGTCTCGAGCGCGCGTGGTTTCCGTGCGCGGGGATCACCGCGGCGCGATTGCGGACATCGAGCGCGCGCTCGACCTCGTTCCACGGCTCCCGCAGGCGCTTCTCCAGCGAGCCGAGACCCGCTCGCTGATGGCCGGCAGCGATCGCGCGCAGTGGGAGCTCATCCGGGCGGACGCCACGCATGCCGCACTGGAAGCGGGCACGAACGACGCTCTGCGCACACGCGCCGAGCGCGCCATCGCGGCCGCGAAGCAGGTCCTCGAGCCGTAGCGGCGGGTGTAAACACGCATTTACGGACGCCGTGGCCATTGTAAACGTGTTTTACACCCCCAGCTGACGCTGCCGCGCCATCCACTTGGCGTACATAGCCTTCCGTCAGTACCAGAGGCACACCCTTTGCTTAAGTACGCTGAAGCGATAATCGGAGGCAGCATGATCAAACTCGTTGTCCGGGCCGCAGACGGCACGCGCGAACTCACCTTGATGGGCGACATCATCGTCATCGGACGTTCGGGCGACTGCAGCCTCAAGATCACCGATCTGAAGTCGTCCCGCAAGCATGCGCAGATCGAGAAGGTCGGGAACGAGTGGCGCCTGTCCGATCTCGACACGCCGAACGGAACACATCTCAACGGTCGCGATACGGACATGTGCCCGATCAATGCCGGCGATGAAATCCGCATCGGCGAAACCACGATCATGGTCATAGAGACCGACACGCCGGTGGCCGCGCGCCCCAAGACCGAAGTCATCGAGAAGGCGCCGGTGCCGATCGCCGAGAAACTTGAGGTCAAGGGCAAGATCGACGATCTCAAGCGCGCAATCGAGGAAAATCGCGTACGCTCGACTGAGCCTTCGGAAGTCCGCATCCTCAGAAGCGTCGCCGGTCTGGCCGCCGCCCTCGTCGTGGCCGTCGGCGCCTTAATCGTCGGCATGGCGGTCCTTCGCACATCGACCAGCCCGGATCTCGATCGGAAGATTGCGACCCGCCAGCCCGCGGAGAAAACGGAACCGCAGGATGCACAGTCGGTGCTCTACGCCCTGCGGCAGCGCGCCGACAAATCGGCAACCGTCGACGACACACTCATCCGCGACGTCATGGATGCTTCCGCGAAGTTCGGGGCGCAGACCGCGCAGGAAAATCAGAACCAGCTCAATCCCTTTGATCAGCTCGTCGCCACCCTGCTTTCGAGACGCGCGGAGACGTTCCAGGCGGTGTTCGTCGAGGCGCGCGACAAGGTTGAAGGCGCGATCGCCGCGCGTAAGTACGGCGAGGCAATGAAGGTGCTCGTCGCGTTCCAGAGGAACGCCGACAGCTCCTTCGACGAGGCGATCCGCGAACTCGTCCAGCAGATCGACGTCCGTATCGACGAAGACTTCATCGCGGTCATGGCGATGGGGCGCCGCCTCGAGGAGTCGAAGCGCTACACGGACGCGGCGGCACACTACCGGCTGCACGCCGAGCGTTTCACCGATACGCGCCAGCACGTGAGCATCGCCGGCAAGCCGAGCGCTCTCGCCGAGCTCGCGAAGGCGGAAGCGGAGCTGATGGCGGTGCGCGAACGCCGGATGCGCGAAGCCACGGCGCTCGCATCCAAGCCGCCGACGGTGAAGCCGGATCCGAAGGTCGATCCGAAGCCCGAGATCATCGACCCGTCCAAGCCCGTCCCCGAACCCGGCAAGACGACGCCGACGGGTCTCTTCGCCACGCTCGTCGATGCGATCACCGCAGGGAGCTATGCGGGGCGCACCTACAAATTCGAGGACGGCAAGAGCGGGACGCCCGTCGCGGCCGACGGCGAGGGCCTGACGATCAAGGGAGGCGGCGACGACGTCCACATCGCGTGGAGCAGCGTCGCCCCCGCGCTCATCTTCAAGATGGCCTGCGACGTACTTCGCGGCGAGCATCTGCTCGCCTGCGCCGAGTTCGGATATCGCAACGGACTGCCGGCCGACGCCGATCTGCTGCTGGTGCGATTCCTGAACGCCGACCGCAAGGAGAACAAGTCGAAGGTCGACGGCCTGCTCGCCAAGG
>CAYXVY010000116.1:0-8727 GCA_964468745.1 uncultured Planctomycetales bacterium | reverse complement strand
GACGAGGCCGTCGAGCTCGCGAAGACCGACCGCGAAAAGGCGAAGGCCGCGCTAGGGAAGATCCAGTCGGACTTCAAGGGGACGGACGTCCCGACTCGGGCGATGGAAGCCCTCGCGTCACTCCGCTAGCTGCGCCGTGATCGCGCGCACGCGCTGGTAGAAGCCCGACGTGTGAAACGACGTTGCCAGCCGCAGGCCGTGCAGGTCGTAGTGGTGCATGAACTCGTGCACGACGGTGTCGAGAAACGTGCGGTACGCGAAGACTTTGTGCTGAACAGCGGTGCGGTAGGCGACGGTGATCGTGCCGTCTCGTTCGCAGGTCCCGTACAGCTTCCAGACGGCGCGTCCGCGCCGGAACTTCGCGACGGCCGCGTCCGTAAGAACGAACTCCGCGCGGCGCACGTCGGCGCGATCGCACAGCGCGTCGAGCAGCGACTGGCACGCCGCGCGGGCGGTGTCCTTCAAATCCCCGGCGAGCGCCACCTCGATCTCGACGGCCCAGGCGCGCGCGGCCGCATCGAGTTCGAACGACAGGCCGGTCAGATCGTTCGATCTCGAGTACGCACGCTTCTCCGCGGTGGAGAATCGCCTCATCGAAGATACTATCGACGATTCGCGATGAAGATCCGCACCGTGACGGGAACCGACGGCGCCCGCGACGCGATGGGTGACGTCGTCGTCATCGACGTGATACGCGCCTTCACGACGGCGGCCTACGCGTTCGCCGCGGGCATCGAGGAGATCGCGCTCGTGGCAACCGTCGACGAACTCTTCGCGCGCGAGGGATTCCGGATGGGCGAGGTCGGGGGAAAACTCATCCCTGGGGCCGACCACAACAATTCGCCGAGCGGGCTCGTAGGCCGCCGGCTCACGGGTTGCGCGGTGCAGCGCACGGGATCAGGGACGCAGGGGGCGGTACTGGCAACTCGGACCCGGTCGCTGCACTGCGCCAGCCTCGTCGTCGCTTCCGCCACCGCGCGAGCGCTGCGTCGCTCCGACGACGTCACCCTCGTCGCCATGGGCGCCCCCGGCGAGCCGGCGGAGGAGGAGGATTGGGCGTGCGCGATTCTCATCGAGGCGCTGCTTCGGGGCGAACCGCCGCCGCGCGAGATCGTCGTCGGGATGGTCCGCTCCAGCGCAGCCGCCCGCCGGCACGCGGAGGACGACCCGGACCGCCCGGCCGCGGACATCGAATGCTGCACGGCGATCGACCGCTTCGACTTCGCGATGCGGATCGAACGTCGGGGCGACAGCCTCATCCTGCGACAGGAAGTATCGGGATAGAACCGCGTCGATGGGCTATACTCTCCGAAGAACGAACGTGGAAGCCCGCGACTATGAAGGGTTGATCCGCCGGCTCGACGGCGAGATCCTGGAGGCCCGCAAGAACTTCGACGCGCAACGGCGGCGCGAAGACCTCGAGAGGCGGGTGCGGATGCTCCGCGAGCAGATCGACGGTCTCCAGACGCGACGCACGTCCCTGGTCCAGATCGGGCTGCAGCCGCGCGTCGACGAGATCGACCCGATCCTCGGGCAGATGCAGAAGGAGATGGCGGACGTGCGGGCGGCGATGCTGTCACTCGGTCCTTCGACCGGTGGCGAGGAGGCGCTGAAACTGGCGCTCGGCTCACCGCGGCCCGAGCTTGGCGGCACCCACGCGGTCGACGGGGCCGCGCGCACGGAGGCGATGACGCTCATCGACGAGGTCGAGGCCGGAAAGTCGATGATCGCCGACTGGGCGCAGGAGGAGCGCGGTGCGCAGGTGCGGCTCTGGGCGCTGCGCTGGCGGACGCTCGCCGAGCGCATCGGACAGGGCGTGGCGCGTGGGGACGCGGTGATGCGCAAGGCGTACGCCGTGATCATGGAGACGCGCGAGCGCTACCCCGGCCTGCCGTTCATCGAGGCGCTCGACCCGCGACGCCGCGGCGATTGGGCCGCGGAGCTCGAGGTCGCGAAGAGGGATCTGCCGGCGATCCGCGAGAAGGCGAAGAAGGACCGCGCCGCGAAGAGCTAGCGCGCGATCAGAGAATGCCGTCGTAGACGGTGACGGTCGAATTCGCGCGTTTCACCATCCAAATGATGGCGTCCTTCGCCGTGGACGTAAGCGACGGCTCCAGGATGAGCACGTCGATGCGCTCCCCCGCGAGATCCTCCATCTGGTGGACCTGCGAGAAGAGCTTGAGCGTGCCGCCTTTTCGCATGACGCGCGGCTTCAGGAGACGCTCGAGGCGGTCGCAGTCCGTGATCGTGCGCCCCACGAGCGCGACGACGGCGCGCTCCGGAATCACGAGGCGGATGCGACGGCTGGTATCGCCCGGTCTCTTTCCCGGCATTGAGAACACTATAGCCTCGCTTACTATAATGTCGCAATTCCATGAAAGCCGCTTGGGCGTACATGTTTGCGGTGGCGCCATTGATCGTGAGCGTGATGCGGGGACGCGATTTCACGCCGTCGGACCTCGCGTCCGACATCCTACTGGGGCTGATGATCGCCTGCCTCGTCACGGTGCTGCGCACGCAGCAGACGCGGCTGGTGGAGATGTCCGCGCTCGACTCGCTGACCAGCTGCTATACGGTGCGCCGCTTCACGGAGGAGCTTCCGCTCGCCGTGGCGCGCGCGGCGCGATCGGGTCGTCCGCTTACGCTGCTCTACGCGGATCTCGACAATTTCAAGCCGATCAATGACAAGTTCGGTCACGCGAAGGGGAACGAGGTCCTAACGCAATTCGCGCGCTGCCTGAAGGCGTGCATCCGGGCGAAGGTCGATCTCGCGTACCGCATCGGTGGAGACGAGTTCGCCGTCGTCCTGACGGACGCGGGGCTCGACTCGGCGGCGATCGTGGGCGGACGGATCCAGTCCGCGATCGCGGCGGAACCGAAGTCGCTCAAGTCTCTCGGCGTCACGGTGAGCATCGGCGCGGTCGCCCTTCGCGAGAGCGAAGCGGCGGACGCATTCCTGCGCCGCGCAGACGCGGCGATGTACGAGGCAAAGCGCGGTGGAAAGGACAGGGTAAAAGTGGCATGAGAAGACTTTTGATCGCAGCCGTCATCGTCGCGGGGTGCGTCGAGCCCCCCAAGCCGAATCCGGCGGTTCAATCCATCGATCATCTGCGCGACATCCACTACTGGGATGCGCAGACCCAGGCAAAGCTCCATTACGCCTACGAAGACATGTTCGCGGGATTCGCGGTGGAGCCGCGGGTGGCGGTCACGCTGCTCATCGGGCGCATAGGGGATCCGACGCCGACGGCGATCGAGGACAACCTGCACGATCCCGTCCCCGTGGGGACCGTCGCCTTCCACATCCTCATGAAAATCTTCGAAACGGGTCCGGAAGCGTTCGAAGCTGAAGGAGTCTGGGTGATGAAGAGCGATCCGTCGAAGAACCCCATCTACATGGTGAAGTTCCACGACCCCGACTCGCGATTGAAGGTGGCGAAGAGGATGAAGGTGATGGCGCAGGAGCGCGGCTGGATCCCGATGGACGAGAAGCAGAAGTAGGTCAGGGCGCCGCGTGCGTCCACGTATCGATCACGGCGCCTTCCAGGTCGACCGCCTCGAGCGTGAGCTTCTTTCCTTCCGCGCGCAGCCGGCAGATGTGGTGCGCCTTTTTCGAGGCCTTGAGCTCCGGCAGCTCCCCGATGTCGTAGAGCTTCGCGCCGCCGCCGGCGGTCGTGACGTAGCAGACGCCATCCGCCTCGGCGCGCTGATAGTTGTGATTATGGCCGCCCAGCGCGAGGCAGACGCCGCCTTGTTTTAGGATCGGCGCGTACCGCTCCGTGAGCGCCTTCGAATCGCTCTCCCGGCTGGATTCCGACGACGCCGAGTACGGCGCGTAGTGCCAGATCACGACCTTGAACGTCGCCTTCGAGGCGGCGAGGTCTGCCTTGAGCCACGCGAGTTGCTTGTCGTCCCACCGGAACTTCTTCGTGGTATCCAGGGCGACGACATGCACCGGGCCCCAGTCGAAGGAGTACCACCGCTCGTTCCCCGGCAGGACGAAGATATCGAAATACTCCGGCGCGTTGTCTTCGTGATTGCCGAGCGCCGGGTAGAGGGGCGTGGTGCGGAGGAGCGGCCCCTCCAGCCTGAGGAACTCGTCCCAGAGTTCCGGCTTTACGCCGCGTTCGACGAGATCGCCGCTGCAGAGGACAAACTCCGGCTTCTGCGCGCGCACAAGATCGACGATCTTCGCGTGCATGTCGTGGTTGCTGCGGCAATCTCCGAACGCTACGAAGTTCACGGCGGCGTCGGCCGCGGGCGCCGTGCGGAACGTCGCCGGCTCGACCTTAAGTGCGCCGGCCTGAACGACGTACGTATATTCGGTTCCGGACTTCAGTCCGGTGATCTCCATGAAATGCCGAGTCGCGCGCGGGCTGGACACGACTTTGTCACCGACCGTCACGCTGGCTTCCGACTCCGTCGAGAGCCACACGCACACCACGGCGGCGTCCTGGCGTACGTTCTGAATGTACGGCCCGCGCCGCGCGAGAACCTTCGGTGGATCCTGCAGGGCCGCGAGAAGCAGGAGCGCGAGGCTGAGGAGTCTCATCCGGGAAATGATACGCCTCATCGCGCGGGTTGCGGCAAAGTTCCGAGAGAGCGGCCGGAGAGCGGCGGGCCGGACTATAATCCCCGTGAAGAATCGCGGCGCTGCTCTCGAAGGGGTGACTATGGGCTGGCCTCAGAGCTTTACGTACCGGACGCCTTCGGGCGAGGAACGGACGATCGAGGTTCACAGCGAGGAGGAGCTCCTGCGCACGTACGAGCATCTTCGCTTCGCCCAGTCCGTCGCACGCGGCAGTTCGTCGGAGACTGTCGATGCGCTGCACGATCGGGGCGAGTTTTTCCACAACGTATCGCAGCAGGCGCAAGCGCAAAAGCTGCAGATGCAGGGCCACTACCAGGAAAGCAACGCCGACGCGGGACTGGCCCAGATGGGCGGCGCGGCCAAGATCGTAAGCAGCGCGGCGGACTTGACGGTCTCGGCGATGGGGGCAGGGGCCGGGCCCGGAGATCCGCGGTGGTTCGTCGATAAAGGGTATGGCCTCGTGACGGGCGGGATCGATGCCAAGGCGTCCTTCGATCAGGGGGACACCGCAGGCGCTGCCGCGAAAACCCTCAATGCGGTCAACGTTTTCGATCACGCGGCGCCCAAGGCGATCAGCGCGGGCGTCAACCTCGGACAGGGCAATTACGTCGATGCCGCGGGCGACGCGGTCAAGGCGGCAGGGAACGCGATGCAATCCGGGCCGATGCAGTCGGCCGGCGACCAAATCAACGCAGGCAAGAAGATGTTCGACGGCGCTCGCGATATCGTCGATGGAAGCCGGATCAAGAGCGCGAATCAATCCGAGGAAGAGGACATGGTCCCGCGCATCGATGCCGCCACGCGGAGATTCGACGCGCACAGCCAGCACGCGCACGGCTTGGGCAACCTCGTCGCCACGGGCAGCAACCCGGCAACAGAGGAGCTCATTCGCAAGATGGAACGGGAACATCCGGAGATTGCCGCGAAGGCGCGCACGAACGAGATCGAGGAGAACGCGCAACGCTACCGCAATCAGGTCGACGCCGAGCTCAAGCGGCCGCAGAGCGGAGCCGTTGAGCAGAGACAACCCGAAAGCGCGCCCGGGGTGGACTGGGACTTCATCGGCGAGCGTGAAGGTAAGGCTATCGATGAAGCCTATGTTCCGAAGAATAAGAAAACCGGCGAAATCATCGGCCAGAGCGGGGTGACGATCGGCACGGGATTCGATCTCGGTCAGCATTCGCGTGCGGACCTCGAGAAGATGGGGATCCCTGAAAACGTCATCCGCGAGCTCGATCCGTATCTCGGCAAGAAACGGATGGAGGCCGACGCGTACGTCAACGCGCATCCTCTCAAGCTCACACCCGAGCAAGTCCGCGAAATCGACGAGAAAGTACAGCACACCAAGCAGCAGCAGATCGAGGACGCGTACAACCGAGATCGCGCGCCCGGGATGCCGGAGTTCGACGACCTGACCTCGGCACAGCAAACCGTGCTGACCAGCGTCGGCTTCCAGTACGGCGATCTGTCGGAGAGGACGCCCAAATTCTGGAAGCAGGTAACCGAGGGCGACTGGGATGGCGCCATCGACAATCTGAACGACTTCAAAGACCAGCATAAGCCTCGGCGCCAGCTGGAGGCGGATCTCCTCGAGAAGGACAGATCCGCACACCCCGACGCGTACGACGGCACGTCCGGCTCTACCGACAATTCCCCGTCCGGGGCGCAGCTGGAGGGCGCGGGCAGCGGATTTGGGGCGGATGGCCTCAGCGAGCTGCTCGCCGAAGCCGAGCGGATGGCGGGCGAGATCGAACGCGCCGCCGATGAGGTCCAGCAGGATTCCGACGCGGCGGACGCCTCTTCGCAACGGGCCGACCAGGAGGGCCAGGCAGCGGAGCGTGCGTCGGAGCGCTCGCTGCGCGAGGCGGACGAGGCGGAGCAGGCGTCGGCGCGGGCGGACAAGGAAGCGACCGAGGCCGAAGCGGCATCCACGCGGGCCGACAAGGAAGCGGGCGAGTCCGAAGCCGCGTCCGCACGGGCTGAAAAAGAAGCAGGCGAGGCTCAAGCCTCTTCCGCGCGAGCGGACAAGGAAGCCGCGGAGGCTGAAGCGGCATCCGCCAAAGCCGACAAGGAAGCCACGGAAGCCGAGGCCGCATCCGCAAGGGCGGACAAGGAGGCGTCGAAAGCCGAGGCCTCATCCGCAAAGGCGGACAAGGAGGCCACGGAAGCCGAGGCTGCGTCCACGCGCGCCGAAAAGGAGGCGCAGGAGACCGAAGCGCATCTCATTCGCGTGCGACAGTACAAGGCCGCGATCGAACGACTGAACGCAAAGGCGGACCAGCTCGTCGCGCAGATCGAACAGCTTCGGCAGCACGCGGAACATGCGCGCACCGCGGCGCAAGACGCGCAGCACGCAGCCGAAGACGCGCGCGCGGATGCGACGGGGGCGCGGTCGGACAGCGACCACAAGAATCAGGACTCGACCCAAGCCGCCACGGACAGCCAGCGCACCGAGGACCAGGCGCGCACGCAGGCCGTGGAAGCACAACAGAAGGCCGAAGCGGCGCAGCACTCGCTCGAGGTGACCGCGGAGGCCCTGCGCCGTGCCCGGTCCATGATGTAAGGGAGAACGACACCATGAGCGACGCGGACAATATCAGCGCGATTCAAGAGGAAGCCCGCCGGGCCGCCGAGGCAATCCAGCGCGCGCAGGAAGAGGCGAACCAGAAAGTCGACGACGCCCAGCGCGCCGCCGACAAGGCAGCGCAGGAGGCTGACGAGGCCGAGCGCGCGTCGCAGAAGGCCGAGCAGGAAGCGTCCGAGGCCGAAAACGCGTCGGGCCGCGCGGACAAGGAAGCGGGCGAAGCTGAAGTCGCGTCCGCGCGTGCAGACAAGGAAGCGAGCGAAGCTGAAACCGCATCCGCTCGAGCCGACAAGGAGGCTGCGGAAGCCGAGGCCTCGTCCGCCAGGGCCGACAAGGAGGCAAACGAAGCCGAGGCCGCATCGACCCGGGCCGACAAGGAAGCCGCGGAAGCTGAAGCCTCGTCCGCCAAGGCCGACAAGGAAGCCGCGGAAGCCGAGGTCGCGTCCGCGAAAGCCGACAAGGAAGCAAGCGAAGCTGAAGCCGCATCCGCCAAGGCCGACAAGGAAGCAACCGAGGCCGAAGCCTCATCCGCGAAAGCCGAGAAGGAAGCAACTGAAGCCGAAGCCTCATCCGCCAAGGCCGACAAGGAAGCCCAGGAGGCCGAGGCGGCGTCCGCCAGGGCCGACAAGGAAGCAACCGAAGCCGAAACGCACTCACGGTTGGCGGAACAGCGCGCCGGCGAGATCGAGGCCTTGCAGCACCAGGCCGAGCAGCTCGTACAGGAGATCGAAAATCTGCGCAGCCAAGCGGAGCAGGCCAAGGTGGAGACGGAGCGGGCGTTGGCCGAGGCGGAAGCCGCGCGCGAAGCGGCCATCGAGGCACGCTCGGAATCGGAGCAGCAGCGCACCGCGGCTGAGCAGGCGGCGAACGACAGCAGGACCGCCGCCGACCGGTCGCAAGACCTCGCCAATCAAGCGCAACAAAGCGCCGATCATGCCCGCCAGTCCGCGGAGGCAGCGGAGCAGTGCGCGCAACGCGCCCAAGCGATGGTCTAGCGACCGCTACTCGTTGATGCGCTGGCCCATCACCAGCTCGCGCAGTCGTGCCACGCGCGCCGCCTCGCCCTGGGACGGATCCTCGAGACTCTGCTCCATCGCACGGCCCGTGCGCGGGTCCCTCGCGGTCACACGCACGATCCCTTCAGCGTCGTACTCCACCGTGATTTCGACCGGGTAGTTCTTCGCCGGCTTCTCAATCGGGCCGAACGCGAAGTTCCCGAGGCTCGTTCCCTCGTCGCCCGCGCCACGCGACTGCACGATCTCGATCACCATACGTTGCTGGTCCGGGCGCGTCGTATAGACGGTCGTCGCGTGCTTCGCCGGCAGCGGAGCGTTGCGCGGGATCAGTACGTTGACCCCCGGTTTGCCGGCATCCTTGTCCCAAACGCGCATCCCGACATCGTGCGAGGCCACCTGCCGCAGGGCGCCGCCGCGCACCGCCGCACCCTCCCCGGAGGCGCGCGCCGCCACAATCGCCGCACCGAATGCGACCGCCTGTTGCGCCTGCTGGACGAGGATGCGGTCGCCCGGCTTTCCCGACGCCGCGCGCACGC
>CAYXVY010000115.1:0-22857 GCA_964468745.1 uncultured Planctomycetales bacterium | reverse complement strand
CATCAACGAGCACCCGGAAGCGGATCTGATCTACAGCGACGAGGACAAACTCAACGAGAAGGGCAGGCGCTACGACCCGTACTTCAAGCCATCCTGGAATCCCGATCTGTTCCTCGCGCAGAATCTGATCAGCCATCTCGGCGTGTACCGCGCGCGCATCGTGCGCGACGTCGGCGGCTTCCGCCTAGGTTTCGAGGGCAGCCAGGATTACGATCTTGCGCTGCGCTTCACGGCGGCGATCCCCGTGTCGAACATCCACCACATCCCGCACGTGCTATATCATTGGCGCGCCATTCCGGGCTCCGCCGCCCTGGCTCCGGAAGAAAAGAACTACGCCCACGTGGCCGCGCGCCGCGCCCTGACGGAGCACTTCCAGCGCACCGGGATGGACGTCCAGATCGAACACGGCGTGGGAAGCCATTGGCGGGTACGCTACCCGCTTCCGGATCCGCCGCCGCTGGTTTCGCTCATCGTCCCCACGCGCAATCGTGTGGATCTCCTGCGACGGTGCCTCAACAGCATTCGCTTGAGAACGTCGTATCCGCGCTTCGAGGTGATCGTGATCGACAACCAGTCGGACGATCCCGAGACGCTGCGTTATCTCGAAGATCAGTCGCGCGAGAGTCGAATCCGGGTGATCCGCTACGACGCCCCTTTCAACTTCGCGGCCATGAACAATCTTGCAGTCGCGCAGGCCCGGGGGGCGGTCGTCGGGCTGGTCAACAACGACATCGAGGTGATCACCCCCGACTGGCTCACGGAGATGGTCAGTCAAGCCATGCGCCCCGGCATCGGCGCCGTCGGCGCGATGCTCTACTATCCGAACGACCGCATCCAGCATGCCGGAATCATCCTAGGGACGCTGGGCGTGGCCGGCAACGCACACTTGCGGCGCCCCCGCGGATGCGCGGGCATGATGGGTCGGGCCCTGCTGGGCCAGAATTTTTCCGCCGTCACCGCCGCGTGTCTGGTCGTCCAGCGCAGCATTTACAAGGACGCGGGCGGCATGGATGAGAAGAATCTGGCGGTCGCCTTCAATGACGTGGATTTGTGCATCCGCATTCGCGAGAGGGGATACCGAAACGTGTGGACTCCCTACGCGGAGCTGTATCACCACGAGTCCGCGTCGCGAGGGTCGGATCTCAAATCGGAGCATCTCCGTCGATTCCAGTCGGAAGTCGACGTCATGAAGAGCCGCTGGGGTGATCTGCTCAACGCCGACCCTGCCTACAACCCCAATCTCAGCCTGGACCGGGAGTCTTTCCTGCTCTCATTTCCTCCGCGGATCCGGATGCCTTGGCGCGCGTCACAGCGACCAGACGCTGTCGGTTCGCGCCCCGAATCCTAGGGCTGTGGCGTCGTGTCCACAACGCAGATCGCGTTGTTATCCCAGGACTCCGTTTGCGCGCCCCCGAAGTACAGCCGCCCTCCGGCCGCGCACGGAGTCACGCGACCGTGCGAGTCGTACGCCTCTCCGCTGTTCGGGAACTCGAGGATGCCCACCGTCCAGGCGATTCCATCGGCGCTCGTCGTGCTGTAGATGCCATCGCGCCCCTCACGCCGCAGGGTTTTGCCCACGCGGGTCCCATCGGTTAGGCTTGTGATCATGTCCGCGGAGCCGGCCGTCAGCATCCTCACGCCGACCTACAACCACGAGCGCTTCATCGGCCCCTGCATCGAGAGCGTGCTCGCGCAAACATTCGGGTCGTGGGAGCAGATCGTCATCGATGACGGGTCAACGGACGGGACGGCTGATGTCGTGCGACGCTTCACCGACCCGCGGATTCGATACGTCCACCAGGAGAACCAGGGACTCAACCGCCTCGCACAGACGTACAACGAGGCGCTCCGGCTGGCGCGCGCGCCGCTGATAGCAATCCTCGAGGGCGACGACTGGTGGCCGGCCGACAAGCTTGCCGTGCAGGTGCCTGCATTTGAGGACCCCGGCGTGGTACTGGCGTACGGCATCACGCAGGTCGTCGGAGAATCAAATCATCAATCGCGCATCCCAGATCCGAGCATGCCCTTCACCCGCAGCATGCTGTTCAACGACCCTGTCGGAAGCGCGACGCGGGCGCTGCTGGATACGCGGATGCTCACATACGCGTACCCGGTCACCGTGATGCTGCGCCGCCGAACCCTGGAAGAGATTGGTGGATTCCAGGCGCGCGTCGGACTGCCCGTGACTGATTATCCCACGATCCTTCGGATCAGCCTGGAAGGTCGGTTCGCGTATTCGGATCGCGTCCTCGGCTACTGGCGGACTCATCGATTCGGCGCAACGCACCGACAGTACGAGGAGATCTTGCGAGGCGTGGTCCTGGAAATCCCCGACTTCATCGAACGCTACCGCGACAGGCTCCGGCTCACGGACACCGAGATGGATCGCATCGCGCTCGAGTTGACGCACGCCAAGGGCCGCGCGTCGCTCCACCGTGGACGCAGACTGTTGCTCGAGGGACGCTCAGGCCAAGCGCGCAGTTTTTTCCTCGACGCGGCGCGCCGGGCGCCGTGGAGAAGCCGGATGATCGCCCTCCTCGGCATCCTGCACTCCTGGGGGGGACGACCGATCGAGTACATCTACGGCACCGCCGGGCATCCGGTCCTCCACCGCGAGGCCGGTCGAGACTAGGCTTGAGTCTCTGCCCCTCGTCAACGACCCGTCGACCCCGCCGGCTTCCAGTTGCACGCGTACGCATGCGACACGAGCATGAAACCGCGCTTCTCCAAGATGGGACGACTCATCGGACGCGCGTCCACCATCAGGTACTTCAGCCCGCGCGCCACCGCCTCGCGCACCCGCACACGTAGTAGATCCGTGTACAGGCCGCGACCCCGGAACTCCGCCCGCGTCGCCCCTCCCCCCAGATAGCCGAACGGGTCGTCGGGCGCTACGCTGAGCCGCGCCGTCGCCGCCGGGACGCCGTCCACATACGCCACGTACGGGCTGACGCTCCCCGGCCGCTCGCGCATGCTCTGCGCAATCTTGCGCACCCAGTGCGACTGGTCCTCCTCCGGCCACACGCGACTCCAGACCTCAAGGATGTCCTGCAACTTGTCGGGGTCGTTCAGCGGACGGATGTCGGCAGACGCGGGGGCGAGAAGCGGCGCGGGAACCTCCGCCAGGTCCAGCACCATGACAGCCTCCGTCTCCTCGATGACAAAGCCGCGCGCGACCAGCCTGTGCCGGAGATCGGCGGGCGCGTCATGCTCGAAAACCTTCCATTCAAAACAGTGGCCCAGCGCGCGGAAGTGCTCGATCTCGCGATCGATGATCCGGTCCGCGTCCGCGGACTCCAGTCGCGAGTGAAGCACGATGCTGTGAATGCCCTCGGCGTCCATGTGACGGCACGTCTCGGCCGTCCGCTCCCGGCGGAAGCCGGGAATCGTCGTGGTCTGCCGATGCTCGTCGAGCAGCCGCAGGAATTCGAGATTGTCCACTGGAGTGGACATTGAATCCGGTGCGCCCGAACAACGCACGAAGAACGGGACGACCGCGTCGCGCCCCGCGTTTCGCTACTGCGGCCTGATCTCTTCCCACCTCTGGCGCATCGGATGACCCGTTTTCTCTTCCAGGGGGGCTAGATGACCCTCGATGTAGTCCACGTCGATATCGCGGACGCTCGCAAGAAGGTTCTCGATGTCGGCTTGGTCCTGCCGTCTCCACGGCTGGAGCTTGTAGAGGATGACGTCCTCAGGGCAAGCCACCGAGAGCGCGAAGTCGTCGAACTTGGCGACTTTTGACCTGGCCAGGGCTTCGAGGTCGTGATCCGTGGAGCAGAGCTTGATGTCGAGCTCGGTTTCGCCAATCGGCAGCTTGATGATGCGCCCTTCCTTCAACTTTCTGGCAAGGGACTTGGTGATCTTGAGCCCAAGCTTGTTGAGTCCGGTCACCAGAGGGGGAACGCCTGCACGTTTGACGCTGACGACGACGTCCAAGTCTCTCGTCGTACGCGGCCTTGCCCAGAGACTGACGCTCACGCCGCCGAAGGTGAAGTAAGGGATGCGCCGGGCGGCGAAGAAACGCGCCACCATGGGGATAAGCTCGTCCAGCGTCATCGTGCGATCTTCGCGCCGGACAGAAAATTCGCCGCCTTCAGCAGCGACATGAAGATCCCAAGCCTTCGACTGAGCCAGCGGGTGAGAGCCGCGTCCCTTGCCTGCCGTGACCGCTGGTCCGGGGAGAGCGATGCCGCCCTGGCAGGGCCACCCTTCAGGCCCCCAAGACGCCCCAGCGCCACTGCGTGCGCGTTCTTCACGTGATCCATTCTATGCTTGAGCGCACGAGCAGTAAAGGCTCTCGCGCCCCATCCAGGCGAAGTGATCGTGGACGATCCAAAAGCAGACACTACCGGCTTCCGCCACGGTCGCAGCCTGAACCGGATCTGCAGAAAGACGGGCAGGGCGGTCCGGGGCTTTGCGCCTCCATGGCCAGGGACCGCTGACCCATGGCCGGAAGAACGTCGTTCGCTACCTCACCCAGAAATTGTCGAACTTCGCCGTGCCGTTGTAGCAGAACAAGCCGACCTTGCCGCCCTTCGCGCCCGGCGTGTTGACGCTCCCCACCTGCTTCTCGCCGATGAACACTGTCGTCGCCTCTCCATTCACTTCGAGACGCACGCGATAGAATTCGTTCGCCGGCACAACCACCTGCCACTGCGCCAGCTGCTGCCAGTTCCACCAGCTGGCGCCGCCGAGAACGAAGATCTGGTTCTGGTTGATCCACAGCGCAAGCGCGGCCGACTGATTCTGCGCATGCCACAGCACGCCGAGGCCCTGCGTCCCCTGGCACTCCACCTCAAGCTGGTAGGACGTGGGCAGCGTCTCGTTCAGCAGAACCACCGTGTTGTAGTTGTTCGAACCCGTCACTTCCAACCGGCCCCCATTCGTTTTCCACGAGCCGCCATACGACGTCCAGCCGTCGATCGTGTCGGCCTCGAAATTGTCGCCGAAGCCCGACGCCCGCGCACTCTGGAAAATCCCCGCCATCCGGCTCAGCGGCAGCGTGAGGATCCCGCAACCCGTGTCGAGATCGAGCGAGTCGCCGAGCTTCTGCACGGTCCCCTCGAACGGACCCTCCGCCGTCTCAATCACGTCGCGCTTTCCGTTGCCCAGCGTGAGCGACTTGAGGTCGCGTACCGGCACTTTCAGCATCGCGTACTTCGTCTCGAACCGGACCTCGCGCAGATTGCTCAGCGTGCCCCGGAACGACTGGATCTCGCGCATCCGCACCTGGAACGCGGGGCCCGCGGCCGCCCGCTCCGGATCGCCCGCCACGAACTCCGGCCAGTCGTCGCCCAGCTTCCACGGCCCCGAAAGGCCGCTGCGGAACTCCAGCGACTTCACCTGCTTGAGCGGGATCCGCAACACACCGAACCCGGTGTTGACCTCGAGCGCCTCCTTCGGCGTCTCCAGCCATCCGCGGATCGTCCCTTCGCGCGTGACCACGCTGTCGCGCTCCTCCTTCTCGACGTCGCCGACGCGGATCGACGTCACGTCCTTGCGCGGAATCTCCATGACGGCGTACTTCGTCTTGAGGGCGATGCGGCCCATGCCCCGCATGAGGCCCGTGAAATACGATCCGCCCTTGGTGCGGATCTCGCACGGCCTCGCCTCCTCCTGCGCCGGCTTCCCATCCTGGGCGCAGACCGGGGACAACACGAGGGCGATCGCCATGGTGATGATTGAGCGTGTCATGGATTGTTCCTTCACTGGATTTCCGTGCTATACGATCTTGTAGACCTTGCCGCGATAGAGGACGACCACCTTCGTCAGCGAGAGATACCGCGCCAGGCCCGGCAGAGTATCGATGAGCTTCGCGTACGCTTCGCTCGCCAGCTTCACCTCGATCACGCTGAGGCGGCTGTCGGGATCAAACGTCCCGTCGTACCAGACGCCGTCGGAGACGTAGAACGTCTTCGGCCCGATCGTCCGCACCTTCTGCATCACTTCTTTCGCGGTTCGGCCCGTCGAATCTTCCGCCAGGTTCTCAAGCTCGTTCAATCCTTGCGCTTGCTGCAGCCTCCTCAGGGACCGCCCTCGGAACCCGGCGCGCGCGCCTCCACCGCTGGGCTCTCCCGCCGGCGCTCGCGAATCCGCCTTCTCGGCGCGCAGTGCGCTCGTGAACTGCGCTTCCTCGTGATCCCCGCCGACCGGACTGCCGTGACTGATGATGTCGTCCGAGACAAGGTAGCTCGTGTACGGCGTCACGATCCCGTACTGCTTCGCCAGTCTCGTGATCTGCTTGACGAGCACGTCGTTCGTGCCGTCGATGCGGACCTGCTCGATCATGTGCGCGAGCTTCCGCCCCGCCCAGATCCGCGGCAGGAAATCGTTCGACGGCGAGATGACAGGGAACGTCAGCGGGTATTCAAATGTCGCGGACTTGCCGTCCACGCGACCGGACAAGACCGCCTTTCCCGCGGGCGGCTGCTCGCCGACGAGGTACCGCCCGAAGACGACGACCTGCTGTCCCTTGAAGACGTCCGGCATGCGCCGCGGATAAACCTCCTCGACGCGGATCCCTTCGAATCGCAATTCGAGATCCGAGAGTACAGGGTTGGAGATTTTCGTATACGCGTCCGACAGCCGCTCGGACACGCTCTCCTTCGGCATCACGTACTCGCACCCGCCGCCGCTCTCTTCGGCGATCAGGTCGAGCAGCTTCGCGTTGATCTCGTTGCCGACGCCGATCACGAAGATCCTCGCGCCGCTTCGATTCAACTTCCGGATGCGCGCGGCGGTGGGCTTCAACTCCTCCTCGGCGATGCCGGGGTTGCCGTCGGTGAGGAAGACGACGTACTTCGGCCGCGACGAATCCTCGAACCGGCCGAGCGCCGCCTCCAGCGCCTCCTCCTGGGAGGCCGCCCCGTGCGCGTCGAGCTCATCGACGACGCCTCTCGCCGCCTTGACGTTCTTCGCCGTCGCCTCGATCGGCCGCTCCGCGAGCGAGCGAATGTCGGTCCCGAACGTGACGACGTTGAAGCGGTCGTCGCGGTTCAGCTTCCCGAGACACTCGCGCAGGGCCTGCCGCATCTGAACGAAGCGTTCGTCCTTGGCCATGCTGCCGGTCGTGTCCATGCAGAAGACGACGTCCTTCGGAATGACCTGCTCACCCGTCGCGACGCTCGGCGAAATCATGAGCATGAAATGCCCGCGCTCCTCGTCGTCGCGGTAGGCGATGGATCCCATCCCGAGTCCACCGTCGGCCACGTGCCAGTAGAGCGCCAGCGGCGTGCGCGGGAGGTAGTTGATCTCTTCCATGAACATCGTGACGTTGTGGTCGTCCTTCCGCGTGACCTTGATGTTATGCGTGGGCGAGTAGACGGACTTGATGGCGTCGGTCGACTTGATCGTCGCGGTCACGGTCACCCTCTTGAGAGGCTTCAGCATCGCCTTCGGATTCGTGTTGAGAACCCGCATCCGGAAGAGGCCGTTCTCGGACTTGAGATACGTGGTGTAGCGCAGGATCGCGGTGACCGTTCCCATCGGAGGGATGCGCGGGACCTGTGCGCGCACCAGGCCGTTGCCGTAGAACTCGAGAAGCGCCGGCGAGCCGCCGCGCGCCAGGATCTCCTGGAAGACCCGATTTGCGGTGTCGACGTCGAGAATCTCCCCCTCGATCACCTTGCCCTCCATCTGGAGGGTCATTTTGTCGATCTGGGCGCCGGGCTCGACTTCCATGTAGCACGTCCCGCCTTCGACCGAGCCCTGGTTGGGGTTGTAGAAGGTGCACGTGTACTGCTTCGTAGCGACCTGGTCGATCACGTCGATGGTGATGTGGTCTTCGATGAGCTCCACGGGGAGCGGCGAGTGGATGAAACACGCGCCGGCAAAGGTGTCGAGCGCAAGGAACGCGAGCGCGGTCGCGAGTAACGTCCACGTCTTCATCGTTTGCTCCTGTGCAAGGTTCCGTCGCAATCTGTCGCCGTCCGTATAGACGCAGGACGCAGCCGGTCGGTTCCCCGGACAACGAATTCGTCGTGCAGACGATTCTGGCGGGACACACTCACTGGCACGTGGCGCTGATGCCGGCTGTCGGAAAACACGACAGTCGGGAGACGGCCTTTGCGATCGATGCGTTCATCCGAGGTGCGCGGAAGTTCCAGCGCAGTGTCGGGGACCGAAAAAGTCGTCTGCGGAAGTTCCCGCGCATCGTCGATGAGCGCAGAAATACCGCTCGGGAGTTCCCGAGCGGTTCCGATGACCGCCAAGATGCCGTTCGGGAGTTCCCGAGCGTCTTCGATGACGGAGAAAGTCACGCTCGGGAGTTCCCGAATGCTCTCGATGACCGCAGAAGTACCGTTCGGGAGTTCCCGAGCGGTTCCGATGACCGCCAAGATGCCGCTCGGGAGTTCCCGAGCGTCTCCGATGACGGAGAAAGTCACGCTCGGGAGTTCCCGAGTGCATTCGATGAAGCGCAGGGACGTCTAAACGGGGCAGCAGCCGTCGAAATCCCCTAGAAAAGCGACGGCGCCGTGCGCTCCTCCAGCAATCGCTCAATAATCCGCTTGTTCGCCGTCGGCCACGCGAGCGCCGGCAATTCGTCCACCGTCGCCCAGCGGATCCCCGCACTGTCGATCGCGCGCGCCTTCCCCGACTTCCACCGGCACCGGAAGACGTGCAGCGTCACCGCGAAGTGCGAGTAGCGGTGCGGCACCGTCATCAGCGGCGCACCGACATCGATCGCAATCCCGACCTCCTCGCGAAACTCCCTCGCGAGCGCACGCTCGTACGACTCGCCCGGCTTGCGCTTCCCGCCCGGGAATTCCCACATCCCGCCAAGCAGGCCGTCCGGTTTCCGCTGCGCGACGAGGACGCGATCCCCCTTCGAGCACACCCCGATGGCGATGTCGTAGTGCGGAATTTCCTTCTTCGCGGCTTTGCGCGGAAAGTCATCCTGCACCCCCGCCTTCCGCGCGCGACAGAGCGGTTCGACGGGACACTCGCCGCACTTCGGCGAGCGCGGCGTGCAGATGCGCTGACCAAGCTCCATCAATGCCTGGTTGAAATCGCCGGGGGCGCCTCGCGGCACCACCGTCGCAAGCACGTCAACATTCACGTCATTGCTCTTCAGCAGTCGGGCTGTCACGCGTCGCACGTTGCCGTCGAACACCGCCACGCGTTCCCCGTGCGCGATGCTCGCAATCGCCGCCGCGGTGTACTCCCCCACTCCCGGCAACGCGCGCCACTGCTCGAACGTGCGCGGATTCGTCCACGCCTGTGCAGCCTTGTGCAGGTTGCGCGCGCGCGCGTAGTAGCCGAGCCCCTCCCACATCTTGAGCACGTCGTCGAGCTTGGCGCGGGCGAGCGACCGCACGGTCGGCCACCGCTTCATCCAGCGCTCGTAGTACGGAATCACCGTCGCGATCTGGGTCTGCTGGAGCATGACCTCGGAAATCCAGATCGCGTAGGGGTCCTTCGTGCGGCGCCAAGGCAGGTCGCGCGCGGTCTTGCGAAACCACGCGAGCAGCCTCCTCGCAACTCCTTTCACCCGCGCCATCCTATCCCTCTGTAATACTCACATTCAAATTCTTGCTTTCATGCGAGAAACGTTGCGTCCCACGAGCTGAAGCGGAAGGCCGCCAAGATCGCCAAGACTGCGTGCGCAATCTAATGGGAATCGGGTCCCTGCGGTCTGCCAAGGTACAGGGGAAACGGGGTTCGATTCCGTCGAACTGTCACCGCGGGGTAACACTCCCGGCCAAATTACTGCGTGGAAGCTGCGGGGGAGCAGGACGGCCGCGATGGAAGTGCGTAATGACCGCGATCCCGTCGTCCTGCCGCGCCACGGAGGTGCATCGGGACGCCGGTGCAGTGTCCTGCCGCGGCAGGGAGGTGCTCTGGGTTTTCGGTGCAGCTCCCTGCCCCGCCACGGAGGTGCTCTGGGACTCCGGTGCACCCTCCTGCCGCGCCACGGAGGTGCTCTGGGAAGCTGGTGCACTGTCCTGCCCCGGCACGGACGTGCTCTGGGAAGCCGGCGCACTGTCCTGCCGCGGCAGGGAGGTGTTCTGGGAAGCCGGTGCAACTCCCTGCCCCGCCACGGAGGTGCTCTGGGTTTCCGGTGCACCCTTCTGCCGCGGCACGGAGGTGCCCCGGGACTCCGGTGCACCGTCCTGCCGCGGCAGGACGCCGGTTTGCCCCGTCCGGCGGCTTTCCTGGTTGTGCAGGATTCGCTTCATACATCCTATGGTGAGGTCTTGGCGGGCCTCTTGGCGATCTGGCGCCTTGGCGGCCCATTCCGACGGCGCGCTGCGCAGGTCCCTGCACACTTATGGCGCGGCTCGTCCCGTCCGCTGTGGCACGCCGCTTGCATTAGTTACAATTGAGCACTATGCAGCCCGACAGCGTCGTCGTCGGCGGAGGAATCATCGGCTGCGCGATCGCGCGGGCCCTCGCGAAGGAGGGGCGGCGCGTCGTCGTGGTCGAGCGCGGGGAGATTGGCCGGGAGTCCTCCTGGGCCGCCGCGGGCCTGCTGACGCCGATCCACCTGGCGGAATACCCGGCGCCGCTGGCGCAGTTGTGCATCGACGGCGCGGCGCTCTGGGGACCCTTCGTCGACGAACTGAAGCGCGAGTCGTCGATTGATCTTGAGTACCGCGACAACGGCGTCGTCATGCTCGCGACGACCGACGAAGACCGCGAGACAATCGCCCAGGTCGCGGCATGGAAGCGCGAGCGCGGACATCCCGTCGAGGCGGTCGAGCATCCCAAGGAGCTCGAGCCCGTCCTCGCGCCGGAACTCGCGGGCGGACTCTACCTTCCGGGGGTCGCCCAGCTGCGAAACAACCGCGTCGCGCCCGCGCTGGCGGAGGCGGCGACGAAGCTCGGCGTCGAGTTCAGGCCGAACTGTGAAGTTCTCGGCTTCCTGCGCGTGCCGGGACGCATCACCGGAGTAAAGACGTCGCGCGGCGATCTGCTCGCGAAGGAGACGATCATGGCCGCGGGTGCGTGGGCCGCCGACCTGCTCTCCCCCATCGGCGTCGAGATCGACGTCCATCCCGTGCGCGGCCAGATCGCGCTCCTCGAAGGTCCGCCTAATCTCGTCCAACGCGTCATCCTCTGGGGCGACCGCTACATCGTGCCGCGCTCCGACGGGCGCATCCTCTTGGGCAGCACGGTGGAGGACGTCGGATTCGACAAGCGGGTCACGGTCGAAGGCATTGCCGGCATCCTGACGGCCGCGGTTCGCATCGCCCCCGGACTTGCGCGACTGCCCGTCGTTCAGACGTGGGCAGGGCTTCGACCCGGCACATCCGATCGCCTTCCTTATATAGGTCGCGCGATGGAAGGACTGGTGCTTGCAACCGGCCATTACAGGAACGGCATCCTCCTCGCGCCAATCACGGCGCGCATCATTGCGGACCTGCTCGCAGGGCGACCATGCGATCTGGAGGCGTTCGCGCCGAGAGATCAAAGATGAAAGATCAGAGATCAAAGGCCGGACAGGATGGACAGCTCATCACCGATCCTCTCGCCAGCTACCCTGCGTACGTCAAGGCGATGGAGCTCTATGAGAAGGTCGCGGATGACACCGACCGCCTCATGGGAGACGTTCGCAGTCAGAGGATCGCCGCTCAGATAATCGCCTCAGCCGGTTCAACGTGCGCGTGCTTCGAGGAAGGGTACGGCCGGGGCACGACGCCGGAATTCCTGCATCGGCTTCGGATCGGGATGGGCGAGGCGCGCGAGACGCTCGGATGGTACCGCCGGTCGCGCAAATTCCTCCCGGCGGAATTGATCGAGCAGCGAATCCGCGAATGCGATGAGGTCCTGGCTCTGCTCGCATCTACTATCGGCGGCTTGCAGCGACGCCTGGGAAACAAATGACCTTCCCCCTCTCATCTATCATCTTCCATCTCTCATCTTTCGGGTCTGCATCATGATTGACATGCACGTTCATACGGGAGGGCATGGACACGGTGGGACTGGCTGCTGGATGTCGGAGAAGGCGAAGAAGTCGATGGGCTTCACGGTGATGCGTCTCCACCTCGGCATCAAGCGGTCGCAGATGCAAGGCGATCTCGACGGTCGCCTGCGCGGCCTGCTCTTCGACCATCTTGACGCCGCGAAGGATGTCACGGGCGTCGTGCTCTACGCGCACGACCGGATCCACGACGAGCAGGGTCGCCCGCGCACCGACATCCTCCAGATCTACACTCCGAACGAATACGTCCTGTCGCTCGCCGCGCAGCGCCCCGGCAAGATCCTCGCCGCCGCTTCGATCCATCCGTACCGTCCGGATGCGCTGGAAGAGCTCGACCGCTGCATCGCCGCGGGCGCCGTGGCCATCAAGTGGCTCCCGAACAGCCAGTGCATTGATCCCGGCGACGCGCGCTGCGAGCGGTTCTACCAGCGGCTCGCCGAGGCGAAGCTCCCGCTCATCTGCCACACCGGCGGCGAGCACACGGTGCGCGTCGTCGACCACAAGCTCTCCGGCCTCACGATGCTGGAACGGCCGCTGAACGCGGGCGTAAAGGTCATCGCGGCGCACTCCGCGACCAAGAGCGGGTTCTTCGACGAGGACTTCTTCGACGACTTCATCGCGATGACGCGCAAATGGCCGAATCTCTACGGCGACCTCGCGGCGTGGAGCACGCCGAATCGTGTGCGTCACTTCAAGCGGCTCCTGTCGTCCGGCATGAACTGGGACCAGATGCTGCAGGGGAGCGACTACCCCGTCCCGGTGATGCCGTGGAGCTTCTTCGGGCGCCTGGGCATATCGGACATCCGTCGCTGCTCCGCGGTGCGAAATCCGTTCGACCGCGACGTCGCCCTCAAGCGCGCGATCGGGATCCCCGAGCGCGTTTTCTCGAACGCCGACCGGCTTTTCGTCCGGAGCGCCTGATGTCCCTTTACGGAGTCGTGCGATCCACGCTCCGTACGGGGCTGCGCGCATACTTCTCGGAGATCGTCACGCGGGGGCTCGAAAACGTCCCGCGCGAAGGTCCCGTGGTGCTGCTCGCGAATCATCACGACAGCATGATCGACCCGTTTCTGATCGTCACGACGGTCGAGCGTCCGGTCTCGTTTCTCGCGAAGGCGCCCCTCTTCCGCATCCCGATCATGGGCGCAATGCTGCGCGCGGGGCACTGCATTCCGGCGCATCGAAGCCAGGACGCCGGCTACGCGAAGGACAAAAACGAGCGGCTCTACGCGGCGGCCGGTGCGCTCCTCGCCGAGGGTCGGGCGCTCGGGATTTTCCCCGAGGGCAAGAGTCACACGGACCCGCACCTTGCCGAATTCAAGCACGGCGCCGCGAAAATCGCGTTCGAGGCGGACAAGGCGGGGGGCGTGCGCGTCCAGCTCGTCGCGATCGAGTTCGAGGAGACGCGCGCGTTCCGCGGGCGCGTGCTGATGACGTTCGGTCCCCCCATGACCCTCGACGCGTATCGCGCGCAATACGCGACCGACCCGCGCGCCGCGACGGCCGCACTCACGAACGACCTCCACGCGCAGCTCTCCGAGATGATGGCGTCGGCCGAGGATCGCGAGATGATGGAGATGGCGGAGCTTGTCGAGCGCATCGGCCGCATGGACAACACGCTCGAGTCGGTCCTCGAGCGGAAGCGCCGCCTCCTTGTGGGCGAGGCGGAACTCCGGCGGCGCGCCCCCGAGGAACTCGCGCGCTTCAAGGACTCCGTTCGCCGCTATCGACGCACGCTGGATCTGATCGGGGTGCGCGACGAGGAGATCGCGAAGGACTTCCGCCCCAGCCGCGTCATGGGAAAGGCGCTGCGCGCGACATTCCTCTTTGCGGCGACGCTTCCCCTCTTCGTCGTCGGCATCGTGTGCAACTTTCCGCCGTACCTCGTCGCGTGGATCGTCTCGCGATTCTCGGGAAGGAGCCAGGATCGCCGGGCGGCCGGCGGCTTCCTGGCGTCGCTCGTCGTCTTTCCGCTGTTCTGGGCGCTGCTGGCGTGGTGGCAGTGGCGGATGGCGGGAGCAGTCGGACTGGTCGCTGCCCTGGCGATAGCGCCCCTGAGCGGACTCATCGTCCTGCGATGGATGGATGCGTGGCACGACCTCGTCGTCTCCCTCTGGGGTTTGTGGACGACCGCCGCACTCCCCGCCGCGCGTCGTAAACTGCGTCGCATGCGCGCGATCGTGCGAAACCGGCTCCAAAGGCTCGCGGAGAAGCTGGCGTGACGCTCCTCTACCGGTTCGTCCGATGGCTGCTGCGCCTCGGCCTGCGCGCTTTCTTCCGCGAGATCGAGGTGAGCGGCAAGGAAAACGTCCCGGGCGACGGCCCGATCGTGCTCATCGCGAACCATCACAACGGCATGATCGATCCGTTCCTGCTCATTGTCGCCTGCCCGCGGCCCGTCACCTTCATCGCAAAGGCGCCGCTCTTCAGCATCCCGATTCTCGGCTGGTTCATGCGCGGTCTCCACGCCGTCCCCGCCTACCGCGCCAAGGACGGCCTCGACCCGAAGCAGAACGAGGAGCTCTACCGCTCGGCGGGGAGCGTTCTCGCGACAGGCCGCGCGCTCGGCATCTTCCCCGAGGGGAAGAGCCACCTCGACCCGAAGCTCGCGGAGTTCAAGCACGGTGCGTCGAAGATCGCCTTCGAGGGCGACTCGATGCGCGCCGGCGTCCGCGTGCAGCTCGTCGGCATCCACTTCGAACGCACGCGCGGGTTTCGGGGAAAAGTGCTCGTGATGTTCGGGCCGAACGTCGAGCTCGCCGCGTACCGCGAACGCTATGCGGCCGATGCCAGGGCCGCCGTCGGCGCGCTCACGGATGACTTGCACGCGAAGCTGTCCGAAATGGTGCTCACGGCGGAGAATCGCGAACTCGTCCGGCTTGCCGACCTCGTCGAGCGGATGGGCGTCATCGACGCGGCCGGCGCCGACAAGGAGCTGAAGGGGGCGTTCGACCGCAAGAAGCTGATTCTCGACGCCTACGCGAAGCTGAAGGAGCACGTACCCGACCAGGTCGACGGGCTGCGCCGCGCGCTCGGTGACTATCGCGACTTGCTCGACCAGCTCGGCGTGCGTGACGATCAGATCGCGCACGATTATCGATTCGGGCGCGTGCTCGGTTACGCGCTGCGCAACACGGTCATCCTGACGATTGGACTGCCGTTCATGGCGCTCGGTCTCGCGTTCAATATCGTTCCGTACGCGGTCGCGATGGGATGCTCGCGCTTCGGGAAGTCGCTCGACGAGAGGACGAGCATCGGGTTCCTCGTCTCCATCGTCGCCTTCCCCGTGGCGTGGGCCGGCATGGCGTTTGCGGCATGGCGCTTTGGCGGAATCTGGGGCGCCGGCATCGTTACGAAGCTCGCGCCGGTTACGGGCGCCATCGCGCTGCGCTGGCTCGACCGGTGGCACGCGGTCCTGCAGGCGACGTGGGGGCTGTGGACGTCGATCGCGATGCCTGCCGCTCGGGCCCGGCTGCGCCGCATGCGCGAACGGATCAAGCAGCGCGTTGAGCGACTGATCGAAACCTGGAAGACGCTGCCCGCGGCGCGGTAGGCGCCGTCTGGATTCTCACCCCGCACGCATTAACGCCGAGATCACAACGCGGCAACGCTGCAGCCCAACACCGCACCGTCGGAATGGGCCGCCAAGACGCCAAGCCCGCCAAGGGGGTACTGGAGAAGGCTGGCGAATCTCTGTCGCTCCACACGAAGAGGGGATAAACACTGAGAAAACCGAGCAAGCAGAGAGAACTGGGGGGGCACGCTCACTTTTCGAAGTCTTACCGGTTACCTCGGCTACCTCAGTGTTGATCGGTTGGATCGCCGTTCGCATTGCGACACCGATCTGCCGGAGAGCTTCGTACCGCTTTCTCCGACGGTCCTTCATTCAGTCTTGGCGCTCTTGGCGACTTGGCGGCTTACCGCATCAGCTCGCGAGACGCGACACTCTCCGCGGCCTCGGCGCTTTCGGGAACTGCGTGGATGACTGAAGCCTTACGGCGCCGCCTGGAGCCGCTGCTCTTCGTCCTCCGCCTCGCGACGGCCGCGCGACACGTCGACCGGATAGAGGAGCCACAATCCGGCGATGAAGAGGAGCATGATCGACGCGATGCCGGCGCGGATGTCTCCCGTGATGGCGTTCGCCGCCGCGAAGATGTAGTTCGCCCCCGCCGCCGCGAGCTTTCCCGTGACGCCGTAGAAGCCGAAGAATTCCCCCGTCGCCGAAGGAGGCGTCAGCTGCGCCTGCAGGCCGCGCGAGAGCGCCTGCGTGCCGCCCATGACGAGACCGATGACGACGCCGAGCATCCAGAACTCGAGTTTCCGCTGCATGAAGTACGCCCACGCGATGGCCGCAAGCCAGACGCAGAGCATGACGAGGAGCGTGGTCTTCGTGGGGACGCGACCGGAGAAAAACGCGGCCAGGCCCGCTCCGACGGCGCCCACCCCCTGGATCATCAGGAAGCACTTGATGATCTCCGGCTGAGAGAAGTTCAGTTCCTCCTGCGCGAATGGGCCGGACATCGCGAGCACGGTATTGACGCCGGCCGAGAAAACCAGGACCGAGATCGTTAGCCGCGCCAGCGTACGGAACCGCTTCATTCCGCGGATGGTCTGGACCACCTTCGAAAAGCCGACCGTCCAGATGGATTTCGCTCCGGCTAGCGGCCGCGCGATTGCTCGCTCGCGAACGAACAGCATCGTGATGAGTCCGAAGACGAACCACCAGACGCCGACTGACGCGAGCGCCGCGCGAATGCCGCTGTCCTTCGGAGATTCGCCGATCATCAGCAGGTTCAGAAACAGGCACGTCCCTCCGCCGATGTACCCGATGCCCCAGCCGATGCTCGATATGCGGTCGAGCTGGTCGGCCGGCGCGAGCTCGGGGAGGAAGGCGCTGTTGAGCGAGACGCTCGACTCGAAGCAGATGTTGGCGACGATAAAGAGGACGCTCCCGAGAATCCAGTCTCCCGGCACGACGAAGTAGAGCGCCATGGTCGAGAGGCAGCCGACGAGCCAGAAGAAGACGAGGAACTTCTTCTTCGACGCGGAATAGTCGCAGACCGCGCCGATGATGGGGGCCATCGCGGCCGAGATGGCCAGCGACGTGGCGTACGCGATCGCCCAGATCGTGGCCCCGTCGAGCTTGAGTCCCAGGAGCCGCGCCCCCTCGGCAGGCACCACGCGGCCGACGAGATAAACGGAGTACACGACCGTGATGATCGTCGTCGCGAAGGCGGAATTCGCGAAGTCGTACATCGACCACGCGAGGATTTCCTTCCGCGACGCGCGCGACATGCGGCGATTGTAGCCGAGCGGGGCGGATTCGTCCCTGTCGGACGAATCGCGCTCCCGCCGGTTGAGAGACTTCCTCCGTTACCTTCCGAGACCTGCGGTGGTCCGGTCGAGAATGACGTGCAGCTTCGGCAGCGGGTCGTCGGCCAGCTGCAACAGATTCTTACGCAGCAGCTGGAGGCCGCGGCACTCCTTCTCTTTCAACAGCGCCGCGCGGTCAGCGTAGAGTTTCGACAGGCCCCGGGCACCCGTCACGCCGGCCTTCTCCGCGAAGTCGAGCTCCTCCAACAGCTGCGGCGCATCCACGAACCCCTGGACCGCGTGCAGGATGCGCCCCTCCGACGTGACCACGTGGGCGCAGACGTTTTGGTCTCCGGCGCCCCGCTCCAACTTTTTCGTCGAGCCGAGCGCGTGCTCGCCATACAGCGTGTCGACGTACGGCTCGGCAGGCCGGATGTTCTTCCAGACGCACACGAAGTCGCGCCCCAACCGCTCGACCACCTTCTCGTCCGAGAACGCACCCGTTCTCATCTCGTGTCCGGCCGCTCAGCAGCCGTTTTTGTTCATGTCGCCGGCGATCTGGTAATAGAGAATCAACCGGCTGCTCGCGGCCGCCAGGGATCTCGCCTCGACGAGATCGGTGTGCCAGAAGATCCCCTTCTGGTAGTTGATCCAGCGCTTCGCGCTCCTCGCGTTGGCGGCGTCGGGCGGCGCGCAACCGCACTCGGGCGACGCGACTCCCGATCCGCCATGGCTGAGGCGATGATCCTCATGCGCCTGCCTCAGGTTGCGCTGGTCGCGGAACTTCGGCCGGCCGTCCTCGCCGAAGCACGCCGCCGCCGTCGTGCGCACGAAATCGACCTCGAACGCGATGTTGCTGCTGCTCGTGCAGAGATCCAGGCGGTGGATGACGGCTTTCGCGCACGTCAGGAAGATCGTGCGCAGCGGCGACTGTGTCGGCAGGAATCCCGGATCGGCGATCATCAACTGCGCCTCGCCGCGCTTGACGTGCACAACGGCGAACACGAACTGCTTGACCAGTTCCTTCCGTTCCTCGCGCTTTTGATCGTCGCGGAGGAACCATGGCGCTCGGGCGAGCGCGGCATACGCACACGACGCGCTCTCGCAGTCGCACACGACCTGCCGCAGCAGAACGAGCTTCTTGTCCGCGGCTGCCTCCGCGCACGCGTTGTCGAGATTCTCGTGCCAGCGAATGTCCTGCGCCGACGCGGCGCGGGCAGCACACAGAATCAGAAAGGCGATCACGTACTTCATCCAACACCTCCACGCACTTCGCGCGCGGCCGCCCTTCGCCCGCGCGACAATTCCCAGCGGACGCCGACCCCCGGCGTCCGCCCCTGGACTTATTCCCCGGCTACCAGCTCCTTCACATTGCGTTTCAATCCCGCTTCTTCGGCCCGAAAGATCGTGTCAAGCGACGGCAGCGGCTCGTCCGCCAATCTGAGCAAATTGGCGCTCATGATCAGGTCGCCTCGATCGGCCGTCGACTTGAACGTCGCGACGCGCTGGCGGTACGCCGCAGGCAACTCCTCCGGAGTGAGCCGCGCTACGCACGCCGCAAACTCCAGTTCACGATGCAGCGTCTTCGCATCGACGTAGCCTTGAATCGCGTGGAGTATCCGCCCCTCAGGCGTCGCGATGTGACCGCAGATGTTGTTCGCGCCGGCCCCGCGGTCGAGTCGCAACGGGCGGTCGTCCGAATAGAGCCCGTCCGCATAGCTTTCCGATGGCCGGATGTTCCTCCAAACGCACACGAAGTCGCGCCGCAACCGCTCCACGATACGGTCGTCCGAGAACGCCCCCGTTCTCATCCCTTGGCCGGCCGCTCAGCACCCCTCTTTGCTCATGTCGCCGGCGATCTGAAAGTAAAAGACGAGACGACCGTCACGCGCCGCGAGCGACTTGGCTTCGCCGACGTCCGTATGCCATACGATGCCGCGCTGGTACTCGGGCCACGGATTCTCACTGGCCCGATTGGCGTCCTCCGGCGGCGGGCAACAGCATTCCGGGGCCGGGATGCCCCCGCCCCGGTGGTCCGCGTACGGCGATGTGCGATGCTTGAAGTGAGCCTCCTCCAAGTCCTGCTGGCGCTCCAGCCGCGGCGTGCCGTCGGACACGAAGCACCGCGCGAGATCTTTGAGAACGAAGTCGAGTTCGGCGCCCATCGCGCCGCTGTGGCCGCAGAGATCCAGCCGGTGCATGACGTACTTCCGGCAGGTGAGAAAGATCGTGCGCACCGGCGACACGGCCTCCGGGAATCCCGGATCCTTCAGGCACAGATCCGTGCGCGGGCGGACGTGCACGGCGACGCACACGAATCTCTTCTCAATGCGGGAGCGGATTCCATCGTTGCGCAGAAACCACGGCGAGGTGGCGAACTCAGCGTAGGCGCACGGCACGTCGTTGCACTCGCACACGACCTGCCGCAGCAGCACGAACTTCTTCTGCTCGCGCGCCTCATCGCAGGCCGCGTCCAGATCGTGATGCCAGTGCTGGCCCCACGCGACGCCCGCGGCGCAGAGCATCCAAAGGGCGGAAATGCACTTCATCGACTGACCCTCGCACCCCCGCGCGGCCGCCCTACGCCCGCGCGGCTTTCCACCTATCGGACGCCGATCGAAGAAATCTGTCCAGTCGAAATTCTATTTCCGGCGCGACTTTCCGACCAATACGTCAAGACCCGCAGTCTCGGATTTTAGAATCTTGTCGAGACTCGGCAACACGCCTTCCGACAGGATCCGCAGATTCACGGCGAGCAGCGCTTGCCCGTTCGCCTTCGTGGACCGCTTGTCCTTCATCGTCTCATAGCGGGCACGATACAGTTCCGCCAGCTGCGATTCCTCCGTCGTAGATGCCCGCTTCGCAAAATCGAGTTCGTCGAGCAGAGCGTCGGCGTCCGCAAATCCCTGCACCGAATGCAGGATGCGTCCTTCCGCCGTCGCCACGTGCACGCAGACGTTGTTGTCTCCCGTGCCCGCCGGAAGCTTCTTCAGCTCCTCGGTCCTCTGCGCGCTGTACATCCCGTCTCGGAAGGCCTCGCTGGGCCGGATGTTCTTCCAGACACAGACGTAGTCCTTCTTGAGCCGCTCGATCATATTCGCGTCCGAGAACGTCCCGGTTCTCATGCCGTGGCCGGCGGCTCAGCACCCTTCCTTGTTCATGTCGCCGGCGATCTGAAAGAACAGCACGAGTTTCTCGGACCGGGCGGCGATTTCCTTCGCTTCCGCGAGATCCGAGTGCCAGAACACGCCGGTCTGGTACCCGGACCACGCGAGGCGGCTCGCCTTGTTGTGCCCCGCCGGGGGCGCGCATCCGCACTCGGGCGCGCGAACGCCCTCCGCAGAGGCGTGCACCGTCATCGGAACAGCCTCGTGCGCCCGATGCATGACGACCAGGGCCTTGGCCCAGTCGTGCTTCAGCGCGCCGTCCTCCTCCTGGCAGGCTTCGGCGACGCGTGCCGCGAATTTCATCTCGGCGAGAACGTCGCCGCTCTGCGGACAGAGATCGAGCCGGTGGACGATCGCCCCGTGCGACGTCACGAAGAGCGTTCGCAGCGGGGACGTGACCGCGGGAAAGCCGGGGTCACGAAGGTCTTCGCCGGCCTTTTCGGGCGCCACGTGAACGGCCGCCCACACGAATCGTTCCGCCGCGAAGTCGTGCGCCTCGCCCTTCTTGAGATACCACGGCCGCGTCGCGAGCTCCGACAGCGAGCACGTCCGCTCGCGGCACGCACACACGACCTGACGCAACAGAACCGACTTGCCTTCACGCGTGGCCCGCGCAAGCGCGATCCCGAGGTTGCTTTCCCAGGCGGGCGAGTCCCCGTCGGCGCGCACGGCCGACGCCGCGACAAGCAGGACGAGAGCGGCACACATCCTCATACGTCACCTCCACGACTACGTTCGCGCGCCCCGACTAGATCCTTCGCGCAAACGTCTCCATGCATGTGACACCGCGAGAGGGCCGCCGTGCAGCATCAGCGACGGAACGACCGAATTCGGCATCGTCTTCGGCGCCGTCGAAGGACACGCCGCCGGACGTTGCCGGATTGCTTGCTCCGTAGAAAAGGTACGCCCGCCCGCGGTCGGCGCCGCTGTCGGTCGTTACGAGATCCGCGTCGTTGAGGGGCGAGCCGATGATGACGTCGCGGAATCCGTCGCCATTGAAGTCCCCGGGGGAATCGGCGCTCGACCCGAACTCGCCCTTGTCCTCCGCGCCCGCGTAAATCGCGTCGGCGACGATGTCCATGGTCTGCCCGCCGAAATAGACGAACGCGCGGCCGCGATCGGTGGTCGCATCGAGAGCGTCCCCGTCGGCATCGTCCCCGGGCGCGCCGATCAGCAGGTCGGGGGCGCCGCCCCGATTGAAGTCGCCGATCCGGGCCACGACCTCGCCGAATCGCGACTTCGCCTCGGTGCCCGCGAAGGTGAAGTCCACCCCCACGTCCATCAGCGGACCGCCATAGAAGAAGAAGGCGCGGCCGATGTCCGCGGTGCTGTCTCCGCTCACGCCGTCCGCGTCGTCCTTCGGCGCTCCGATCACCACATCGTCGTAGCCGTCGAGATTCGTATCGAAGATGCCGGCGATCGACCAGCCGAAATCGGCGGAGTCCTCGGCGCCGATGAATGTGACGTCGGCAGCGCTGTCCAGCGCCGGCCCTCCCAGGTACACGTGCACGCGTCCGCGATCCGTCGCACCCGCATCGTGGTGCGGCTCGGCGAGCAGGATGTCGAAGTAGCCGTCGCCGTTCACGTCGCCGGCGGTACTGACGGCCCGGCCGAGATGTGCGTTGTCCTCGGAGCCCACGAAGACGAGCGCCGGGATGGACGACGGGGTGGACCCGCCGAAGAAAAGATACGCGTTTCCGCGATCCGTCCCGCCGGCGTCCTCGAACGGCGCCCCGACGATGAGATCGTCGCGACCGTCGCCATTCACGTCCCCCGCGCGCGCGATCGCGAAGCCGAACTGACCGCTGTCCTCCGTGCCGCTCAGGATGAAAGGCGCGGAGAAGGAACCGCCGCCGAAGTAAATGTAGACGCGCCCGCGATCCGTGCCTCCCGCATCCTCCAGCGGCGCGCTCGCCGCGAGATCCGGGCGGCCGTCGCCGTTGAAGTCGCCGATTGCGGCGACGGAGAAGCCGAATCGCGCCCCCGCCTCCGCGCCCGAGAGCACGACGTCCGCCACCGTGTCGACCGCAGCGCCGCCGCGAAAGACGTAGACGCGTCCGCGATCCGAGGCCGGCGTGCCGTCATCGTCGAGCGGCGCCCCGATGGCGACGTCCGCATAGCCGTCACGGTTGTAGTCGCCGGGCCAAGCGACGCGTTCGAAGTCGTCGTCGATGTGGCAGCCGGCCAGCAACAGGGGCGCCAACAGGAAGATGCGCATGTCCCCCATTATGACGCGCGTTACCGTGCCCGGACCTGCAAGACCTGCTGATCGGCAAGCCGCGTGAGAGCCAGCATCGCGCGGAAAAGTTCGGAGATGTCGCGCGCCTCGAAGAGCACGGCGGTGCCGTCGACGCGCTCCGCACCCGGCATGACGTCGGCGCCGTCGGCCAGGCCGGAATTCTGGAAGCGGATGCGGAGCTGGTACGGGGGCTGCACGCGGAACGGCTTGAA
>CAYXVY010000114.1:0-3486 GCA_964468745.1 uncultured Planctomycetales bacterium | reverse complement strand
CGCGAGGATCCCCACGATCGCGCCCCCGATGAGGAGGCCGACGATGAGGCTGGCCAGCGAGGAAAGTCCCCCCATAAGTCGGGCCCAGTATACGGGTTGGACAGGGGAGCGGGCCGACCGTTACGAGCGGATGAACGGCGCGATGACGCCGTATGCGCGTCGCGCGACCTCCGTCGCGTCCTTCTGGAACGGATACAGCTCGATCGTGATCCACCCGTCGTATCCGATGTGGCGCAGCGCCGCAAAAATTGACGGGTAGTCCATCGCCCCTTCTCCCGGGGGCAGATGGAAGTGCACGCGATCGGCGGCGATGTCCTCGAGGTGAAAGTGCCGCGCACGCGACCCGATGCGCCGGATCATCAGCGCGGGGTCCTCGCCGACGCAATAGAAGTGCCCCATGTCGAAGTTGAGGCCCACCCCGGGGAATTTGACGTAATCGCGCACGAACTCGTCGTACTCGTGCCCCTTCTCGATGACGAGCCCGGGCTCCGGCTCGATGAGCAGCGTCACCTCCAGCGCCGCCGCCCGTCGTGCCGCGCGCTCCAGTCCGCGCGCGAAGAGGGCGTAGACCTCCTTGCGCGGCCGCCCCTCGATCGGTCCCCCCGGCTCCGTCGACACCGTCTTCACGCCGAGCGCCGCCGCGAGCTCGACGCACGCGACGGTGTGCGCGATGCGCGCCTCGCGCGTCACCTCGTCCGTATCGACCCAGCTCGGCCAGTGGAACGTGCCCTCGCGTCCCGTGCGGGGGTCGCGATAGGAGCACATCATGAACGCGTTGAGGTTCGAGATCGACAGGCGGTTCTCCGCAAGCGCGGTGTGGATCGACTCCACGTTCGCGGCGGTCACCGACGGCGGCCACGCGTGCGGCCCGTCGCACATGAGTTCGATGCCGTCGTACCCGATGCCGGCGAGGATGCCGATCGTCTCCTCTATAGAGTGCGCGCGGAAGGCGTTCGAGCTGAACGCGAGCTTCATGACGCACATCCTATCAAGACCTTAAAGCTCCGGCGTCTCCCTGCTAGACTTTCCGTTCATGCCTCCGCGCAAGCTGAAGAAGACCGGACCGCCGCGGCCCCGGCTCGCGATGCCGCCGCCGAAGAGGCGCAAGCCGCCGAAGAAGGAGCGCGTGCGCGCCCCGATCGAGAACCTCTTCTTCAACCTCGGCCCCTACGGCCGCACGGAGTGGACGCACATCGAGGGGGCGCGCGACCCGAACGATCCGCACCACCGCGAATCGACGAACCTCTTCTTCCGCAGGTATTCGAACACCGCCTATGCGTATTTCACGGCGCACGGCCTCGGCGAGGAAGACGCGGAAGACGCGACGCAGACGTTCATCCTCTACTTCTTTCAGAAGCGCGGGCTGCACCGCGTGGAGCTGCGCAAGGGGAAGTTCCGCGCCTACTTCTACGCGTGGCTCGACCGCTTCTGGTCCGATCACCGCGAGTACGAGACCCGCATCAAGCGCGGCGGCGACGCGACGATCGCCTCGCTCAACGAGACCGACGACGACGGAAACCCGCTCATCGAACCCGAGGACCGCGTCACGCCGGAGCAGGCGTTCGATCGCTCGTGGGCGACGACGATTCTCGAGAAGGTGCGCGAACTCGCCGAACGCGACTACCAGCGGCGCCACGAAGCACGCATCTTCACGGTGCTCGTCGAGTACCTCGAGGTGCGCGATCCGGAGATGACGATGAAGAGCGTCGGCGAGATCCTCGGCATGACGGGCAAGCAGGTCGAGAACGCGATCCACGACCTGGGGAGACTTTTCCACGGCATTCTTGAAGGCCTGACGCGCGAGACGGTCTCCCACGAAGGGTACATGGTGCGCGAGGTGCACGACCTCCTGAAGGCCGTCGGCATCGAATAGAAAATCTTCCGCGCCCGCGCGGATTTCCCTGGGAAATTTCGGGGAAACACCCATTAGGGCTATATGACCAGAAATGCATATAGCCGTGGCCGCGCGGCCGGGGCGCCGAAGGGCGTCCCGACGGGGCGGAGCTTCCTGTCCCGCGGCAGCATCCTCCGCACGGGCGTGCGGACTGCATTGTCCCGGGACATCATCCTCCGCGCTATCGTGCGGACCTTATCGTCCCGCGACACCATCCTCCGCACTGCAGCGCGGACCCTGCTGTCCGCAGACAACATCCGCCGCACCGGGGTGCGGACTGCATTGTCCGGGAACAATGTCCTCCGCACGATCGTGCGGACCCAATTGTCCGGGGACAAGTACTCCCGGTACGGTTTCCGGGCGCACGTCGACGTGTCGCGAATCCGATTTCAGGCCTGGATGAGCTGGTTCGACGACTGACGTCGCCC
Organism: uncultured Planctomycetales bacterium; assembly: GCA_964468745.1. Taxonomy (GTDB): domain Bacteria; phylum Planctomycetota; class MHYJ01; order MHYJ01; family JACPRB01; genus JACPRB01. The sequence goes on along the minus strand of CAYXVY010000114.1, from coordinate 1,164 downwards.
CCTCGACGGATTCCATGAGGGTTTCCGGATCCGAATGTCTCGGGTCCCCCTCGATTCAAGACAATGTGTTAAGGAATTTGCAGATGTTCAATCCGAGTACGAAGTACTCCAGTGAAGTGCTGTATTACACCTTCGGTGTCTATCTCGAAGCGCGCCTCAAGGCCGAGCCGATCGCGGCCGGTCTTGTCGGCCTCTTCGAGAAGGCGCAGCGGGAGCTGATCTCGTCCAACGATCGCGAGCTGAAGGCTCGCATCGCGGCGCAGATCGCTCGCGCGGCGCGCGATCATGAATCCCTCGAGATGGAACGGCTGATCTCGAAGTTCGAGATGGCCCTCCTCACGACGGTGGATCGCAACCGCATGAGTCCGATGTACAAGTTCTTCTTTCCGGATGGACTGAAGACGATCGGACGCATCGGCTCGCTCGAGAAGATCGAACGGGCCAAGGTCCTGGAATCCGCTCTCGCGGGTCTGGGCCGCAGCGACGTCGTCGACAAGACGGCGCCGGTCGCGCTCGGGCACGTCGAGAAGACGGAAACCGGGCCGGCTGTTTCCCTCAAGGTCTGGCTGCCGCGGTTCACCGCGCAGCGCATCAAGCTGGAGGCGGCCGTGTCCGCCCGGCTTGACGCGAAGGTGTCGCACACCGACGCGCAGGCCTTCGAAGTGAAGCAGCGGGCGCACTGGACGGCGACGTATGATGCCGTCCACGTCGACCTGCTCAAGCTGTTCCCGGGCGACCGGAAGAAGGTCAACTCCTTCTTCCACGCTCGGCCGCGTCGTCGTGAGGACGACGCCAAGCCGGCCACTCCGGCTACCTAGCAGTACACGCGGGGGTGTCCGTTCCCACAACGGGGAGCGGACACCCTATGCGCGACCGGTGGGCGGACGTCCTGAAGCGCGCCGCCGAGTCGCCTTGATGACCGACGCGCGCACCGCCCCTTCGCGGAGCGCCCTTCGATCCAAGCAGGCTGCGACCTGCCACGCGTGCACGGCACGCCGCAACGGGATATTCTTGTAGCGCATGTTGCGCGGTTTGCCGGCGCTCCTCTCGCTCGTCGCGATCGCGTTCGCCGCGGCGCAGGATCTGCCTCCGCCCGAACTCGTGTGGGAGGGTCGCTTCGCCACGTCCACCGTCTGCGCGAAGTGCCACTCGAACAGGGACACG
>CAYXVY010000113.1:0-13827 GCA_964468745.1 uncultured Planctomycetales bacterium | reverse complement strand
CGATGAGAGCGAGCCCGGCACGTTCAAAGACAAGATGCTCACGGAGCGGGATCCTCACGCGATCATCGAGGGCGCGATCATCGCGGCCTACGCGATTGGGTCGCACGACATCTACTGGTATCTGCGGGGCGAATTCGCGATCGGAGCGAAGATCGCCCAGGCGGCGGTGGACGAGGCGTACGCCAAGGGATTTCTCGGCGAAGATCCGTTCGGCGCGAAGTACCGGCTTGACGTCACGATCCATCGTGGCGCGGGCGCGTACATCTGCGGCGAGGAGACGGGGCTGCTCACGTCGCTCGAGGGGAATCGAGGATATCCAAAAATCAAGCCGCCGTTCCCTGCGGTCGAAGGCTATTTCCGGTGCCCGACAATCGTAAATAACGTTGCAACGATCGCGACGGTGCCGCCGATCGTGAACAACGGCGTGGAATGGTTCCGCAACGTCGGCACGGAAAAGGCGCCGGGCACGATGATCTTCAGCGTGTCGGGTCACGTCGAGCGGCCGGGGCTGTACGAGGCGCCGCTCGGGATCCCGCTGCGCGAGCTGATCTACGATCTCGCCGGCGGCGTGAAGGGCGGAAAGAAGCTCAAAGCCGTCGTTCCGGGCGGGATGTCGTCCGCCATCCTGACGCCCGAAGAGATTGACGTGAAGATGGATTTCGACGCGCTCGGCGCGGCGAAGACGATGCTCGGATCGGCGGGGGTATACGTGTTCGACGAGTCGGTGTGCATGGTCGACGCTCTCCACAACACGCTACGCTTCTTCCATCACGAGTCGTGCGGGCAGTGCACGCCGTGCCGCGAGGGGACGGGCTGGCTCGAGAAGGTGCTGCACCGCTTGGAGCAGGGCCGGGGCCGTGCGGAGGACTTGCAGCTGCTGCTCGACATCTGCGACGGGATGGTCGGCCGCACGATCTGCGTGCTCGCGGACGCGGCGGCGATGCCGACACGTTCGTTCGTGCAGAAATTCAAGGCGGAGTTCGAGGAACACGTGACCCTGAAGCGGTGTCCGCTCAAGGCAGCGGGAGCGCCGCAGCCGGTCGGAGCTGGAGCTCACTAGATGCCCAAGATCAAGATTGACGGGAAGGAAGTGGAAGTCGCGAAGGGCGCTCTGCTGCTGCCCGTGATTCTCGACCAGGGGAAATTCGTTCCGCACTACTGCTGGCACCCGGGGCTTTCGCCGTCGGGCAACTGCCGCATGTGCCTCGTAAAGATCGCCGCGCAGCCGCCCGCAGCTCAGCCGCCTCGGAACCTCCAGGTGTCGTGCATGTACCCGTGCAGCGAGGGGATGGAGGTCGTCACGGAGGGGCCGGAGGTCGCCAAGGGGCGCAAGGACGTGCTCGAGTTCCTGCTGATCAACCACCCGCTCGACTGTCCCATCTGCGACAAGGCGGGCGAGTGCGATCTGCAGGACTTCGCGTACGAGTACCGCGGCGGGCTGTCGCGGTTCGTCGAGCCGAAGACGATCCGCCCGACGAAGGACCTCGGGCCGAACATCCGCATCTGGGGCAACCGTTGCATCGCGTGCTCGCGGTGCGTGCGGTTCTGCGAGGAGATCAGCGGCACGGGCGAGCTCGCGCTGGTGAGTCGCGGCGACAAGAGCGTCGTCGATACGTTCCCGGGTATCCCGATCGACAATCCGCTTTCGCTGAACGTCGTCGACATCTGTCCCGTCGGCGCGCTCATCGACAAGAACTTCATGTATACGGCGCGCGTGTGGTTCGCAGAGGAGACGAAAACGGTGTGCGCGTCGTGCAGTCGCGGGTGCAATACGACGATCACAGCGCTCGATGGCGACGTGAAGCGGCTTGTCGCCCGCGAAAACCCCGACGTGAACAAGTACTGGATGTGCGACGAGGGGCGGCTCAACTTCCGGTATGTCGCGTCCGATCGACGTCTCAACACGGTACGTGGGTCCGCGGCGGAGCTTGGTGCGGCGGCGAGCGCGCTGGCGCAGCAGCACGGCCCCGGCTCGTTCGCCGGACTCGTCTCGACGTATCAGACGATCGAGGAACTCCATCTTTTCCGTCAGCTGATGACCGCGCTGTCCGCCGAGACCGTGGGCGTCCTGTCGCTGACGCGCGGCGAGCGCCAGACGTTCCCGGGCGGATTCGTCATCGAGGCAGACCGCACGCCGAACCGCGCGTTCGCGGAGATCGCCTTCGGCCCCGAAACGGTCGCGGTGGGAGCCAACCGCGTCATCGCGGGGATCCATGACGGCAGGATTAAGGGGCTCGTCCTGGTGAATGGGATTCCCGATTTCACGTATCCGCCGGCCCTGGTTGAGGCGGTCGAGAAGCTCGATTTCCTGGCGGTCATCGACATCCTGAGAAACCCCATCGCGGATCGTGCGCACGTGCTTCTGCCCGGAGTCACGTGGGCGGAGAAGGACGGCACGTTCATGAACGTGGACGGTCACGTGCAGCGCATCCGTCGCGCGGTGGCGCCTCCTGCGTGCGCGCGGCCGGAGCTGGAGCTTCTCCAGATGGCGCTCGTCGAGCTTAAGGTGCGCGAGCGCGTGATTTCCGCCGAGGGCGTCTTCCGCGAGGCCGCGGCGGAGTTCCCTGTTCTTTCGTGGCTGGACTACAAGAAGATCGGCACGAAGGGTGCTGCCCGCGTCGGCACGGAGGCGAAGGTGTGACGACGCTCGCCGCCGCGCCGGACGGATACCTGCAGATCCTCGGGATGCCGTGGCCCGAGCTGGCGAAGATCGGCTTCGTCCTGCTCATGCTGCTGCAGATCGTTCCGGTACTCGTGTGGCTCGAACGCAAGGTGAGCGCCGCGATCCACGGGCGCATCGGCCCGAATCGCGTCGCCATCTTCGGGCTTTCGCTGGGGGGCTTTTTCCAGCCGATGGCCGACGCGGTAAAGCTGATCTTCAAGGAAGACATCGTGCCGCAGACACAGCACGCGTTGCTGTATCGCATCGCGCCCGCGCTGGTCCTGTTCCCGCCGATGCTTGCGTTCAGCGTGATCCCGTTCGGGAATAAGTGGGGCGACGTCGACCTGGTGGTCGCCCGCGCGCCGATCGGAATTCTACTGGTGATGTCGGTGCTCTCCATCAGCGTCTACGGGATCGCGTTCGGCGGATGGGCCTCGAACAACAAGTACTCCCTCTTGGGCGGCCTGCGCGCGAGCGCCCAGATGATCTCCTACGAGCTGACGCTGGGTCTGACGATCCTGACCGCGATCATGATCACGGGGGCCGGGAAGCCGGGCATGAAGGGCACGGTCGACCTGATGGAAATCGTGCGCGTGCAGGGCGAGGTCGGCTGGAACGTGATCGGAGGCGGCAACTGGATGCTGGCGCCGTGCGGCATCGTCGCGATGACGCTGTTTTACATCGCCGCGCTGGCCGAGAACAACCGCGTGCCCTTCGATCTGCCGGAGTGCGAGGCGGAGCTCGTGGGGGGCTATCACACCGAGTACTCGAGCATGAAGTTCGCGATGTTCTCGCAGGCCGAGTACGTGGCCATGACGACGATGAGCGCGCTGTTCGTGACGCTGTGGTGGGGTGGATGGCATGTTCCGTTCATCACGAGGATCGACGGCGTCCACTGGAGCGATGCGGTCCTCTCGCACGTGGTGTTCGCGACGAAGGTCGGCATCGTGCTCTTCCTGTACATCTGGATCCGGTGGACGCTGCCGCGGTTCCGCTACGATCAGCTGATGAGCCTCGGATGGAAGGTGCTGATCCCGATCGCGCTGGCGAACCTGACGCTCGTGGGAATCATCGAGGTGCTGAGCAACCATGGGAATGTTTAAAAAGCTGGTCGCGAAGACGTACATGATCCCCGCGATCGGCGGGCTCCTCAAGACGCTCCATCGCATGTTCGCGCCGAAGGTGACGCTGGAATATCCCGAGCAGACCCACGTGCCGCGCAAGGGGTATCGGGGCGAGCATCGCCTGAAGAAGGACTCACTGGGCCGGATGAACTGCGTTGCGTGCTTCATGTGCGCGACGGCGTGCCCGGCGGAGTGCATCCGGATCGAGGCGGGGCCGTCGCCCTGGCCCGACCGCGACAAGATCCCGGTGAAATTCGACATCGACCTCCTCAAGTGCATCTACTGCGGGATGTGCGAGGAGGCGTGCCCGTGCGACGCGATCGAGTTGACGCCGCAGTACAACATCGTCAGCACGACGCGCGCGGAAAAGATCTACGACATCAACAAGCTGTTGAGCCGGTAGTCGCCGATTGGAAGCCGAATGAACGAAGTCATCAAGGACGTCCTGGGAGATCCGGTGTTTTGCGTCTGCGCGCTCGTGAGCGTGGCGGGGGCGCTCGCCGTCGTCACGCGGCGCAATCCGGTCTACAGCGCACTGGGGCTGCTTACAGCGTTCATCTCCTTCGCGGTGATCTTCGTCCGGCTCGACGCGTCCTTCCTCGCGGCGATGCACGTGCTCGTATACACGGGGGCGATCCTGGTCCTGTTCCTCTTCGTGATCATGCTCCTCAACCTGAGCGACCGGGAGCTTGGCGCGGAGCATCCGGCAGTCATCAAGGGGGTCGTGGGGGCCGGAACGGCGGTGCTCGCGGGCGTGCTCGTGCTGGCGCTCTGGAAGGAGCCGTCGCTGCGCGAACCGGTGAAGCCTCTGGCGAGCCAGCGATTGATCGACGCGCACGGAAAAGTCGTCGCGGAGGTCACGGCGCAGGACTGGGGGGGCGTGTCGCACGTGGGTGAGACCCTCTTCACGCAGTGGGTGTTCCCATTCGAACTGGTAAGCGCCCTGATCATCGTCGCCATTATCGGGGCGGTCGTCCTGTCCAAGAAAAAGCTGCCGCCCGAGGTATAGAGAATGATCAAGTACCTGGTGTTGAGTGCGATCGTGTTCAGCGTGGGCGCCTATGGCGCCATCGCGCGGCGCAACATCCTGATCGTGCTGATGTCGATCGAGCTGATGCTCAACGGCGTGAACATCGCCCTCATCGCATTCGCGCGGCACTGGCAGAAGCTTGAAGTCGCGGGACACGCATTCGTGCTGATGGTGATGGCGGTCGCCGCCGCGGAAGTGGGGATCGGATTGGCGCTCGTTATCGCGATGTTCCGCAACAAGAGGACAGTCGACACAGGCGATTTGCGGGAGCTCAAGGGCTAAATGACCGAACTCGCGCACAAGACTCTCTGGTTGATCCCGTTGCTCCCGCTGGCAGGGTTCCTGATCAACGGTCTGGTCGGACGTCGGCTGCCAAACACGGTCATCGGGCTGGTCGGCTGCCTCATGCCTGCGGGCGCATTCGCCTTGAGCGTCGTCGCGGTGCTGGCGCTGCGCGAGTCGCACGCGCCCGTCGTCCAGCAGCTGGGCGATTGGATTCGTGTCGCGAACGTCTCGATCCCGATCACGCTGCGAGTCGACACACTGTCTGCGCTCATGATCCTCGTCGTGACCGGTGTGGGCACGCTGATTCACATCTACTCGATCGGCTACATGCACGGGGACGAGGGGTTTGCCCGGTTCTTCGCCTATCTCAACCTCTTCATGTTCGCGATGCTCGTCCTGGTGCTTGGCGACAGCCTGCTCCTCATGTTCGTCGGATGGGAGGGCGTTGGGCTCTGCTCGTACCTGCTCATCGGATTCTGGTACGAGGATCTCAAGAACGCGGACGCGGGGAAGAAGGCGTTCATCACGAATCGCATCGGCGATTTCGGATTTATCTTGGGCGCGCTGTTCCTCTGGAGCCTGACGGGTACGCTCTCGCCGTCGGAAATGCAGTCGAAGCTCGGAGGAATCTCGCCTGCGCTGCTTGCGGCGCCCGCCCTCCTCCTCTTTCTGGGCGCGACCGGCAAGAGCGCGCAGATCCCCCTCTACGTGTGGCTGCCGGACGCCATGGCGGGACCCACGCCGGTCAGCGCTCTGATCCACGCGGCGACGATGGTGACGGCGGGCGTCTACATGATCGGCCGCATGCATTTCCTCTACGTCGTCGTGCCGGGGGCCATGGAGACGATCGTATTGGTCGGGGCCGCGACCGCATTGCTGGCGGGCGTCATCGCGATCGCGCAGAACGACATCAAGAAGGTGCTCGCGTATTCGACGATCAGCCAGCTCGGCTTCATGTTCGCGGGCATGGCGAGCGCGCATTTCACGACGGGCGTGTTCCATCTTGCCACGCACGCCTTCTTCAAGGCGCTCCTGTTTCTCGGCGCGGGGGCCATCATTCACTCGCTGCACGGCGAGCAGGACATGCGGAACATGGGCGGGTTGCGGAAGTCGCTTCCCGTGACGTTCATCTTCTTCCTGTGCGGCGCGGCGGCACTCATGGGCTTCCCTCTGACGTCCGGATTCTTCAGCAAGGATCTCATCCTGGCCGGGGTTGGATCGCGCGACAGCGGCGCCTTCTCCGTTGCTTGGCTGATGCTCGTCGCGACGGCGGGCATCACGGCTTTCTACACGACGCGGATGCTTGTCATGGTGTTCTTCGGCGATCCGAAGGATCCGGAGAGGCACCCGCATGCGCCCGGGCTGATGATGACGATTCCGCTCGCGATCCTGGCCCTGCTGAGCCTGGGCGGCGGAGCCTGGCTCGAGTATGGCCTGCACATCGACAGGTTGTTCGCCTCGACTTGGGGAGAGCCGGAAGGGGCCGCTTGGGCCGCGGCGAAGAGTCGCAGCCTTGCCACTTCAGTTTTCGTGATGGCCGTGGGCGCTCTCGCCGCAGGCCTGCTCTTCACGGGCTCCCGCAGGGAATGGGTGCGGTCATTCGTCGAAGGCGAAATGGGGCGCGGCATCTACAAACTTGTGGTCAACAAGTTCTACATCGATGAGCTCTACCACGTGCTTATCGTCGCCCCGCTGAAGATGGGAGCCGCCGTGCTCTGGTTCGTCGTGGACCGCATCCTTGTCGATGCCGTGCTCGTCAACGGCACGGCTCGCGCGGCTTACGCGGCGGGCGGAATCGTGCGAAGGGCGCACACCGGTTCGATTGCGGCCGGCGCGGGAGCCATCCTCGTCGGCGTGCTCGCGGTTGCCGGCTGGCTCGTCTATCGGTTCGTGTTGCATGGATAACTGGCGCGACTGGATCCTGACGGCGATGACCGCGCTGCCTGCGGTGGCCGGCGCGGGCTTGGCCGTGCTCCGATCGGAACGGGCCGCAAAGATAGGCGCCCTTGTCGTGGCGTTCATCGTTCTCGGGTTAGCGGGCGTGGCGTACGCGACCTTCGATCGCGCGGGCGACGAATACCAGTTCACGCTCAGCCTCGAATGGATCGCCAACTTCAAGATTCGCTACGCGATGGGGGTGGACGGCCTCGCGCTCGCGATGATCGCGCTCACGGCGCTCATCACGCCGCTGTGCATGGTCGCGTCGTGGGAGTCGATCCACGACCGCGCGAAGGGGTTCTTCATCGCGCTCCTGCTTCTCGAGGCGGGGATGATCGGCGTCTTCTGCGCGATGGACCTGTTCCTGTTCTATGTCTTCTGGGAGGCGATGCTCATCCCGATGGTCCTCATCATCGGGATCTGGGGCGGACCGCGGCGCGTCTATGCGGCCGTGAAGTTCTTCCTCTACACGATGGTTGGCAGCCTGCTGATGTTCATCGCGATCCTCGTCTGCTACCTCAGCTCGGATGACGATCCGGTGAAGCGAACGCTCTCGATCGTCGAGCTGCAGCAGCGGCTGCCGGGCATATTCGACCTCAAGATGCAGCTGTGGCTCTTTTCGGCCTTCGGTCTCGCCTTCGCCGTGAAGGTGCCCCTGTTCCCGTTCCATACGTGGTTGCCCGACGCGCATGTCGAGGCCCCGACCGCGGGTAGCGTGATCCTCGCCGGCGTGCTGCTCAAAATGGGCACGTATGGCTTCCTCCGATTCGCCGTGCCGCTTTTCCCGGGCGCGGCGCAGCACCTGAAGGGCGCGGTCATCGCGCTCTCGCTCATCAGCATCGTCTACGGAGCGCTGATGTCGATGACGCAAAGCGACATCAAGAAGCTGATCGCCTATTCGAGCGTGAGCCATCTCGGCTACTGCATGCTGGGCATCTTCGCGTTCAACGTAACCGGCGTGCAGGGCGGCATCCTCCAGATGGTGAATCACGGCGTCTCCACCGGCGCGCTCTTCATGCTGGTGGGGATGATCTACGATCGTACGCACCGGCGCGGCGTGGACGATTTCGGCGGCGTGGCGAAAGCGATGCCGGTGTATGCGACGATCTTCCTCGTCGTAACGCTCTCGTCGATCGGCCTGCCGGGCCTGAACGGATTCGTCGGGGAGTTCCTCGTGATCGCCGGAGCGTTCGCGGCGAACCGGGCGTGGGCGGCCATCGCTGCACTCGGCGTCATCCTCGGCGCGATCTATATGCTCAAGTTGTATCGCGACGTGTTCTTCGGGCCGCTGATGTCGGCGCACAAGGAGAAGCTGATTGACCTCTCGAAGCGCGAGCTGGCGGCTCTGGCGCCGCTCATCGTGCTGATCGTCCTCGTCGGCGTGCGGCCGGCGGTCGTGCTCGATGTGACGCAGAAATCGGCCGAGAAATTCGTGCAGTCGGCGGGGAAGCCGGCGGGAGTCCAGGGTGGACGGTAACCAGCTGATCAGGGATCTGGCGCTGGTCCTGCCGGCGCTGTGCGTGACGGCAGGGGCGATCGTGATCCTCGCCCTCGAGCTCATATTCCGGCGCGAGTCTGTCCGATCGCGTCTCGATTGGGTGGCGTACGTGGCGATCGGCGGTGCGTTCGCGATCGTGCTTCGCGAACTGCGGCTGAACCCCTCGGCCGCGACGGGCTTCAACCACGCGATCGTGACGGACTACCTCGCGCGCTTCGTGAGCATCGCCGTGCTCTCGGCCGCGGGACTTGCGATCCTGCAGTCGCCCGGCTACGTGGCCGCCCGGGGCGTCTATCGCGCGGAGTATTACGCGCTCGTGCTGCTGGCGACTGCGGGAATGATCTTTCTCGCACAGTCCAACGACTTGATTACGATGTTCCTGAGCATCGAGCTTCTGTCCCTGGCAATCTACGTGCTGACGGGAATCACGCGTCGCGATCCGCGGTCGAACGAAGCGGCGATGAAGTACTTCATCCAGGGGGCGTTTGCGACGGCGTTCCTGCTCTACGGCATGGCGCTCCTCTACGGGGCGACAGGGACGGTCGATCTGCGCGACATCGCGACGAAGGCGGCGCCCGGCGGCCACCTCTCGCCGCTCGCCGTGGCGGGGGCGGCGCTGCTGATCTCGGGCTTCGCGTTCAAAATCGGCGCGGTGCCCTTCCACGCGTGGGTGCCTGACGTGTACGAGGGGGCGCCGACGGTCGTGACGGCGTTCATGTCTGTTGCCGTGAAGGCTGCGGGTATCGGGGCGCTCGTGCGCGTGCTGATCGGATCGCTCGGTCAGGGTGCGGACGCGTGGGGCCCGGTCATCTGGTGGATGTCTGTCGCGACGATGATCGTCGGCAATCTCGGCGCGATCACGCAGAAGAGCGTGAAGCGGATGCTCGCGTATTCGTCGATCGCGCATACGGGGTATGCGCTCGTCGGGCTCGCGGCGGCGGCGCAGGGGGATCCCGGGGCGGCGTCGAGTTCGCTGTTTTACGTCTTCGTTTACACGTTTATGACGCTCGGCGCGTTCGCCTTCCTCGCCTGGATGGGGCGGCCACCGTCGCCGGCGTATCCGCACGGTCGCGACGCGGAGGACTTTGCGGACCTGGCGGGACTTGCAAAGCGGCGGCCGTGGGCTGCGGCCCTCATGTCGGTCTTCATGATCTCGTTGGCGGGGATTCCGCCGACCGCGGGATTCCTCGGCAAGTTCCTGCTCTTCAAGGCGGCGATCGATGCAGGGCAGACGCTGCTTGCGATTCTCGGCATTCTCGCGTCCATCATCTCGCTGGCGTACTACCTTCGCGTGATCGTGACGATGTACATGCATGAGTCGGAGGTGCGCCCCGACGCGGCGGCGGAGCCGGTCGTGGCGAGCGACTTCAACATCGGACTCGTCGTGCTGCTGGCGGCCGTGCTGACGCTTTACTTCGGGATCATCCCCGGCGACTACCTGAACGTGGTCGAGAAGGCCATCAGCCAGCTGCGGTGATCGGGCCGGTATAATCGATGGGGAATCCGCCGAACCGCTTCGTGTTTCCGCGTGTTTCAAGGACGTGAACGCTGTGACCGCCAAGGACCCCCTGATCGGAACCCGGATCGGCAACTGTCTGGTCCAGCGCCGCATCGGCGCGGGCGGGATGGGGACGGTCTATCTTGCGCACCACGTCGGGCTGGACAAGTCCGTCGCCATCAAGGTGCTTTCGCGGGAGCTCATGGGAAGCGAAGAGAACATCGAGCGCTTCAAACGCGAAGCGAAGACTGCCGCGCGCCTGGAGCACCCGAACATCGTACAGGTCTTCGACGTCGGCGAGCATGAGGGCTGGTACTACCTTGCGATGCAGTTCGTGGAGGGGAAGCCGCTCGACAAGATCATCGAGGAGCGCGGCAAGCTGCCGCTCGCGCAGGCGCTGGGCGTCGTGCGCCGGATCGCGACGGCGCTTGCGGCGGCCCACAAGGCGGGAGTCATCCATCGCGATATCAAGCCGGCGAACGTCCTGATTTCGAAAGAGGGCGTCGTCAAGGTGGTGGACTTCGGGCTGGCGCGCAGCGTGGAGTCGGGTGCAACCATCTCGTCGGAGGGACAGATCGTCGGCACGCCGCATTACATGGCCCCTGAGCAGGCGCAGGGACAGAAGGTGGATGCGCGCACGGACATCTACGCGCTGGGGGCGACGCTGTACCACCTCGTGACGGGCGCGCGGTGTTTCAACGGGCCGTCGCCCGTTTCGATCCTCATCAAGCAGGTCCAGGAGATGCCGCCCCCGCCGCACGAGGTGAATCCCGAGCTCTCGCCGGCGGTGACCGAAGTCATTTTCTCGATGATGTCGAAGGATCCCGCGCGGCGACCTCAGACAGCGGAGGAGGTCATCAAGGCGCTCGACACGCTGCAGCCGGCGGTCAAGTCCATCGTCGCGCAGGTGCGGCCCGCGGAGATGCCGAAGCGATGGGTGTGGGCCGGGGCGGCACTGGGCGCGCTCCTCGTCGTGACCATCGCAGGCCTCGCGATGCGCGGCAAGCCGAAGGACCGGACATCGCAAGTCGCGGCGCCTCCCGCGACGACTGCGGCCATGCCTCCGCCCGCATCGACGCAGACCACAGCCCCTCCGCCCCCCGCGACGACGAAGGAGGAGCCGCCAAAGGAAACGGGCATGGTGCGCGGCGTAAACGAGTGGATGGCGCGCTACAAGGACAAGCCGGACGAGCAGAAGAACCTCGGGGAAGTTCTCAAGCGCAGCGAAGCGTTCATGATCGCAGTCGGCGGTCGAGACGAGCAGGCGATCCGGGGGTTTCTGCCGCGCAAGCCCTCAGTGCACGCGATGGTTCCAAAGTGGCAGGAAATGACGGATCGGTTCGTTGCGGAGCTTCTCGACAAGAAACGCGACGGTCGTCTCGACCATGCGACGATCACGAATGTCGAAATGTCCACGACGCCGTTCGGGCAGCCGCGCGTCGAGGTGACGACCCAGGTCACGATCGCAGAAAAAGCGGGTGGCTCCCGCACGAGCCCGCCTTCGGACATGGCGTGGGTCCGCGAATTGGGCGGCACATGGGTCGTGGCGCTGGATCAGAAGCGCCGGCCCAAGTGAGCCGCCGGGTCACGTTCGACCCCTCAGCCCGTGAGTTCCGCTTGAGCGCGTTCCTCCGTCGCGCAGATCGCTTTCGTCACGTGGGCGCGCAGCCGCTCGCACTCCATGTGCGACGCATCGGCCGGCACGGGAATCGGGTCGCCGAACGCAACGACGACGCGGCTCCCCGGGACCGGAATCTCCGTGCGGTCCCACGACTTCGTACGGATCGCGCTGGAGATCGCGCACGCGACGGGCACGATCGGACGGAGCGAGCGCTGTGCGGCGACGACCACACCCATTTTCGCCTCGCACGCCGGACCGCGAGGGCCGTCGGCGACGAACGCGACCGTGTGTCCGCGCTTCACGTATTCGATCGTCTCCTTGAGGGCCTCCGCGCCTCCTGAGGAAGACGAGCCGCGCACGGTTACGAATCCGAGGCGCTGTGCGACGCGCGCGCCCAGTTCGCCGTCGCGGCTGCGGCTCACCATCACGACGAAGCGCAACCTGCGGAAGAAGTCGCCGTAGACGACGAGATGCCGGTGCCAGAGCGCCCCGATGTAGGCCGCGCCGCGGCGCGCCTCGCGGAGCGGCGCGTCGTTGACCACGGTAATGCGGCACGAGCCGAGCAGGCCGCGAAGCGCGAAGGGCGCCAAGCTGGCGGCGAATTTGACCGTCATATCGTAGAGAAGCCCGTCGCGCATCGGTGTGTATTATCCACGATCAACGATCTACGATCTACGATCTCGGAAGCGCCATCCGCGAGATGCAGGGGCGATTGTGGATTTGCCGCGCGGGCGGGCTATACTAGTGCGCGCAAACAATGGCGAACGAAGAGATCGATAGAATCGGTGAGGTCCTGATCGACGAGGGGGTCGTCACCCAGGAGGAGCTCTCGAAGTCGGTCTCCGAAAGCGGCGTGAAGGGCACGGCCCTAGCCGCGGCCCTGGAGAGTTGCAAGCACCCCAAGCGCGCAGAGCTGGCCGCGTTCCTGGCCACGGACTTCAACGTGCCGCGGCTGTCCGATCTGCGGCAGGTGGAGTTCCCGGCGGATGCGGCGAAGTTGGTCGCCGCCGACATCGCGCGCAGGCACGAACTGGTGCCCGTCGGGAAGCTGGGCGGCATCCTATGTGTCGCAAAGGCGAATTATTACAACCGCGCTGCCGTACAGGACGTGCGCCGCGCATGCGGCATGAAGGTCAAGGTTCTGCTTGCCGATGAAGCGCAGGTGAAGGCCGCGATCGAGCGCGTGTACGCGGGGGTGAGGGCGGAGCTCCCGCCGCCGAAGGGTGAGAAAAAGGACACGGTTGCGCGCCGTGCCGCGGCACCTGTGCCCGTGGGCGGGGATGTTCCGCTCATCAGCATGCACGAGGAGCGTGGTCCCGAGCGGCCGGCCGTGGCCGCGGCGAAGAAGGACGAGGCGCTGCAGATTCTGGCGGCCGTGCGCATTCCGCCGGCCGAGTACCAAGCGGAGGAAAGGGCGCCGCAGACGCGCCTCTTCCGCGAGTGGGACGATCTGTTCCTTGCGGGGAAGCCTTCGATCCCGATCAAGGTCGGCTAGGGGATCCCTGGTTCCGGGGTGTGTCCGGCTGCCACTCCTCGATGCTGCTGAGCGCCGCGCGGATGCGTGCATCGTCCTCGGCCGTAAGCTGCCGGCCCGCAAACTTGGCTTCGTAGAATTTGTCGGTCACGAGCTCGACCGCGTGAGCCGGCAGACGTGCGGCCGCCAACGGCGCGAATTCGCGTCCCGTGAGACCCTCGGGCTTGTGCACGCCCTTGCTCGCCGCAAGCCACAGGAAGTCGCGGTAGAACGGCACCGTCGAGCGTTCGCGGAATCCCGCGAAGATCTGCCGCAGCCGCGCCTTCCCGTGGCGCGGGAGCAGTCCGTAGACGAGGAACGCTGTCAGGCCGGCGACGACGAGCGTCACGAGAAAGGGAGTCGACGTCACGAACGCGGCCGCCCTTCCGAGAGCTCTGCCGACCGCCCCGGCGATCGTCTGCGAGGCGTTCGTCTGGGATGACGGATCGTAATCGACGAGGAAATGATCCCAGCGCGCCGCCGCGGCCGCCTCCAGTTTCTTGCGCTTGTCTTCCTCCTCCCTGCGCTCCCTGTCGTCCCCTGTTGCCACAGGCGGAAGCTCCGGCTGCGTTGCGGAGCGCGCCTCGTCCGCGGGGGTCGGATCGAACCGGACCCAGCCGCGACCGGGGAAGGGGACCTCGACCCACGCGTGCGCGTC
>CAYXVY010000112.1:0-4576 GCA_964468745.1 uncultured Planctomycetales bacterium | reverse complement strand
ACGATCACCGGCTTGCCGCGGCGCGTGAACTCGCGGATGACCGCCTTGCACACCGCCGGCGTGAGGGTCCCCTTGTTGTAATCAGAAACGATCGCCGCATCGTGCCGGGCGGCGGCGATTGCGATGGCCGCTATCAGTTTGCGCTCGACAGCCGGCGCGAGCGCCTCTTTGCGCTCGCGATCGATGCGCAGCATCTGCTGGTTGTGCGCGATCAGGCGCGTCTTGACCGACGTCGGCTTCGTCGCGTCGGCAATTACCGCGCGTGTATCGACGCGGTGCTTCTTCAGCAGCCGCCGCATCGCGCGCCCTTCGTCGTCGTTCCCCGCCGTCCCGCCGCACGATGCCCGCGCGCCGAGGACAGCCAGGTTATGCGCGACATTCGCGGCGCCACCCACGCGCAGCTCGTCACGCCCCGCGTCGAGAATCTGAACGGGCGCCTCGGGCGAGATTCGATGCACCGCTCCCCATACATAGCGGTCGAGAATGAGGTCGCCGATGACGAAGAGTCGGGGACTTTTCAGACGTGCGACGGCGGCGGCGAGTCGGCTGTGCATATGGAAGGAGGCAGAATACAGGAGACGGGAGACAGAAGGAAGTAGACTACGCGCTCTTGCGCTTCTTCGCGGTCATGCGAAGGATGAGCGTCACCGCGAAACCGAACGCGAAGCCGCCGAGATGAGCCCAGACCGCGACACTCATCGGTTCGCCTTCATCCATGCGCATCTTGAGCAACCACTGGGTGCCCACCCACAGCCCGATAACGACAAACGCCGGCAGCTTCATCGGAATCACGAAGAAGAGCACCTTGATCTGGTGAAACGGGAAGAGGACGAGAAACGCGCCGAGCACGCCGCTGACCGCGCCGGACGCCCCAATGCAGGGGATTTGCGACGCCGCCGAGAAGATGAAATGCGCGAAGGCCGCCGCGATGCCGCTGAGCACATAGAACAGCGCGTACGTGAGATGCCCGTACCGGTCCTCGACGTTGTCCCCCAGCACGCCGAGGAAGAGCATGTTCCCCGCGAGATGCAGCAGGTCCGCGTGCAGGAACATCGAGCTGAAAAGCTGGTCCCATGTCCAGCGCGCCGGGACGAAGCCGTGCGCCGACACGAACTCGCCGTAGCCCGGCTTCAGCGCGTAAAGGAAGAACGCAGCAACGTTGCCGGCGATGATGAGCCACGTGACGAGCGGCACCGACTTGCGCGGCACGTCGTCGGCGATCAATAGGAGCATTCGGAGACTCTCCCGGCTTATACTGCGCCCATGCGCAGATCGATTGCGATCATTCTACCGTTCTTTGTCGCCGCATGCGGCGCGGCGGACATCGACGACGTGCCGCCGTTGTCGATCGGAGGAAGCACCCCGGGCTTCATGACCGACACGTCGAATCCGGTCGACGCGTACGCCACCGCACATGCGCGCCTCACGAGCCTTCACACCCAGCTGCGCCACTTCACCAAAGCCCCCGCCAACACGTACAGCGCATCAATCACCGCGGGACAGCTCGTGGACGCGATCACGCTCATGCAAGAGCTGATTGAAGAACCGAAGAAATCCGAACTGCAACCGATCCTCGACTGGTATCGCGACGTGAAGAGTGCCGTCGAATGGGGTCGCTTCGGCGGCTCCTATGCCGGTAATCTCGACATGAATCAACAGAAGCTGCGGAGCGGATTCTCGCCGTCCGCCGTGACGATTGTCGCCAAATCCCCCAAGCCCGACAAGACGCCCGGTGGGACGACCGCAACACCTCCGGCGCCGGGCGACACGACTAAGCCTCCGCCCGAGCCGACGAAACCGCCGAGCGACGTCCCGCTCTGGATGCTCTTCAACGCGTGGAAGCAGTCGCACGCCGACCTCATCGAGGCTTTCGCCAAGAAAGCGGACGCCGGCAAGGCGTACAGGCGCCTGCGCGAATCCGTCGGAGCGCTCAAGGCTCGCGTGCCCGGCGAGAAACAGCAGAAGCTCGCACTCGGAGAAGCGACGTACGAGCAGCAGAACGATGAGACAAAGGGGTTTACGGCGCTGCCCGCCGGCGCGAAGGACGAGGATGTCCTGCGCGTGCTGCGACTGGTCGGCGACATGATCGAGAAGGAATACAACCCGGACAGAAAATGAGTCGCGCGCGTTCCGCACGCGACTGATCAGGCCGCCGCGCAGTATCGTCCGGAACTGCGAGCCACGGCGAAGGCGGGCAGCGTATAACCTCATGATGCTGTTCCTCTTCGCGCTCGTCCTCCTGCAGCCTTCGGACGATCCCCTCTCGGCGCGTCGCGACCGCGCGGCCGCTCGTGTCGAGGAGATCCGCGGCTCGAAGTTCTCGTCGCCGGTCGATGTCGTCGAGGGAACTCGCAAGGAATGCGCGACGGCTGCGGTCGACGGCGCCAAGCAGATCTACGGCGAAGACCTCGCGGGATGCGAGCGGGCGCTGAAGGCGCTCGGCCTGATCGGCGGCCGCGTGCGCCTGGATCTCGCAATCAGCGCGTACGCGATGCAGGGCGCACAGGCATATTCGCGCAAGGACGCGGTCGCTCTCATCAACACGAAGCTCGGCGAGGACGAACTCGCCTTCCGCCTCACCGTGGCGCTTGCCGACCAGCGACACGCGGCCGCCGAGGCCGCGAAATCAATCGGCCCGCTCTTCGACTCCCAAATGGCCCTCGCGGCGGTGCGGCAGGGCGACGCCGACATGACGAAGCAGCTCTTCTGGGCGTCAAAGAAACTCGACGAGAAGCACGGAGACCGGCATCTTGACAGTCTCGTCGCGCGCGCCGACAAGTGGGAGCGCGAGACGAGCAAATTCGCAAGCATGGCCGTGCCGCGCATCTTCGTCCGCGCCGCGGACTTCCCGTACCGTCGCGGCGGAATCTTCATGGAGGCGATCCGCGCGAAAGGAGGAATGGCCGCGGTCGACAAGGTGTACGGGCGCCTGCCTCGATCGACGGAGCAAATCCTGCATCCCGAGAAGTACGTCGCAGATGAGCGCCCTGCAACGATTGATCCGAGATCGGTGCACGACTTTCTAGTCGCGAAGGGATACGTGCGTATCTGGAGCTCCGTACTCGGCGAACTGGGAGCGTCGATCGTCGTCGAAACGCACATCAAGGACGATACGAGCAAGGTCGGCCCCGGCTGGGGCGGTGACCTCCTGCTCTACTACGAGATCGGCGAGCGCAAGCCGCTGGTGATATGGGCAACATCGTGGGACACGGAGGCGGACGCGATCGAGTTCCAGGCCGCCGCGTTCAAGATCGTACCGGCGCTGGCCGCGGACGCCGGCGCGATCAATCTGGCGCTTCGCAAGGGAACATCGGTCGCGCTGGTCCTGAGCCTGCCGCGCGAGATCCAGGATGCCGCGCTCGAGGCGCTCTGGAAATGCGAGATGCGCACGGCAGACGTCGCAGGACCGTTCGGATCCGATTAGCGAAACCTCGCCCCCTGCTACGGAGTAGTCTCCTTCTATGAGAATGATGACGCTCACGCTCGCGGCCGGGCTGCTCTGCGCCGGCCTTGCGCAGCCGCAGGAGACGACCGACACGGATCCCGTCGCGGCGCTCATCGACAGGCATCTCGCAGCGCGCTGGGCCGATCTCGGCGTGAAGCCGGCGAAGCCCGCGGAGGACGGCGTCTACGTTCGACGGTTAGCGCTCGACCTCTTGGGCCGCCTGCCGAAGCCCGAGGAGATCCGCGATTACCTTGCGGACAAATCAGCGGACCGCAAACAGAAGCTCGTCGACCGCTGGCTCGCCTCCGACGAAGCCGCCGAGTACTTCACGGATCGCTGGATCCGGCTTCTTTTCAACTTCCGTTTCGACCAGGCGGATCCTTTCAAGGTCGACTTTCCCGGCTTCTCGGGCTGGCTCAAGAAGGCATACCTCGACGACGCACCGTACGACGCGTTCGCGTCCGCGCTCGTCGGTTCGCGCGGCGAGCGGGCGGACAAGCCGGAACTCAATTTCCTCACGAAGTACCTCGACCCGAAGGAACCGCCGACCGAACTCGCGATCCGCACGGCGCGCGTTTTCCTCGGAGTGCAGATCCAGTGCGCGCAGTGCCACGATCATCCGAGCGACCGCTATACACAGGAGGACTTCTGGGGGCTCACCGCGTTCTTCGCGGGCATCAAGCCGAAGACACGTCAGACGTTCGATGGGCTCAAGACCAAGATCATCCAGGAAAACGCGATGGCGCAGATGCCGGTCGGCGACGACAAGAAGACCGACGTGGCGCCGCGCTTCCTCGACGGCCGGACGCCCGGCAAGGATGAAAAGCCGGGCGACGCGCTGGCCCGACTGCTCGTCGACGCACCGAACGCGCAATTCGCGCGCGCCGCCATCAACCGCTTATGGGCGCACTTCATGGGGCGCGGATTCGTCGAGCCGCTCGACCGATTCAGCGACAAAGTGCGCCCGTCGCATCCCGAGCTTCTGTCGGATCTCTCCGCGGAATTCGTCCGCGGCGACCACCGCATGCGTCGCATGGCGCGCGGGGTCGTGCTATCGAAGGCGTACGCGCTCGCGAGCGACCGCGTGAAGGACGCGCCGGAGGACGCCAGCGCCCTGCTGCTCCGCGCCGG
>CAYXVY010000111.1:0-12728 GCA_964468745.1 uncultured Planctomycetales bacterium | reverse complement strand
CCGGGCTGGCCCGCAGGCTCGACGAGGGTGTGCCGGCCGCGAACGCGTTCCAAGCGACGGGACTGCTGCCGCGCGACTTTCTGTGGTTTGTCCAGGAAGGTGAGATGCTGCCCGAGCGGATGCTGCTCGCGGCGGATTACTTCGAGACACGGATGCGCTTCTCGCATCAGATTGCGATGCGGACCGCCCTGCCCGCGCTCATCGTCGCCGTGGGTGCCGTCGTGTTGGGCGTCTGCTACGCGGCGTTCGAGCCCATCGTGAAAGTGCTCGAGAAAGTGGGAACGATGTGAGTCGTCGAGGCTTCTCGCTTGTGGAACTCCTGGTCGCGATCGCGCTGCTGGGTATGGTCGTGGGAACGACGGCGGTCACGCTGGCCGCGCACGCGCGGAACGTGCGCGAGCTCTTCGAGGAGAAGGTCGCGCTGCAGCTGGCGACCGGCGAAATCGAGGCGCTGGAGGCGCGTGGCTTCGACGCGTCTCCGGGCACGGCCAGGCTGCTGCAGGACTCGACGGCCCTCGCGCAGCTGCCGGCGGGGGTGTGCAACCTGATCGTGACGCGCGACGCCGAGGATCTTTCGCTGCTTCGTGCGCAAGTCGTCGTGACGTGGCGGTGTGGAAGGCACGCTCGCACGGCGGAGATGGATACGTGGTTCAGGAGGGCGCCATGAGACGCGGCATCGTGCTGCTCGAGGCGCTCGCGTGGATCGTGATCCTGGGGATCGTGATGGGATCCGTCACGCTCATCATCGTGCGCTTCCACACGGTGTACTATCGCGCGGACATCGCGCTCGACCGGCTCGATTCTGCGTCGCGATTCCTGTACGAGTTTCGGCGCGATCTGCGCAGTGCGTC
Organism: uncultured Planctomycetales bacterium; assembly: GCA_964468745.1. Lineage (GTDB taxonomy): Bacteria > Planctomycetota > MHYJ01 > MHYJ01 > JACPRB01 > JACPRB01. The sequence goes on along the minus strand of CAYXVY010000111.1, from coordinate 11,877 downwards.
AAACGTGCAGGTTGCCGCCGCGTCAGTCGCGGTCGCCTTCGCGGACGGACGGATGCGAACGTATCGTTTCGACACTGCCACGGGCGATGCGACGACGGACGACGGGCGCGCGTGGTTCGACTTCATCGACCGCATTGTTCTGACGGACACGGGTGGGATGGTGTCGATCGATCTCGAACTGCGTCGCGAGAACCGGCTGTCCGCGTATGCGCCGCTGATCTCCACGCGGGTGGCGCTCGCGGGGAGGGCACGATGAGACGCGATCGCGGCGTGGCGCTCATTGCTGTCATCATGCTCATTGTCGTGACGGGCATGCTGCTCACCGTGGCGATACAGCGCTTCATGATCGTGCAACGGACGGTACGGCGATGCGACATGGACGAAGCCGCGTTGACCGCATGCCGCGGTGCGATACGCTGGGCGCAGGGAGGCGCGGCCAGAGATCCGCATTTCGAGGGGACATTGCGCCGCGCGCATGATCTGGGTGAAATCGTCGTACGGGCGGACCCGAAGTCCATGCGTGCGACCCTGCGCGGGCGGACGGTGATCCTCGAACTCGGCGGAACGCCTCGGTGGCGGGAGGAATGATGGCGACGTTTGAATATGAGGCGACTGACGAGCATGGCGCGCGCGTTGCCGGGCGCGTGATCGCGTCGAGTCTTGGAGAGGCCTCGGAGCGGCTCTGGCAGGAGGGGCACGCGGTGTCGTCGATGCGTCGCGTGGATAGGCCGCTCGTAAAGCCTTCGGCGGACATCGATCAGTTTTCGCTCTTCAACCGACAGCTCGCGGAGATGGTCGCGGCGGGGATTCCCATCGAGCGATCCGTCGCCGAGATCGCTCGTGGCATGTCTGCGGGATCGTTCCGGTCGGCGATTGGGCGTGTCTCAGCCGCCCTGCGCGACGGCAAGACGTTGAGCGACGCGATCACGGCCGAACGGGAATTCCCGCCGGCGTATGCCGCGATGGTGACGTCCGGCCTCGCGTCGGGCGATCTCGCACGCTCGCTGATGGCGGTCGCGCGAAACGCGGAGGGAGTGTGTCGCGTGCGGCGCGCCATCGCCCAGGCGCTTGCGTATCCGGCGCTCGTCATGATCCTCGCCGTGGTGTCCGCGGCGGCCTTCGCGCTGATCTGCGTGCCGCATTACGAGCGCATGTACCGCATGTTCGGCATGACGCCACCGGCGGGAATTGCGGTCGCGCGAATCCTGACGCAATCCGTGTATGTGCCGCTGGCCTGCGTGCTGTGTCTGGCCGCGATGCTGGCCGGCCTGCGATTCTGGGTGCGCTCGTCGCCGGCCGGCGAGGGCGCTCTAGCGCGCGTTCCGCTGATCGGCCGCTTGTCGAGCGACGTGCGGCTCGTGCGATTCCTGCAGTGTCTCGCAGTCTTCGTTCGCGCCGGGACTCCGGCGATCGCGTCGCTGCCGGTGGCGGTCGTCGCGTCCGGCAGCGCGATTCTGCGTCGCGATGCCGAGGCGATGCGTGCGCGCCTCGCCGAAGGCGGGTCACTGGCCGATGCGCTGAAAGTGACGAGCTTTGTTCCGTCGTACGTCGCCGCCCAGGTTGCGGGGGGCGAATCGGGCGGCCGTCTGGCCGATGAGCTTGATGCGCTCGTGGACGTGATCGAAGAGGGCACGGTGACGGCTGCAGGAGACGTGGGCATGCTGCTTCGCCCGGCGGCGATCGCCGCGACGGGCGCGCTGCTCGTGGGCGTGTTCGTGTCCATCGCCTCGCCCTATTTCTCGTTCCTCGGGAGAATGGCGGCATGACGTTCGCGCTCGCGCTTCTCACTGCTCTGGCCGCGCAGGAGACGCCGACGATGATCGCGGAGGCGGGCTATCGCGGCTCTGCATTCGCCGACGCGTGGGCGCCGGTGTTCGTCCGATTGAAAACCGTCAAGGAACCGTTCGACGGTTGCCTTCGGATCAAGGTGCACGGGCGGATGAGCGATACGCGAGTCTACGCGTACGACGTAGCGCTCGTGGCGCCCACCGATCGCCGATTCACCACGGAGTTCTTCGCGACCGGAATGGAAGAGGAAGTCTCCGTGGAGCTGGAGAATCGTGCCGGCGTCGTCGTCGCGTCGCGATTGTTGCCGCTGAAGTTCACGGACGCGGGGGTGCGACAGTTCCTTGTCTTGAATGATGCTGTCCCATCACTCCGCGAGGTGGAAAGCGATTACGGCATCCGGCAGATGCGGGGCAACGACGAGAATTTTCCGCACGCGATCGCCCCGCTGCTGGCGTTCGACACGATCCTCATGTCGCGTCCGTTTGAATTGACGCACCGCCAGGTCGATGCGATTGCCCAGTGGATCGAACTCGGCGGGCGCCTGATCATCTCGAGCGGGCCGATTGCGCAGGATTGGAGGGGCAGCGACATCGCGCCTCTCCTGCCCGTCGAGGTGACGGGGGTGGAGGCGGTCGAGTTGCACGATGACGCGGGCGAGCCGGTGACCGTGCCCATGGCGTCGGTGAGAGCGAAGGCGGGGGGCGAATTCGCACACGTCGCCGGTCAGCCTCTGGGCGTGCGTGCGGCACGGGGCCGCGGCGAGGTCATTTTCCTGCGGATCGCGTCGGGCGACCGCGCTCCGGATGTCGCTTGGGTGCGGCTATGGAGCGACATCCTCGAGAATCGCCGGATTGACGAGCAGGAACGCGACGCGACTGCGGTCACCACGATGAGTTTCATGGAGCGTATCGGCGTGTTCGCTCTTGATATCAACGGCTGGGGTCTTCTCATCAGTCTTCTGGGAAGCATTGCGTACCTCCTGTGCATCGGGCCAGGCGGCTGGCTCTGGGGCCGGCGCCGGGGATTCGGCCGCGCGTGGTTGCACTTCGCCGGATGCGTCGTGATCTTCACCGGCGTCTTTGGAATCGTGCGCACTCGCTTCTCGCCAGCCGCCCCGCGCCTGCACGTGATCTCATTCGAGGATCACACGGCGGGCGCCGCGCTGGTGCAATCGTTCACGCGATTCCAGGCCGACGTCGGCCGGACGTACGAGATGCGCTTTTCCGATGGCGCGTCCACCTCCGTCATCACCCAGGTTCCGTCGGAGCTTGTCGCCGCCGCGATGCCGGTTCCGGAGTGCCGCGAGGGCGTGATGCGGCTCCCGATGCCGGCGCTCACGATGCAGAGCGTGGCGGCCGTGCGCGTCGACAAGCCTACCGTTCGCTGCCGTCGCGACGCGGAGAATCCGGCGCTCATCGTGATCGAAAACGATGGCCCCTCGCTCTCGGGGTGCATCCTCGTGGCCCGTGACAGCGTGCGCGACGTGCCCGACGTCGGTACGGGGGCTCGCGTCTCCGTCGATCTCACATCGACGGAGGCGATCGACTTCGGGCAATTCGTGCATCGCCTGGCGCAACTCAAGGTGAACGAGAATCCCGGAATCCTGGCGTGGTCGTACTGGGAGCGCGTGCCGGCGATAGGCATGGGTGTCGCGCTCACGTTTGAGGAGCGAATCCGCGCGCAATGGAAGGACGAGAGGCTCGGACGATGGGCGCCTAAGCGGGTCCGGCAGAGATTCGTCGATCTGAGCGCAGAGCTGACTCGCGGCTCGATGGTATTCGTCGGTCGGCACTCGGAGGTGCGCGGCGTGGCGATCGACGCGTCGCCGGAGCGCAATGTCCAGGGGATCGTTCGCGCGGTGATCCGATGAGCGGGCATGCCGTCGAGGTCGTCGGATTGACGAAGGAATATGGTCACGGTGCGCGGGCGCTCGACAACGTGTCGCTGGCTGTGGACGAGGGGGACGCCGTCGCGCTCATCGGCCCCAACGGCGCAGGGAAGACGACGCTCCTCCGGATTCTCGCCACGCTTCTCAAGCCGACGGCGGGCTATGCGCGCATCTTCGGATTCGACGGCCGCTTCCAGGCTCCGAGCATCCGTCGCCTCATGGGATACATGCCGGACGTCTCCGGCATCTACGAGGACCTGACGGTTCGCGAGTATCTGGAGTTCTTCGCGGGGGCGTATCGCGTCAAGGCCGCCGATTGCCCGGAGCGGGTGAAATCGCTCGTGGAGCTGATGGATCTGGGCGGCGTGCGCGACAGTCTCGTCGGCGCGCTTTCGCGGGGGATGCAGCAGCGCCTGGGTCTCGCGCGAATTCTCATTCACGATCCCAGGATCCTGCTCCTCGACGAGCCCGCGTCGAATCTCGACCCGCGGGCGCGCATAGAGATCCGCGAATTGCTCAAAGCGATGCGCGGGATGGGTAAGACGATCATCGTCTCCTCGCACATCCTTATGGAGCTCGATCAGTTCTGCAACAAGCTCGTCATCGTGGACAAGGGCAAGGTTCTGTACTCGGGTGCGATAGCGGAAGTCGCGTCGAAAATGAGGCGCGGGCGCGAAGTGTCCGTGAAGGTCGGGCGGGACCAGGCGTCGCTGGCCGTGACGCTGCGGGCGGTCGCGGAGGTGGACAAGGTGATCGAGGACGACTCGTGGCTGCGGGTGCGGCTGAAGGACGGTGTCACGGACTACTCATTCATCGTGCGCGCGGTGAACGAGCGGGGGCTGACGCTTCTGGGGTTGGCCGAAGAGGAGCCGGATCTCGAAGATGTCTTCATGAGCCTGACGAAGAGGTCGGCGCCGTGATCGCGATCATGCGCAGGGAATGGGTCGTTGCGTGGCGCGAGAGGCGCGGCTTTGCGCTGAGGTGCGGGTACGCGCTCGTGTTGCTCGTGGCGGGATTGGCGCTGTGGCCACTGTCGATGGGCGGGCGCGTCGACAGTGCGGCGTTCGCCTCGTACGCGTGGGCGTTCCACTCGCGGCTGATGTGGGTCACATTCCTGCTGGCGTCGTTTCTCGGCGCGGTGGTGTTCGCGCGAACCATCGCGCGCGAGAAGGAGAGCGGTGCGCTGGAGCTGCTCGTGATCTCGCGGCTGTCGTCGTTCGAGATCCTGCTGGGCAAGGCGCTGAGCGAGCTGGCGGCGATCGCGATCCTGCTCGTCGCCGGCGTGCCCGTGCTCACCGCCGTCATGGCGCTCGGAGGCGTGGGAGGACGGGAGATCCTGAGTACGCATCTCATCGTGCTCGGCCAGCTGATGTTCATCGCGGCGCTGGCCGTGCTCTTCGCGTCCATGGTCGACCGCTTCTTCACGATCATGAATCTGACGGTGCTCTCCGCCGCTGTGCTGATCGGCGCGACCGAGATGCGCGCGACGCCTCTGTGGCTGCACATGTTTCTTCCGCTGAAACTGCTGCGGCGGGAGCTGGCCGTGCCCGGTCCCGATTGGAATGCGGCTGCGGCGTCCCTGGCCGTGGGCGCCGTTGCGCTGATCGCAAGCGTCGCGGTGGGCGCGTTCTTCCTGCGTCGATCCGTGCTTGATTCGGGCGCGCGTCCGCGCGTCGGTCGCAATCCGATCGTGCGGTTGCTTGCAATCGTGGCGGAGTCGCGTCCGTTGCGCGCTCTCTTCGCGCTGCGCGGGCGCTGGGACAATCCGATGATGGCGTACGAAGGCAGGCTGACGGACCAGTTTCGCGTCACGTGGGTGGCGTGGGTGCTCTTCTGGATCGCCTTCAGCGTCGGGACCGCGATCGAGTATCGAAATCACCTGGTGCGCTCCGAGCCGCAGATCGCAATTGCGGCGATCGGCCTGTTCGGCGGGCTGTTGCTCACGGCGCTGCTGAGCGCGCAGTCGGTCGTTGCAGACCGGCGCAGCGGAGCGCTCGAGGTGCTGCTTGCGGCGGATATCGAGCCGCGCGAGATCGTCGGCGCCAAGATCGTGCGCGTGGTGAGGCAGTCGGCGTACTTCCTGGCGCTCCCGCTGGCGCATCTCGTCGTGGCGCTGGCTGCGAATGAGTGGGGGCGCTCACATTGGGAGATCTTTCCGCGCATCGCCTGGGCCGCCGCGTGCATCCCTGCGACGATCGTGCCCGTGGGGGTGTTCCTGTCGGCCCGAAGCCGGAGCGCAACGATGACCGCGGTCGGGGCCACGTTCTTCACCCTCGCGGCCACGCCGGTGCTGATCCTCTGTGCCGCATTTCTCAGCCCGGTGTGGATCGTGGCGGTCTCGATCACGCTCGTCGCGTGGCTCGTGGGGGTTCATGCGGCGGCTGTGCGCTCCTTCCGGAAGCGCGCGCTGACGCGTTAGCCGAAAACCCGGGCCATTTCGCCCTGAGTGGTTTGCCCGGAGGCCAGCAGGCGATCCGCGGCTTCGCGAAGTGGCTTGAGTCCGGAGGCCAGCGCGAGCTTCGACAGCGCGGGGGCGTCGGCGCCGGTCGAGATCGCGCGGCGCAGCGGTTCGTCGAGCGTGAGCATCTCGCCGATGACTTGGCGGCCGCGATAGCCTGTGCGCGCGCACTTCTCGCAGCCTCGGGCATCGCAATCGGCGCACCGGCGGCGGAGCAGGCGCTGCGCGAGGATGCTCGAGAGCGATGCGGTCAGCACGTGCGGCTCGATGCCCATCTCGAGAAGGCGCGTCACGACGCCGACCGACGTACCCGCGTGCACGGTGCTGATGACGAGGTGGCCTGTGAGCCCCGCCTCCATCGCGACGCGCGCCGTTTCGCGGTCGCGGATTTCGCCGACCATGATGACCTCGGGATCCTGCCGCAGTAGCGCGCGCAGTGAATAGCCGAACGTGACCCCGGCGTTCGGGTTCACCTGCGTCTGCGTGATTCCGGCGATCGCGTGCTCCACAGGGTCTTCGATCGTGACGATGTGCCGCGAGCCGCGAAGCTCGTGCAGGAGGGCGTAGATGGTCGTTGTCTTGCCGCTGCCGCTCGGTCCGGTCAGCAGCACGACCCCTTCCGTACGACGGATCGCGGTGCGCAGTTGCGCGGTGAGCGCGGGATCGAGGCCGATCGCGTCGAGCTCGAATTTCTCGAGCCCGTGCAGAAAGAATCGCAGCACCGCCTTTTCCCCGTTGATGGTGGGGAAGATGGAGACGCGGACGTCGGTCGGCAGGTCCGCGTCCTTCGCGGGGATCTGGCCGTCCTGCGCGATGTCGCGGCGATACGTCAGCAGCCCCGAGAGCACTTTCACCCGGCCGACGACGCGTTCCCGCGAATCCGCGGGGAGCGTAACGATTCGCTGGAGCACGCCGTCTATGCGGTACAGGACGTCAAGGCCGTCCGGGGTCGGATTGAGGTGGACGTCGCTGACGCCGGCCCGCGCGGCATCGCCGAGGAGCAACGCGACCGCTTTGCCGACAGGGCCCTGGTCTTCGGGTAGCGCGAGGGTCGTGCGAAGTTGTTCGTCGAGCATTCGTAGCCGAAGTATACGGCGTGACGTAGAGTGGGCGGTAGCGTCTGACCGAGGGGAGGCTAGGGAGTGGCATCCGTGAACGCGGCGGAATTCTCGGAATTCAACCGGTTGCTGGCGTCGGCGATCGAGCGCGGCGTGCCCGTCGGCGACGCGCTCGTCGAGACTGCAGAGCAGGTCGACTGCGCGCTGCTGTCTCGTGGAGCCGCGCAGGCGGCGGTGCTGGCGCGGGACGGCCGGCCGCTGCACGAGGCGATGGAGGCAAGTCCGAGCGCATTTCCTCCGGAGTATTGCGCGCTCGTGGCCGCGGGGGTCAAGGGCGGAAAGCTGGCGCCCATGCTCCAGATGGTGGCTGCCGAGCGCGCGCTGCGAGCGAGACTCGGTCGTGGCCTGCGTCGGATCCTGCTGTACCTCATCGTGGGCGTCGTTGTGGCGGCGGGCACGTTGGCGGCTTTGTCGGTCACGGCGCCCAGCATGCGTGCGTTCTTCGAGCAGATGCATATGCGCGACCTGCCGCTTCTCACCGAGTGGGCGCTCGGGTTGACGGAAGGGAGCGTCGGCAACGCGGTCGTCCCGATCGCGCTGGTGGTGCTCGCGGCGGGGCTGGGCTGGGGCGCGGTCTACGGCATCGTGCGCACGCCGCTGGTATTCTGGGTGCCGCTGCTCGGCCGCGTGCAGCGTGCCCGCGAGCTCACTCTGTCGTGTTCCGTCCTTGCGCTCCAGCTCGGCGCGGGGACAGTCCTCCCCGAGGCCATTGCCGCCACCGCGCGCGCCGCTCGCAACTCGAGCTTTCGCGGCGCGTTGCGCCGCCTCGGTGAACGTGTGGCCGAAGGGGCGTCGCTGTCGGAGGCGCTCTTCTACGACGACTTGTTTCCGCGCACGCTCGCGTGGGCCGTGTCCCTCGGCGAGCAGCGCAGCGACGTGCCGGGCGTGCTGAAGACCTTCGGCGAGCTGTACGGCACGGAACTGGAGCGCGACTACGAGACGCTGCTCGTCATGCTGACGCCCCTGTCGATCCTCGTTCTCGGCAACATCGTCTTCTTCTACGTCATGGCGATGATGCTTCCGCTCATCGAGATCCAGAAGCGATTGGCGGGATGATGATCTTCCTGCTTCTTATCATCGACGTCCTGTTCGTTGTCGTGCTGTTCCTCGCGTACCTCCTGGTAACGCGGCGGCAGATGCGCGTCTACACGCTCGTGGAGCATCTCGCGGCGCTGTCGCGGCAGAATCTCCCGCTGCACACGGGACTGCGCATGGTCGCACGCGACGTTCGCGGGGTGCTCGGCATGCGCCTCGAGCACGCGGCGCAGCGGCTCGAAGAGGGGCAAACGCTGGGAGACGCGCTCGAGGTATGCCGCGGCTCGCTTCCCGCGCTGGTTCGGAACATGGCGCAGGCCGGCGAGCGCAGCGGAAATCTCGCCGGCTTTTTCGAGGAGCTCGCGCGCGGATACCGTCGCGTGGTCGAGTTCCACAATCGGACGGTGTACGCGTTCATCTACCCGGTCGTTCTATCGGTCGTGATCTATCTTGCGATCCAGGGACTGGCCATCGAGGTGCTGCCGCGCTTCCAGACGATTGGCGCGCAGCTGGGCCTGCCCTGGCCATCGGGGCTGTGGTGGGCCGTGCACGCCGGCCGTCACGCGGTGCTTTTCGCTTCATTCGGCCTCGTCGCGCTCGTCTACGTCGGAGGATCGTCTGTCTATTTCGGGCGGTCGTCGATCCGCTGGCTGCGACCCGTGACGGACCGTCTGGCGCTGGCCGTGCCGGTCGTCCGTCGCCAGATCGTCAATGCGTCGATGCAGCAATTCACGTTCACTCTGGGAATGATGCTTCGACGCGGCGCCGCTCTGCCTGAGGCGCTCGACGCCACGGCGGGACTCGAATTGAACGGCGTCTTGCGGCGGAAGTTCGTCGAGCTGGCCCGCGCGGTGCGGGAGGGAGCCCGCTTCAGCGATGCGGCAGCGAGCCTCAGTCTGCCCGGCGAGTTCGCGTGGTTCGCGCGCAATGGCGAGGCATCCGGGGCGCTCGGCGACAGTCTCGTGCAGGCGGCCTCCTTCTACGAGACGCGGGCCGCGTACGCGTCGCATCTCGCAACCCGGCTGGTGGTACCGCTGTTCGTGCTGTTGAACGGTCTGCTGATGCTGGGGACATGGGCGCTCGTTTTCCAACCGATCATCATGAGCCTGCGTTCGCTCGCGGGAGGTCCGCGGTGGTGATGTTCGCGTACACGGGCAGCGACCGGCAGGGGAAATCGAGCATCGGCGAGATCGAGGCGGCGGGCCTCGTCGAAGCCGCGGAGCGCCTGCGCGCGTCGGGCGTCGAGGTGGTGTCGATGTTCCCCGTGGCCTCCGTGCCTCCGCGACCGGCGTTCGGAGACGCGGACGCGTTCTCTTTCTTCAACGCGAGTCTTGCGGAACTGACGCGGACAGGCGTACCGCTGCCCCTAGCGCTCGCGGCGGTCGCCGCGGAGGTGGAACGCGGCGCGCTGCGGGAGGCCGTGGGTCGTGTCGAGCGCGGAGTGCGAGAGGGGAAATCGCTTGAGGCGGCGATGGAGGGGGAGCGCGAATTTCCGCCGGAGTATCGCGCCATGGTGCGCGCCGGGATCGCCGCGGGCAATCTGCCGTGGGTGCTCGGCGCTGCGGCCGCGCATGCCGCAACGGTGCGTGCGCTCGTGCGAGCCGCGTTGAGCGCGCTCACGTACCCGATCATCGCGCTCTTCACGGGCATCGGAATGATCGGCGTGCTGTCCGCGTTGACGGTGCCGCTGTACCGCGACCTGTACCGGCAGCTCGATGTCCCGGTCCCCGTCGTCCTTTCGATCTTCGAGGCCTGGACCTCGTCCATCGTTCGCCCGTTGTCCCTGGTCGCGCTCGTGCTCGGCGGACTGTTCGCCTGCATCGTCTGGATGCGACGGTCGTCATCGGGCGAACGCGCGGCGTGGCGGTTGCCGTTCGCGGGACGCGTGCTGACGCGCCTCGCGGTGTTGCGTCTGACGTCGACGCTGCGCATCCTGATTGAGGCGGGGACGCCAATGGTTACGGCGCTGCCGGCGGCGGCGGTGGCCTCTGGCTGCCTGCGCTGGGCGCGTGCCGCGGGTGACGTTGCAAGGCTGCTGAGCGATGGCCGGCCGCTCGAGGAGGCATTGAAGGCGCTCGAGGATCTGCCCGCCGCAATCGCCCGACGGCTCGTTCACGCGGAACGCACGCAGAATCTGGCCGGGCAGCTGGGATGGTCGATGGAGGACGCGCGCGCGGCGGCGGAGCGCGCGATCGCGGACGTGTCGTGGTTCGTCGAGCCCGCTGCGATCGTCATTGTAGGCGTCATGCTTGGGGCGCTCTTCATCTCGCTCGTGGCGCCGTACTTCCTGTGGCTTGCCCGGATGATGGGCTAGAGCATTCCGAGTTGCAGCCGCGCCGCCTCCGTCATGCGCGACGGGTCCCACGGCGGATCGAACACCACTTCGACGTTCACCGCCTTCACGCCAGGGATGGCCTCGAGTTTCATCTTCGCGTCCGACTGCAGCACCGGGCCCATGCCGCAGCCGGGCGCGGTGAGCGTCAGCTTCACGTCAATGCCGAACCCCTCGGCCGGAAGCCTCAGCACCTGCATCTCATAGATCAGGCCGAGTTCGACGATGTTGACCGGGATCTCCGGGTCGTAGCAGGTCCTCAGCTGGTCCCATACCTGCTTAACGACCCCCGCCTGATCTGCCGGCATGTCCTTCGGGATCTCCGGCATCGGCGACGACGCCATGTCCTTCTGCGCGTCCTTCTGCGCCTGGCGGCCGACTTCGCCGAGCGCATCGACGTCCTTCGAATCGACGCGCACCATCATCCCCTGCGGGGTGACCACCGTGAAATTGCCGCCCAGCACCTGGTGGACGACGAGCTTGTCCCCCTTCTTGACGGGGACCTTCTGCCCGTAGGGAATCTGGATTGCGTCGATGTCGCGCTCCAGCGTGATTTCAGTTTCGTGTGACATGGTTATCCCTGGAATCGCGGGATGCTCGATCCGCAGACCTTCGCGAAATCCAACGCCGCGAACTTGTCCGGCGGGATCGACGGGCCCGACTTGGTGCAGAATTTGTCGAAAGCGCTGACGAGATCGCGAGCGATCTCCTGCGGCGGGCGTCCTTCAATGTGACCGCGCTCCATCACGCCCGCGAGCTTGCCGTCCTTGAAGAACACGATCGCCGGCGAGCTTGGGGGCGCCGGGGCGTGCAACTCGCGCACGCGCGCGACCGCTTCGTGTTCCATGCCCGCGAATACCGTCACGAGCTTGTCCGGGATCACCCTGTTCTGCAGCGCCGCAGCGATGCCCGGCCGCGCCGCGCCCGCCGCGCATCCGCAGACCGAGTTTATGACGCACATCACGACGCCCTTCGTGCTTTGAACCGCCGTGTCGACGTCGGCGGGCGTGTTGAGATGCTCGAAGCCGACGACCGTGAGCTCGTCGCGCATCGGCTGAACGGCGTCCGGCGGGTAGTTCGGGGGTCTCGGCATGTGCTGTCTCCTATATGTAGTGAATGAGCCCCATGGGGGCACGTCGGACTATTCTGTTGAAATGGCGTCGTGCGCCCCTTCCAAGGCTGCCTTCAGTGTATGCCACGCGAGCGATGCGCACTTCACGCGCACGGGGAATTCGCTCACTCCGGCGAAGACCTCGAG
>CAYXVY010000110.1:0-9765 GCA_964468745.1 uncultured Planctomycetales bacterium | reverse complement strand
TCAGGTTGACAGATCTATCTGACGCAATTTGCCGGGACGGTGCCCCCTTCCCCGGCGTCGTGTATGAGTGGATCAGCCGACTGTCCTCGTCGGAGTGCTCGTCACCCAACCCGATGCCTATGCGCGACGCCGCGGCGGCTGGATCCCGCGCCTCATCGACATCGCGCACCGCATCCTGAGCTTCTCGACGTCCGCCCTCGCCCACATCGTGATCGCCATCCTGCTCCTGCAGTTCGTCGCCATCGCGGCCCCCGGCTCCGGCGATCGCGCCTTCGAGATCGGTCTCGCCGGGAAGAAGGGCGAGCCGACGCCGCAGAATGCCGACACGCCCGCCGCACCCACGGAAGAGAAGAAAGTCGAACCGCAACCCGAGCCTGAGAAGATCGTCTCGCCGTCGGCGGCGCCGATGCCGACGATCGCTCCCCCAGTCGCACCCACGTCCGTCGCCAAGCCCGCCGCGAAGACGGCGCCGTCCACCCACGCCAACCCCGCCGCCGCGGGAACGGTTTATGGAAACCGCGGCGAAGGGCGTGCCGGAACCGCGGCGCAATACGGTGGCTCCGAAGAGAGCGAAGCCGCCGTGGAGCGTGCGCTCGACTGGCTCGCCCGACACCAGGAGCGCGACGGCTCCTGGCGTCTCGGCACGCGCAAGGACTGCCCCGAGGACTCGGCCTGCCGCCAGAAATTCCCCGACGGTCCGCTCGCATGGGGTCAGCACGAGAACGCTCGCGAAACCTTCAGCAGCGCCATGACCGCGCTTCCCCTCCTCGCCTTCCTCGGCGCCGGCTACTCCCACCAAGGGGGCACCTACGCGAGCACCGTCAAGCGCGGCCTCGACTTCATCGTCGCGCATCAGAACCACGACGGCTCGCTCATCGGCCGCCTCGTCGGCGTGATGTACGAACACGGCGTCCCCACCCTCGCGCTGGCCGAAGCGTACGGACTCACGCGCGACGAAGCCCTCAAGCGCCCGCTGGGCAAGGCCATCGACTTCATCGTCCGCTCGCAGACCCGCGAGGGGGGATGGAACTACGACCCGCGCGCGAAGCGCGGCTACGAGACGACGCAGTCGGTCTGGCAGATCTTCGCGCTCGTCTCCGCCCGCAAGCAGCGTCTCGCCGTGCCGGACGCGACGCTCGCGCGCGCCGCCCACTTCCTCGAATGGGCCACCCTCGACGACGGCAGCGTCAGCTATAACGGCGACGCCCCTCAGCGCCATCCCGCCTCACTTGGCTCGACGGGCGCCGGGATGTTCGGGCGCCTCGTCCTCGGCCGCACGGAAGGGACGCGATTCGACCGCATGCTCGCGCGCGTGGCCGAGCACGACCACATTCCCGCCGCCGGCGATCCGAACGGCTGCTTCTACTTCTGGTACTACAAGTCGCTCGCGCTCTTCCAGATGCAGGGCGAGACATGGAGCGACTGGAACACGACGATCCGCGACATGCTCGTCACGCGGCAGGTGAAGGCGGGGCATGCGTCGGGATCGTGGCTGATGCGCGACGTCCTGCGCGGGATGGACAGGGCGTGGGACATCTCGATCGACTCCCGCGTCTACATCACCGCGATGGCGACGCTCATCCTCGAGGTCTACTATCGCTACCTGCCGTTCTACCGTTCGGTCGGCGGCATGGCCGGGGAGCTCGAGTCGAACGAGTCGACGGACCTCGCCGTCGCGCCGGAGCCGAAGGCGAAGCCGGCACCCCTGACGATCGACGAGATCAAGGCGCAGCTCACGAGCGACAACTCGTACGCACGTTGGCAGGCGGCGCGCGACGCGGTCGAGCTGCGGGCGAAGAAGTTATGGCCCGACATCATGAACGCGGTGGCGCGGGAGCCGTCGAACGTCGCGGGGTCGATCATCGAATGCGTCGGCAAGCTCGGCGTGGTCGACGCGGTGCCGCGGATCGCGCCCTATCTTTCTGACGCGCGGGACGATGTTCGAAAAGCGGCGCGGAGGGCGCTGAAGGTGCTGGCCGCTCGCGATCTCGGCGAGTCGCCAGACGCGTGGCAGAAGTGGTGGGCGACGCAGTCCAAGTAGGTCATTCGCCGAAACGCGCTTCATGCCGTAGTGTCCTGCTGGTGGAGCGAGGCAGCACGCGATACTCTGATCGCATGCCACAACGAATCGCCGTCTACACTACGACGCTCCCGATGGAGGCGGACTTCGTCCGCATCGCCCTCGTGGACCATGGCGTCGACTGCGAGATCGAGAACCAGGGCGCCGCGGACTACGCGATCGGGATGCCGACGCCGGCCGCCCCCCCTCCTGCTCACCGTTCCCGAGAAGCAGGCGGAGGTGGCGCGACAGCTCATCGGCGCCGCGCTGCGGACGATGAAGCTCCCGCCCTCCGAGCACGTGCCGCTCCAATCGCTCCCCTGCTCGTGCGGCAAGACGCTGGAGATCCCCGAGGGCTCCGTCGAGCAGACGATCGAGTGTCCGTACTGCGGGGTGGAGGTTGCGATCGGGGGGAGCGAGTCGCCCGGCGCGCAATCACGCTGACGATCATCTCGCCAGCATGAAGAGCGAGGCCACCCCGTTGATAAGCATGTGCATCATGATCGGCACCGCGAGGTCGCCGGTGCGCAGCCGCGCCCACGCCAGGACAACCCCGTAGAAGACGGTGAGTCCCGCGTAGATCGAGTACGACGTGTGGAGCAGGCCGAAGGCAGCGGCGCTGATTCCGATCGCCCACGCACGACCGTGCGACACGACGAGACGCGGGAGCAGCACGCCGCGGAAGAGCATCTCCTCGGCGATCGGCACGAGCACGACGACGCTGAGAACAAAGAGGGCGACACCGACGAATCCGAGTTTCGCCTCCGCCATCATGTCGAGGGTCTGCGGTCCCATGGCCTGACCGCCAAAGACCAGGACATCGATCGCCCAGAGCGGGATAAAGACGCGCAGGTAGCCGGTCAGAAGATAGTAGGCGCCCAGAAGTCCGCCGCGGACGGGCGAGAGGAGGGGGGCCGGCTCCATCGAAGGCGCGACCGGTCCGCTCCACTTTTCCGCGACGACGCTCATCACGAGCAGCAGAACGGCCTGCATGAGGAGGATGATCAGCACGCATCCCCACGACATGCCGCCCAGGATGAGCGCAAGCGCGACGCTCGCCACAAACGAGGCGCCGAACGTGACCACGACGGCCAGCACGACGCCGCGCCAGACGGGGACCGTCGTGCGGCGCCGCCGGGCGCGAAACCACGCGAAGCCCGCGATCGCCGCGAACGGAAGGTAGTCCAGCGCCTCCACCGCGAAGTGCCACGCGGTCCACGGCTGCACGGACCATACGGTCCACAGTTCCAGCCGTCGCAGATCGATCGTCCGCGGCACGATCGCAACGTCACGCCGCGACCCCCCGCGCTCGATCGTGAAGGTGCGCGCGATTCCTGGCCGACCCTCGCTCATGTCCTTCAGGGTGACCTCGCGGTCCAGCACCGGAGTGCCGTCGACGGCCACGATCCGATCCCCCGCCTGAAGACCTGCCTTCTCCGCGGGCATGTCCGGCACGAGCTCGCGAATGCTCAGCGAGCCGCTCCCGGACAGTTCGTCGAGGAGGACGCCGATGCTCGCGTGCGTTTCCGCGGGTGCGGAGAGTTTCGACGAGTGGGCGCGCATCCCCATCATGAACGCGACGATGACGAGCACGTCGACGATCACAAGCTGCTGCAAACGCCTCGCCCACTTTGCGTGTTCGGGATCCGCCGTCACGCGCAAGACGTTAAGCAGGACGAGAAGCCAGCTCACGAGCGTGCCGACGCACGGCAGGAAGATCGTCGCCAGCGCGAGGTGGAAGTAAAGGCGAGCGCGCGACGGTGATGAGCCCGTGGGATCGATCACGATGAGGGCATCGTACGCTCGCGACGGCAAGGAATGGAAAGGACATCCCGTGAGGGAAAAGCCGCTCGCGCGGATACAATGCGCGGCCTTGACGACGACGACCAATCAGGCCCTGCGAACGTTCGCGTTGCGATATCCGGACGTTCAGGAGGGCGTGGCCTGCGAGGGGACGGCGCTCGAAAAGCGCACCGTCAAGACGCAGGGCAAGGCGTTCGTGTTCATCGGCGTGGGCGATGCGATGGTCAAGCTCAGCGAGTCGCTTCCGGAGGCGGCCAAGCTGGCCACGAGGGAGCCGGCCTTCCTGCATGTGGGCGACAACGGCTGGGTCACCGCGACGTTCAGTTCCGACGGCTCGAAGAAGCTCAGGTTGCTCGAGAAGTGGATCGACGAGAGCTATCGGGCGATCGTGAGCAAGCCGCCGGCGAAGAAGGCGCGGAAGAGGAAACGGAACCTTCTGCGCTGACGGTTTCGCGCGCCCGGCTCACACGACCCTGCTGCCGGGGCGCTTCCCCGCGAGCACCGCGCGCAGGTTCTCGATCGCCAGCTTGAACATAGTCGCGCGCGTCTTCCACGTCGCGCTACCGATGTGCGGAAGGACGACGACGTTGTCGAGCTTGAGAAGGCCGGCATGCACGACGGGTTCGCGCTCGTAGACGTCGAGACCCGCGCCGGCGATCCAGCCCTTCTTCAGCGCCTCGACCAGCGCCGTCTCGTCGACGACCGGTCCGCGCGCCGTGTTGATCAGATACGCGGACGGCTTCATGCGACGCAGCTCGCGTCGGCCGATCAGGTAATGCGTCTGTAGAGTCAGGGGGCAGTGCAGCGAGATAAAGTCGCACGCGAGGACGCGATCGAGGCCACCTTTGCGCGTTGCGAAGACGACCTTCATGTCGAAGCCTCGCGCTCTCTTCGCAACCGCCTCGCCGATCCTCCCCTTCCCCACGATGCCGAGCGACGCGCCGCCCACGTCGTGCCCGAGATAGAAGAACGGCTTCCAGCCTTTGAATCTGCCGTCGCGAACCCAGCGGTCCCACTTCACGACGCCGCGCGCGCACGCGAGGATGAGGGCGAACGCGCAATCGGCGGTCGCGTCGGTGAGGACGTCGGGGGTATTCGTGACGACGATGCCTTGCCGCTTCGCCTCGTCGAGATCGATGTTGTTGACGCCCGCCGCCATCTGCGAGATGACGCGCAGCTTCGGGGCGCGATCCATGAAGGCTTTGTCAATCTTGTCGCTCAACAGAGTGATCACTCCCCCGGCATTGCGGAGCGAACCGACCTGCAGCCCCGAGAGCTCCGAGCGAAGAGCACGCGGGTAATGGAACGTGATGTGCACCGACGAGTTGCGCGTGCTCACGAGCGAAACACCGGAATCAACACCGAGCTAGCCGAGGAAACCGAGAAGGCATTGGGCGGGAACATCCAGTCCGCCTCGCGGGAATCGGCACACCTTCGTTTCTCACCAGTGACCGAGGCGCGCTGCAGATCCCCCCGAGAATCCTCTCTGTTTCCTCGGATCTCTCGGTGTTGTTCGACCAGATCGCAATCGACCGATGTCCTCGGAGATGTGCGCATACTCTCCGATCGCTCTCACTTCCGCGCGATCTTGTTGAGGATCTCGATGCCGCGTTCGAGCGTCTTGTCCGGCGCCGCGAACGAGAGGCGGAAGTGCGAATGCTTCTTCGACGCCGCGCCGCCCGGGACGATCAGCACTTTGTTCTCGATCGCCTTTCGCACGAAGTCCTCGTCGGTCCCCCACGGGCACTTCGGGAAGACGTAGAACGCTCCCTGCGGCTTGACCAGCTCGAACCGCTCGCGCAACCCGTTGTAGACGAGGTCGCGCTTGCGGCGGTACTCCTCGATGATCCTCACCGTATCGACCTTGAGCATCTCGACGGCGGCCGCCTGGCCGGGCGCGTTCGCGCAGACGAACGTGAATTGCTGGAGCATGGCCATCTGGTCGAGGATGTCGCGAGGACCCGCGGCAAACCCGAGGCGCCATCCGGTGACGGCGTACGTCTTGGAAAAGCCGCCGATGAGCATCGCGTCGTGGTTGTACTTGAGCACGCTCTCGTGCGGGAAGTCGTACGAGAAGGCGTTGTAGATCTCATCGCCGATGAGGAGAACCTTGTGCTTCTTCGCGACGGCCGCGATCGCCGCGACCTCGTCCTTCGTGTGTGCGACGCCGGTCGGATTGACGGGGTTGTTGAAGAGAATGACCTTCGTCTTGGGCGTGATGAGCGCTTCCAGCTTGTCGGCGCGGACGCGGAAGTCGGGATACGTGTCGAGGATGACGGGCTTCGCCCCGAAAAAGTTCACGAGGTGGCAATAGAGGACGAAGTACGGATCCGGGACGATAACTTCGTCTCCCTCTTCGATCAGGACGGCGAGGGCGAGGAAGAGGGCGCCCGCGGAGCCCGCGGTGACCATGACGTGCGGGTCCGTCATGCCGCTTTCGCGGGCAATGTCCGCGGCGAGCGCGTCGCGCAGCTCGGGCGTGCCCTGCGTGAGCGTGTACTTGTTGTTGCCGCCCTCGATCGCCGCGTGCATGACGCGTTTGACCGCTTCGGGCACCTCGAAATCGGGCTGGCCGAGCGAGAGATCGGCCGCGTCGGTCATCGAGCGCGCGAGGTCGAAGATGCGGCGGATGCCGGACACCTCGACCTTGTCCATCCGGCGCGCGAACCGAGTCACGAGAGGCGTAACGTAGCAGCCCCCGGTTGTTTGCGCAAGAAAGGGGGGCTGATACAATCCCTTCGTGGAGACGGAGCAACTCGCGGACCCCTTCGAGTTCACCGAAACGCAGCGGATGATCCGCGACACGGTCCGCGACTTCTCGGAAAAGGTGCTGGCGCCGAAGGCGCAGGAGATCGACGAGAAGGGCTCCTTCTGCATGGAGCACTTCAAGAAGATGGCGGAGCTCGGGCTCACCGGCATCCCGATTCCCGAGGACTACGGCGGCGCGGGCGCGGACTGCCTGTCGTTCATTCTCGCCATCGAGGAGATCTCGAAGGCGTGCGGCTCGACGGCGCTCGGGCTGGCGGCGCACACGTCGCTGGGCACCGCGCCGATCATGGACTTCGGGTCGGAGGAGCTGAAGCGCAAGTACGTCCCGGGCAACGCGCGTGGGGAGACGATCGGATCGTACGGCCTGACGGAGCCCGGCGCGGGATCCGACAGCGGCGGCACGGCGACGACCGCGACGCCCGTCCAAGGCGGGTGGCGGATCACCGGCTCGAAGCTCTTCATGACGAACGCGAGCGTCGCGAGCGTGATGACGATCACGGCGCTGACCGACAAGATCCGCCCCAAGCACGAGCGCATCAGCGCGTTCATCCTCGAGGCGAACTGGAAGGGGATCACCGTCGCCAAGAAAGAGGACAAGCTCGGGATGCGGTCCTCGGACACGTGCTTCGTCACGTTCGAGGACGTATTCGTCCCCGAGGGGAACATGCTGGGCGAGGAGGGCAAGGGCTTCAACTACTTCATGCAGATCCTGAACGGCGGACGCATCGGCATCGGCGCGCTCGCCCTGGGCCTCGCGGAGGGGGCGTACGCGAAGGCGGTCGAATACTCGAAGCAGCGCAAGACGTTCGGGAAACCGATCGCGGCGCACCAGGGGATCGCGTTCAAGATCGCCGACATGGCGGTCGAGATCACGGCGGCGAAACACCTGATCTACCACGCGGCGCGCCTGAAGGATGCGGGGCGCTCCTACAAGAAAGAGGCGGCGATCGCGAAGCTGTACGCGTCAGAGATGGCGATGCGGGTGACGCGCAACGCGATCCAGATCCTCGGCGGATACGGGTACATGACGGAGTACGGCGTGGAGAGGATGTACCGCGACGCGAAGCTCTGCGAGATCGGCGAGGGGACGAGCGAGGTGCAGAGGCTCGTCATATCGCGCGAGATTCTCGGGAAGCTGTAGGACCCGTCCCGATCCCGAGCCCCATCTCCCACTCTCCCGCATTCGGGGGTATGCTCAGGACAATGAGTTGCAGCATCGGGCGCATAATTTCAGTCGCCATCACATTCCTCTCGCTCTCCGCGTGCAGCAAGATCTCGCCCCCTCCCCCGTACGGCGAGACCGCGGAGTTCCGGGCGTGGCGCGGGAAGCACGCCGCGATCCCCATCCAGGGGGCATACTTCGCCACGAGGATCGACGGCCAGGTGACGTGGGACCTGAGTGCGAAGCCCTCCACGCACCCCGAGGACTGGATCGAGGTGATTTACAACGGCACGATCATGGGGCGCACTTTCGTCCATTCCGCGCCGGGGACGGCGCCGCGCATCGTGCAGTTCTCGCAGAAGTTTTACACGGGGCCGATGAACCGCGTGGCGTTTTTCGACACCGTGACGAACCGGGGGCACGTCTTCAATCTCGACACGCGGACGCTCAACGGGCAGAACGGGAAGTTCGTGATCTTCCGCGTCGGGGACGATTTCGACGTCCGATCGGTCCCCTAGTCCTTGTAGGGGTCGAAGTCCTCGAGCGCGAGATTCATGTTGAGCGGGAGTTCGTAGAAGATCTTCAGGCCCGTGTCGATGATCGGGTATTCGCCCACGCGCTGGAGGCGGCCCTCGCGGTCGTACTTGAAGAAGACCCCGTCCTCGTTGATGAATCCGATCTTCGTCGTGCAACCCGCGTTCAGGATGTAGTACATCTCGTGCCAGTCGCGCGACCCCTTGAGGCGGATGCGGTACTTTTCGAGCATCCCGATGCGCTGCTTCTGGCGGGGATCTTTCTCCCAGGCGTAGATGCGCTTGCGCTCGAGGTTTTCGCGCTCCGTGTCCGCGGCGGCGGGACCGTAGTGCTGCTGCCAGTCCTCGCTGCGGTGGTCGATGTTGCCGCATCCCTGGAGGGCGGCGACCGAAAGGATCACCCCGAACGCGATTGCTGTTCTGCTCATCTGCGCTTCGCCATAAACGGAACCAGGCCACGCTGAAGGTCCAGTTTCTCGCGGATCGAGTAATTCACTTCGGTGTACTTCGTGCCGTTGACGATCGACGGCACCGCGTATGAATCCTGGTCTGTCAGCGCGCCGCCCGAGAGGATCACGGCCGTGATTGCGATCATGAAGATGATGACCGCGAAATACAGCGACTGCTTCGCGTAGAACTCCGTCTGCGACGCCTTCTCGTCCTGCGCCTTCTCCATCAGCGCGTCGGCGATCTCGTCCGCCGTGAGATCCAGCTTGCCGCCGCACTTTGCGCAGTACGTCACCGTCGCGGAGTTGTTGTGCTTGCAGCGAATGCAGTTCACGGCGTCCCTCCCGACCAGAACTTGCGAAGGTTTTCGGAGTCCGTCTTCACGATCGGGTCAGGATTCCCCTCCGCGAGCTTGAGCGCCTTGTCGTACCACTCCCCCGCGTCGGGCTTGTTGCGCCGCTTCTGGACGACGGCGACGTTGCGCGCCGTCTCGTAGTTCTCAAGCAGCTTGAACGCGTCCGTCCAGTACTTGATCGCCTTGTCGTAGTAGACCGGGTTGTTCTGCGTCGTCGCGCCCCGATGCTCCTCGACCCATCCGAGGTTGTTGAGCACCGCGGCCATCAGTCGGGCGTTCTCCGGCTTCTTGAGCTCGGAATTATTCCTGAAGCGCTCGGCCTTTTCCGCGAGCACGCCGGCGAGCGTCGTCCGGTGGATTTCATTGGCGGGGTCGGAGGCGATCTCGAACGCCACCACGCACTCCATCAGCATCGGCTCGATGCGCCCCTTCCAGCGGTCGTTCTGGAGGATCTCGTAGATCATCTGGTTGTACGTTCCCGGGTCCTTATGGCGCGCGTAGCAGTACGACGTCGCGAGGCAGTACTGCAGCCAAGGCTCTTCCAGCTTGCCGTAGACGTTGCTCTGCGACATCCAGAGCGACTTGATCTCGTTGCGGTACACCCGGATGAACTGCTCCTCTTTCTTGAGGACGAGAG
>CAYXVY010000109.1:0-18227 GCA_964468745.1 uncultured Planctomycetales bacterium | reverse complement strand
GACGCAAAAGTCGGATCCGTCCGTCCGATGGTGGTCGCTTGGACGGACGCCGTGCTCACGGAGAAGGGAACCCTGCCGGCGCTGGAGGAAGCGCAGAAGCAGGGGCGCGTCGTCCTCGTCTATCTCGGCGTGCCGGAGTCGCGCGAGGAGGATGCGGAGTGGGCCGTCGCGCGCGTGGACTCCGCGAAGCTGGAGCAGGGGGTCTTCGCTGACAAGGATCTCGGCAAGTGGTCGGCACGGTGCGCGTGCCTGCGGCTCGATGCGACGGATCCGAAGATCCGTGAGTTCGCGAAGGCCGCGTGGGGAATGGAAAAGCCGGGACCCGCGCTCGTGCTGCTGAGTCCGAAACCGGACTCGAAGCCGAAAGTCTGGCCGGCGCCCGTCGTGCGTGCAGCGGATGTCCTGTACATCCTCAAGCCGCTCGTGCCGGACAAATAGTCGTCGCTTCTGAGAAGGTGCCGGCGGCTACCGTCGCCTCGGCGTGTGCGCGAGCCGAAGGCCGTCGAACATGTAGACGTTCTGCGGCTGGTCGTAGCCGAAGCGCGTGGCGCACCGGAAGTACATCGCGTCGTTGTCGCCCCATGATCCGCTGCGCATGTGCTTGAGCTGCGCCTTCTCGTCGAACCAGTCGGCGCACCACTCGCGGATGCTGCCGGCCATGTCGCGGACGCCGTAGGGGCTCGCGTCCTTCGGGAACGCGCCAATCGCCTCCTGCTCCGCGGGTTTCGCCTCGCGCGACTCGCTCCCTTTGCAGAAGCTCCAGTCGAACGCGTCGCCCCAGGGGAAGATCCGTCCGTCCGCCCCGCGCGCCGCCTTCTCCCACTCCTCGTTGGTTGGCAGCCGGTAATCTCGCCCTTCCTTCCTCGATTTCCACTCGGCGTACGCGACGGCATCGAACCACGAGACTCCGTAAACCGGCCGCCTCGCCCAACCCGCGGGGGGCGACGTATTGGCCGCGCCATCGGGGATCTCCCAGTACCAGCCGCCCGAGGGCGACGTCCGCGGAAGCCGCTTGCGCGCCTCCGCCACGCCCTTCGTCTTGATCAGGTCATTCAGGAACGCGACGTACTCCTCCATCGTCGTCTCGAATCTCGCGATGCAGAATCCGTCGAGGCGTTTCACCTGTCGCGGCACCGCGGAGTACGCCTGCGCATCGCCGCCCATGAGGAAGGGGCCCGACGGCACATAGACGAACTCCGCGCCGATCTCGTCCTCTTTCAGCAGCACGATCTTCTCGGAAAACGCTGTCGATCGTCCGACGAACACTGGGACGCGCGCGTCGCGATACCCGGGCATGCGCAGCACGAAGAGATACGAACCTCCGGGCAGCTTCGTCCCCGGCGACCAAGCGACCGGTTCCTCGACAAGCCTGCGATCCGGGCCCGCGACGTAACGGTGCGCCGAGATTACCGCGCCGTGTGGATCAGACTCGATCGACACTGTGCCCTCGCGCGCGAGGGGCCCTGCCACGGAGGGCGCGTCCCAGAATCGAGCGAGTGACTCCGCAAGCACGAGACTTCCCGAGTCGCCGCGGCTCTCCGCGCGCTCGTATTCGGAGAGGTAGAAACGCGCGAGCGCATTCCGCGCGGTGGCATTGGCGGAATCCGCCCCGACTGCTGAAAGGTATTTCGCCAGCGTCTCCGCATAGGCGCGCCGGATCTCGGCGTCCGCGTCATCGGCGGATTTCTGTACGGTCCATAGGGGCGCCTTCTTTTCCGGCCCCTCCCACGGTCCGATGTCCGCGGACAGCCGGCGCGCCTCGTCTCGCGCCTGGACGGCGCGGCTGTCGATCGCCCTGTGAGCCTCCTCCGCCTTCATGCCCTCCACGATCAGCGCGTGTGAGCGGCGCGAGCGTTCGTCGGCGTCGCGCTCGCGATCGCACCGGTGGAAGCACTCTTCCGCGACGGCGTGGCCGGGCGTGAGCGCCCGCGCTTCGCCGTAGAGATCGCGTGCTTCCGCCCAGTGGTGGGCCTCCTCCGCCTTCTTGGCGCGGGCGACGATGTCCGCCACGCGAGCGTGGAAGAAGAAGGCGTCGCCGGCAAAGAAGGTGACGGCGGCAAGCGCGACGGCGATCGCGGCGGCGCGGGCGGGGCGGCGACGGGCGAACTTGACGGCGCGGGCGACGGTCCCCACCGGGCGCGCGACGATCGGCTCGCCCGAGAGATACCGGCGCAGATCCTCGGCGAAGGCGCCGGCCCCCGGGTAACGGCGCTCGGGTTGCTTCTCCATGGCCTTGAGCACGATCGTCTCCAGGTCGCGGTCGAGGGCGGGCACGAGGTGGCGCGGCGGAGCGGGCTCGCGCTCGGCGATCTGGCGGAATACGTCGAGCACGGAATCGCTCTTGAAGGGGGGCATGCCCGTCAGCATTTCATAGAGCGTGGCGCCCAGCGAGTAGACGTCGCTGCGCGAGTCGCACGCCTGGCCAAGCGCCTGTTCCGGGGGCATATACGCGGGTGTCCCGACCACCATCCCGGACGTGGTGAGGGTGGCGCCCCCCTTGACGGATCGCGCGAGCCCGAAGTCCATGACGCAGACGCGGCCGGCCGTATCGAGCATGAGATTCTGCGGTTTGAGATCGCGGTGGATGATCCCCTTCGTGTGCGCGAACTCGATCGCCAGCGCGGCCTCGCGGACTCTCGCGGCGGCATCGCGAGGCGCGAGACGCGCCCGGGCGAGCGTGATCCCGTCGATGAACTCCATCGCGATGAAGTGCGAGCCGTCGTCCTCGCCGACCTCGTAGATCGAGACGATGTTGGGGTGATTCAGGCCGGCCGCGGTGCGCGCCTCGCGGACGAAACGCTGGACGTCATCCCTGTCGTCCGAGCGCAGGAACTTCAGGGCGACGAAGCGATTGAGGTCCGTCTGCCACGCCTTCCAGACAGATCCGTACCCGCCGCGTCCGATCTCGCGCATGAGGATGAAGCGGCCAACCTGGCGCGGTTCGCCGGCTTTCGGCACGGCAGTGCTGCCCGTGACCTTGCGCGCTTCGTCGAGGGCACGCCGGAACTGATCGGATGTGACCCATCCCTGCTCCGCCAGCGTGGCGCCGACACGGGCGAGCAGCGTTTCGTCGATTTCCATCCATCTCTCCTCGGATTCTGCGCGGCATTATAGCGGTCGCGCTGGATCCGGCGAGGTGGGGGCGGTCAGGGAGGCGGCGCCACCTGCGCGGAAGCCTACTTTAATGTCCTGACGTAGGCGATCCACTCGGGCTCGAAGGTCTCGGGTTTCGCACCGAAAACGCTCTCAAATGTCCCCGCCTCCGCGGTGCCCTCGTGCACCGTCTTGAGGTACTGCGCAAACTTCGCTCGCAGCGCCCCCTTGCGCGCGTTCATGAGGAAGTGCGCCATGACTGCTGCCTGCGCGTATGTACCGCGCACCTTCTGCTGGTCGTACTGGACGTAGTCCTTCCAGGGGACGAACTGCTTCTTCGCCACGAGCTCGCGGCCCCGTTTCATCCAGTTCGCGCCCACGTTGCCGGTCACGAGCTTCTTGCCCTGGCGCTGCGTCGTCTCGAAGTAATTCGCGAGCCCTTCCCACGCCCAGAAGTGCGGCAGGGCGGTGGGATTCCCCTGGGAGGGCATCGCGTAGAACGCCACCTGGTGGGTCGTCTCGTGCTTCACGATCTCCTCGATCGAATTGGTCGCGCCCGGCGGGAGGTCCGGGGTGAAGTGCCCGACCTTATCTTCGTTGGAGAAGAACCCGGGCACCTGCCGCAGCCCTGGCCGGTCGCCGTGCGCGCTCCGGTTGTGCTCGTCCAGGTCCGCCCGCCTGGCAAAGTAGAAGATCGTCATGCCCTCCGCGGGCGGCGCGACCTCGATGAGCCCCTTGAATTCCGCGGCGAATGCCTCGTAGGCGTCTTCTGCCCACGCAAGTGCCTGGTGGGATGCCTTGTCTCCCGCGTTGCTGCGGACGATGAAATGCGAACCCTTGTATTCCTTGGCGGCGTCCCAGCCGGCGGACTGCGTGCGCGCTGTTCCCGCACAGGCGAGCGCGATCAACGCTGCAGTCGCAATCCGATAGAGTTTCATGCGGCGTTATACAGGATTGTCCCATCTGACTTTTGCGGGATCGGCGGTTCATGGCGCTGCTGCAGAATGCGCCGAACGTTCGCTCGCCCCACCCGTGCGCGCAGGCGATGCTCCCGCTTCGTCGCATCCCAAGCCGGACGAGAAGCGGCTTCGGGGGATGCGAACGGGGTAGAATCCAGCGGGCATGTCGATCGACGCCGCCTTGGGCATTCCGAGCCGCTACGAGATCCTCGAGCGCGCAGGCGAAGGAGCAGTCGCCGTTGTTCTGCGTGCGCTCGACCGCGAACTGGGACGTGAAGTGGCGATCAAGGTGCTGCACGAGCGCCACGCGGAATCGTCGCAGATGTACGACCGCTTTGTACGAGAGGCGCGGATCCTCGCCGGGCTGGCGCACCCGAACGTCGTGTCCGTGTACGACGTGGGCAGTGCAGGCGGGCGGCCTTTCATGGTGATGGAATTCGTGCGCGGACGCTCGCTGAGCGAGGCGCTGAAAGAAGGGTTGATGCGTGTCGACGCTGCGGTCCGGCTTGCGCAGAAAGTGGCGCATGGCGTGGCTGCGGCCCACGCGCGGTCCGTCATCCACCGGGATCTGAAGCCGGCGAACATCCTCCTGACCGCGACCGGCGAGCCGAAAGTAGGGGACTTCGGCTTGGCGCACGTGACCGAGGGCGCCGCGCTGACGAAGACCGGCTCCATTGTTGGCACTCCACTCTACATGGCACCCGAGCAGATTCGAGGCGAGGCCAAGTCGGTGGGCCCGGCCACGGACGTTTACGCGCTTGGCGCCATCCTTTACGAGGCGCTCACGGGCCGGGTGCCGCACACGGCGGAGACGCTGCCGGAAATCTATCAGAAGGTGCTGTCGGACGAGCCCGTCCCGCCGAGGGACCTGCGCGCCGAGGTCGACGCCGAATTGCAGGCTGTGGTGATGAAGGCTCTCGACAAGAGTCCGACAGCGCGATATCGGGACGCCGCAGATTTCGCGGAGGATTTGCGACGCTACCTGGCGGGCGAGGCGGTTCGGGCCTCGCGGTCGGGCACCCTCCGGAGACTCGTTCGCAAGGCGAAGGCGCAGACCGGCGTCCTCGTCCCTGTCGCGCTTGCGGTTGCGTTCGTGGGCGCCTGGGCCGGATGGACCCTGTGGTCCGGCGCAAAGCGCGCCACGCGTTTCCGAACGGCGCTGGCGACGGCGCAGGCGCTCGAAACGGCGGGGAGGCTCGACGACGCGCTCGCCGCCTTCTCGGTCGCCGCCGAAATCGACGCGTCGCAAGCCCTTGGTCGCGAAGGCCGCGCCCGAGTCAAGGCGCTCCTCGAGAAGGCGGCCGAAGCGGCGCGAGACTTCGAGGAATCACGGCCGCCGCTGGACCGGGCGGAAGTGCTCTACTACCGCGAGCCCTTCGATCTCTCGGAAGTCGTCCGGCACGTGGAGACCGCGATGCGATCCATCGCCACGGGGCTCTCGAAGGCGCCGCGCTCAGGGCTCGGGCACTACCTGTTGGGGCGCGCCTGGGATTTGCAGGGCGAGCCCGAGCGGGCGCTGCAGGAACTTCGCAAGGCGGTGGAGCTTGACCCAACGCTCAGCGCGGCGCGGCTGCTGCTAGCGCGAGTCCTGATCGAGGAGTCGCTCTTGACGACCCCCGAGGCCGCCCGCCGGGAGACCGGCTCGTCCGACACCGGCGCGCTCGCCCAGTCAAGGGGTCTCGAGGCGGTGCAACAGATAGAAGAAGCCCAGCGGCGGGGCGGGCTGGTCTCCGGGTCGGAGCGCGCCTGCGGCCTCGCGATGCTGGCGTATCTGGCACACCGGAACGACGAGGTGCTGCGCGTGGCGGTGGAGGTCGCGCCGGACGATCGCCGGTCGGCGGGGATGGAACTCGTGCACCTGCTGTGCTCGCGCGTAGCGCCCAAGGGCCAGCGCGTGCCCCACATGAAGGAGTCGCTCAGCATCCGCCCGCAGTACGCGCTCACGCGGTTCATCCGGGCGGTCGACTGCGTGATGGCCGGCCGCATCGATGAGGCTATCGACTGGCTGCAGCAAGTGATTGCAATCCGGCCGTCGCTGGGCATCGCGTGGCAGTATCTCGGGTCGGCGCAGTGGCAGCGGGGGGACATTCCCGCCGCGGAGCGATCTCTGGGCCGCGCCTTGGAGCTGCAGCCGCGCGACATCGCGTCGCTCGTCAACCTCGCGCAGATTCGTCGCGGGGCCGGGGATCCGGAGGGGGCGCAGGCGCTCGCCGAGCGGGCGGTTGCGGAGGAGCCCGAGAACAGCCGTGCGCAAGCGGAAATGGGACACTGCCGCGTCGCCCGTCGGGATTACGAGGGTGCGGCGGCGGCATTCACGCGCGCGCTCGAGGCGTGGCCGGACAATGTCGATGCGCTGGTCAATCGCTCGGGCGCGCTTGCGATGCTTGGCCGCGTCGACGATGCGATCGCGGATCTGCGACGGGCGATCGGCATCGAGGCCGGGTCCGTCGCGGCGCACGCCAACTTGTGCAGGGCGCTGCTCCTCAACAAGGACGCGGCGGGCGCGATGGCTGCCGCGAACGAAGCGGTTCGCTCCGTTCCCGACAATGCAAATCTCCTCCTGCTGCGCGCGGAGCTCCGGATGCGGATGGACGATCGGGCCGGCGCGCGCGCGGATCTGCAGGCTGTAATCCGGCTGGCGCCATCCGGGGGAGCGGTCGCGCAACAGGCGCAGGAGCTGTTGAAGCGGCTCGCGACGGAGTAGGTGCTTTTCCTACATCGCCATTCCACCATCCACGACGATGACTTGACCTGTGATGTAACGGGCCAGGTCGCTGGCGAGGAAGACGACCGCGTCGGCGATCTCGCGTGCCTCCCCCATCCGCTTGAACGGGATCGCGGCGACTGCGGCTTCAATCACCTTGGGATCGACGGCGCTCGCCATGTCGGTCTTGATGAACCCGGGGGCGATGGCGTTCACGCAGATGCCGCGCGCGCCGTACTCGCGCGCCGCAGTTTTCGTCAGTGAGATGAGACCGCCCTTCGCCGCGGAGTAGTTCGCCTGCCCGGCGTTGCCGATGATGCCCGCGACGCTCGAGATGTTGATGATGCGGCCGCACTTCGAGCGCAGAAGCGAACGCGACGCCGCCTTCATGAAGACGAACGGTCCCTTGAGATCGACCGCGATCACTTTGTCCCACTCCTCCTCCTTCATGCGGATGAGGAGGTTGTCCTTCGTGACCCCGGCGTTGTTGACGAGGATATCGAGCCCGCCCAGCTCGGCGACGGCCTTCTCCACGGCGGATTCGACCTGTGCGGTGACCCCGATGTCACAGGTGATGGCAATGGCCTTGCGTCCGAGTCCCTTGATGTTTGCAACGACTTCTTCGAGAAGCGCCTGGTTCGTCGCGACGCATGCGACGTCCGCGCCTGCTTCCGCCAAAGCGAGCGCCGTATCGCGGCCGATGCCGCGCGAGGCTCCCGTCACAAGCGCCTTGCGCCCCGTCAAATCGATGGAGATGCTCATGCTCTTCTCACCCCAAAGGCACGAAGACACGAAGCCGGCTTGGTGTCTTCGTGACTCGGCGGTGAACTACTCTATCGATTCGACTTCCGCCTTGTCGTCGATTTTCTTGATCAGGCCAGCGAGCACCTTGCCCGGCCCGAATTCGTAGTACTTCGTCGCTGCGATGGCGCGCACCGAGTCCTCCCACAGGACGGAACTCGTGATCTGCACGGAGAGATTGCGCCGCAGTTCGTCGGGATCCGTGGTGGGCCTCGCTGTGACGTTGCAAACGACAGGTACGCGCGGCTTCGAGAACTTCGCCTTCGCGAGTTCCGCCTGCATCTTGTCCTGCGCGGGCTTCATGAGGGGCGAGTGATAGGCGCCCGCAACCTTGAGCGGGATCGCGCGCTTGGCGCCGAGCGCCTTCGCCTTCTCAATGGCGCGATCGAGCGCCCCTTTCTCGCCACTGATGACGATCTGTCCCGGCGCGTTGATGTTCGCGACGACAACCACGCCGTCCGCCTCGCGGCACGCCTGGGCGCACTTCTCGCGGTCGAGCATCAGGATCGACGCCATCCCGCTTGGTACCGCCTCGCACGCTTCCTGCATCCACTGGCCGCGCAGCTTGACCAGGCGCACGGCCTCCTCGAATTCGAGCGCCCCGGCATACACGCACGCCGAGTACTCGCCGAGCGAGAGTCCTGCGGCGGCCGCGACCAGCGGATGCGAATCCAGGGCTTCGATCGCCGCAATTCCGTGCACGAGGAGAGCCGGTTGGCAGATGTCGGTGCGACTGAGGTGCTCCTGCGGTCCCTCCCAGCACGCCTTCACGAGGTCGAAGCCCAGCACCTTGCTCGCGCGATCGAATAACTCGCGCGCCTTCGGATGCTTCTCGCAGAGCGCCTTGCCCATGCCGACTGTCTGCGCGCCCTGTCCGGCGAACACGAACGCCGTCGTCATGCTAGTAGCGGATGACCGCCGTCCCCCACGTGATGCCTGCGCCCATCGCCGCCATGAGGACCACGTCGCCGCGATTCAGCTTCTCCGCGCGCACGGCTTCGTCGAGCGCGATCGGTATCGACGCCGACGACGTGTTGCCGTATCGATCGATGTTGACGAAGACTCGCTCCATGGGAAAGTCGAGTCGATGCGCGACCGCCTCGATCATCCGTGCATTCATCTGGTGCGGGATGAACAGTTTCACGTCCTTGATCGCGAACTCGCACGCGTCGAGCGCCTCGCGGATGATCTCGACGAATTTCGGCACGGCGAACTTGTACACCTCGCGGCCGCGCATCGCGATCGTGTTGAGGACGGGGTCGTACGTCGTCGTCGACGTTTGCGACGACCCGTAGTTCGGCGCGACGATGAGTTCCTCGAGGCGGCCGTCGCCCCCCGTTTTGACGAAGAGTACGTCGCTCTCGGAGTCGGTCGGCTGCAACACCGCCGCGCCGGCGCCGTCGCCGAAGATGACGCACGTGTTCCGGTCCTTCATGTTGAGGATGCGCGAGAGGACCTCGGTGCCCATCACGAGCACGGTCTTGGCCGCGCCGGCTGCGACCTGCGCGGCGCCGGACTGCAACGCGTACACGAACCCGGAGCACGCCGCGAGCACGTCGCTGATGCCGGCGTTCACGCACCCGAGACGCGACTGCACATAGGCCGCGGTCGGCGGAACCACGCGTTCGGGGCTCGATGTCGCGCAGAGGATGACGTCCACGTCTTCCGGCCTCACCCGTGCCGCCTCGAGGGCGCGGCGGGCCGCCTCCGCGCCGAGCTCGGACACGGGCGTAGCGGGTTCCGCCCAGCGACGCTCGCGGATCCCCGTGCGCTCGACGATCCACTCGTCGCTCGTTTCGACGAGCTTCTCGATGTCGGCGTTCGTGACGCGCCTGGCGGGGGTGAAGGAGCCGGTGCCGGTGATGCGGACGCGCTGGAGCGTCCTCGTCACTCGTCGTCCTCCTTCTTGGACAGCCATGTCGACAGCCATCCCCACCAGCTCATTTTCTTGATCTCGTCGCGGATGTGATCCGTGAGCTTGTTCTTGATGAAGCCGGCGGTGACCTGCACCGCGTTGGCGATCGCGCGCGCCTTCGATCGGCCGTGGCACTTGATGACGACGCCGCGCACGCCCAGGACCGGCGCGCCGCCGTACTCGGAGTAGTCGAGACGCTGCGTGATCTTCTCGACGCCCCGTTTCACGTCGGCGCTCGATCCGAGCCCGTTCGTGAGCTGCTTCAGCATGTAGCCGCCGAGTCCCTCGGTCGTCTTGAGGATGATGTTGCCGGTGAAGCCGTCGCAGACGATGACGTCGACCTTGCCGCTGAAAATCTTGTGCGGCTCGATGTTGCCGACGAAGTTGAGCTTCGATTTCTGGAAGAACGCGTGCGCTTCGCGGACGAGCGGGGTTCCCTTCATCTTCTCCTCACCGATGTTGAGGAGGCCGACGGTCGGATTGTCGAGTCCGCTGCGGAGGTACTTGATGTAAAGCGAGCCCATTACGCCGTACTGCAGCAGGTGGATCGGCTTGCAGGCGGGATTCGCTCCGACGTCGATGAGTGCGCTGCAGCCGGCGTCCGTTGGGACGGGGATCGCGATGCCCGGCCGTTTCACGCCGTCGATGTTTCCGAGTCCCAGCATGGCGCCGCCAACGAGCGCGCCTGTATTGCCGGCGGAGATGATCGCGTCGGCCGTGCCGTGCTTGACCGCCCGCAGCGCAACGCGCATCGAGGAGTCGTTCTTGCGGCGGAACGCCGCGACGGGCTCCTCGTCCATCTCGATGACTTGCGAGGCGTGCTGCACCTCGATGTTGCGTGGCTTGACGCCCGACTCCGCGAGCAGCGGTTCGATGCGTTCCCGCAGCCCGATGAGAATGAGCGTCGCATCGGGAACCAGCGGCGCGGCCTCGATCACCCCGCGGACGATTTCCTGCGGGGCGTTGTCGCCGCCCATGGCGTCAATCGCGATTCTCATTCGTGGAGCTTGAGGAGACGGCTACGGCTAGATCTTCTTCATGTCCACGATCATCTCGCCCTTGTAGTAACCGCATGTGCCGCACACCTTGTGCGACTGTCTCGGCTGGTTGCAGCGGGTACAGATGGCGAGATTGGGGACGTGGACATGATCGTGCGAACGGCGGTTCCCTCTCCACGATTTCGCGAGCCTACGTTTCGGATTGGGCATGACATTCTCCCAGAGGGGCGGGATGATATTCCAAGGGGAAGCGAAATTCAAGCAAAACCCCATTCTGTGCACTGATTTGCCCACTTTTGAGCCCGTTGGACGTCGAACGGACGGCACGAGGTTTGCAGCGAGGTGATCATGCGGCGGGCATGGGTCTTGGCGATATTCCCACTGTCGGGAGCGGCTGCCGCGATGGCCTTCCCGCCATTCGACGTATGCGCGGTCGCGTGGGTCGCGACGGCCCCGGCGCTGCTCACGGCGCGCCTCCTGAAGCCCGGCGAAGCGGCGTTCGGCGGGCTCCTGTACGGGCTGGCGCACGGCGCGCTACTGCTGCACTGGCTCTTTGGAATCTTCGGCGTCTTTGGCGCGGCGCTCCTTCTTATCTCGTCGCTCTCGTATATCGCTATCTTTGCAGCCGTGCCGCTGCTGTGCTCGAGATGGGGCTCGCATGCGCTCGTGTGGGGCGCGCCCATCGTATGGATCGCCATGGAGTTCCTGCGCAGCGAGTGCTGGTCGCTGAAATTTGCGTGGTTCGGATTCGGCTACTCGCAGCACGCCAATCTCGCGATCCTGCAGCTTGCATCGATCGGAGGAGTCTACGGGCTCTCGATGCTGATCGCCGCGGCGAACGGATCGCTCGCGTGGTTTCTGGCGCGGCCGTCCTGGCGACGAATCGTGCCGGCTTTCGCGGTGGTCGTGGCACTGCACGGCATCGGGTACGCGATGATCCGCCCGGCGCAAGGGGATTTCCGGGTGGCGGGGATCGAAGGCGAGGATGAGCGTCTGCCTCACTTCCTGGCCGAAAGCGAGCGCGCGATGACGTCGAAGCCGCGGCTGGTCGTGTGGCCGGAGTACGCGCTTGGCGTGCGACTCTCGGAAGGCGACCGTTATACACCGCGCATCGCCGAGTTCGCGCGCCGTCACGGCGTGCACGTATTGCTGGGGGCGACGCGGGCCGTCTCTCAGGTCGAATTTGAAAACACGCTCTTCCTGTTCGGTCCCGATGGCCGCATCGTCGGAACGCAGGTGAAGTCGGTGCCGGTGCAGTTCTTCCGCGACGGGCGTCCGGCGCAGGATCGCGCGCCGCTGCCGCTCGGCATCGGAGCCGGCGTGTGCTACGACATGAATTATCCGTACGTGTCGCGTGAGCTGGTCATCGAGGGGGCGGAGTTGCTCGTCTTCCCGACGATGGACGCGCGCTCGTGGGGGAACGTGCAGCACGTGCAGCATGCGGCGATGACCGCGCTTCGTGCCGTGGAGCACCGACGATGGATCCTCCGGGTGGCAACGTCGGGGGTCTCATGCATCGTTGATCCTCACGGACGGCGGACGGACCATGCGGGTACGTTTGTGGGTGACGTCGGGATGTCGCGCGACCGGACGTTCTACACCTGGTGGGGCTACTGGCTGCCGCATGCTTGCGTTATTGCAAGTATGCTGCTGGCCGGGCTGACCCTGCGTCGTAAAATGTTCAGATGACGCGACTCGGCATACTCGTCCTCCTTTGCAGCTGCGCCGCCACACCCGCACAGGACGCCAAGGTCGCGCTCGTCTGGAAGAAGGATGCTCCGCTCCGGTACTCGGTGCGACACATGACGAAGGTGACGAAGGGCGGCAACGTGATGAAGAGCGAGTCGTCCTTCGAGATTACGCTTACGGCAGCGGACGGGGACATAGTGGTCAAAACCGAGCGCTACTGCCTGAAGCGCGGGCAGATCGACTACGACTCCGCGAAGGGGGGCGGTGTCCCGCAGGACGCGGGGGCGCGCATGATGGCGGCGCACGTGGGAAAGTCGTATTGCCTGCCGATGAGCTCGGCTGGAGAATTCAAACCGGTCCGCGACATCGATCAATTCGTCGAGGCGGTTGCGAAGGACATGGGGGGAAACGTCGAATACAACCGGTCGCTGCTGCACAGCGTGCGCGGGCCGGAGCAGCTTCGCCACGAGATGCAGTCGACGTTTCCGGCGCTGTCGGGGAAGGCGCTCGCCGAAGGCGATTCGTGGGAGGCTGCGGACGGTTGGAGCCTCGCGGACGTCGGCAAGATGGCGAGCAAGATTGTCTGCACGCTCAAGGACATCAAGGGTGGCGAGGCGCACATCGTCGAGTTGACGACGTTTTCGAAGACGCAGGGCGTCGGCGAGCTGAAGGAAGGGAAGCGCACGGCGGAACTGATCTTCGACATCGCCGCCGGCCGCCTGAAGTCGCTCAAGGGTACGACGACGCTGAGTTTCGTTGCGAACACCGTCGCCCAGACGACGGAAATCCAGTTCGAGACGAAACTGCTCGATAAGTAGCGACTAACGCTCTCCGGTGAAGAGGCCGCCCAGCACCGATCCCTCGCCGTGGCCGCCGCTGCGTGCCGCGTAGATGCGGCCGGCGAGACGGCTGAACGGAAGCGTCTGAAGGTAGACGCGGCCCGGCCCCGTGAGCGTCGCGAAGAAGAATCCCTCGCCGCCGAAGAGGACGTTTTTGAAGCCGCCGATGAACTGGATGTCGTAGTTCACGGTCTGCTCGAACGCGGCGATGCAGCCCGTGTCGACGCGCACCGTCTGGCCGGGCTGAAGCGACATCTCGAATGTCGTGCCGCCGGCGTGCACGAACGCGAGCCCGTCGCCGGTGAGTTTTTGGAGGATGAAACCCTCGCCGCCGAACAGGCCCACGCCGAACTTCTTCTGGAAGGCGATGGTGATGTCCGTCCCGCGCGCGGCGCAGAGGAAGGAATCCTTCTGGCAGATGAGCGTGCCGCCGTGCTCGGCGAGATTGATCGCCATGATGTTGCCGGGATAGGGGGCCGCGAAGCCGACGTCGGCGCGCTGGTCGCCAGTGTTCGTGTACGTCGTGATGAAGAAGCTTTCGCCGGTGAGCATCCGGCCGGCGGCCTTGACGAGGTTGCCGAAGAAACCTTTGTTCTTGTCGGTCGACATGTTCGTCTGCATGTCGACGCCGGCGGTCATGTACAGCATCGTGCCGGCTTCGGCGATCACCTGTTCGCCGGGATCGAGCGTCACGATGACGGCCTGCAGGTCGTTACCGACGATCTTGTAGTCGATCTTGTCGCAATGCGGCATGGAGCCTCCTTACCGTGAGTGGGCGGTCGATCGTTCTAACCGAGCTTCGCCCGCACAAGCTTCTCGAAGGTCTCGAAGCCGAGCGGGATTTTCGACGCGTCGCTGGCGCCGGCTTGCGCCTGGATCTCGCGGCCGCCGCCTCCCCCGCCGCACACCTTGCCGATCTCCTTCGCCAGGTCGCCCGCCTTCAGGCCCTTGGATTTCACGAGGTCCTCTCGCACGCCGATGACGAAGGCCGGTTTCTCACCGCCGGACACCGCGATGATCGCCGAGCCGAGATTCTTCTTCTTGGTCAAATCGTCGAGAATGCTCCGTGCGTCATTCACGTCACCCGACTTGAGCTCGTACATGCCCCAAGAGCCGTTCTCGTCTTTCTTCACTTCGATGAGCGCGCCGCCCCAGACGTCTCCACCGCTCTTCTTGAGCGCGCCGATCTGGGTTTTGAGATCCTGCACGTCTTGTTGCAGCTGCTTCAGTCGCTTTGGGATATCGACGACCGTGCACTTGAGCTCGATCGCGACCGTGTCGGCGAGTTCGTATCGTTCGCGCGCCGCGTCGATCGCCTTCGGCCCCGTGAACGCCTCGATGCGACGGATTCCGCTTCCGATCGAGCCTTCCGAGGCGATCTTCATCTGGCCAATCGTGCCGGTATGTTCGAGGTGCGTGCCGCCGCAGAATTCGACGGACCTCTTGTCGCCGACCGTAATGATGCGCACGCGCTCGCCGTACTTCTCGCCGAAGAACATGATCGCGCCCGACTTCTTCGCCTCCTCGATCGGCATCTCGACCTTCGAGACGGGCAGGTCCGCCAGGATGGTCTCGTTGCACCAGTCCTCGACTTTTCGGATCTCGTCTTTCGTCATTGCCTTCGGATGGGTGAAGTCGAAGCGCAGCCGGTCGGGCAACACGATCGAGCCGGCCTGCTCGACGTGCGTCCCGAGCACCCCGCGCAGCGCCGCCTGCAGGACGTGCGTCCCCGTGTGGTTGCGCATGATATCGAGCCGCCGCTTCGCGTCGATCGACGCGCGGACCGTCGAGTCAACCTTGAGCGTGCCCGTCGCCACGCGACCGAGATGCAGGTAATAGTCGTCCGGCTTCTTGGTGTCGTGGACCTCGACGTCGAGACCTTCACCGCGCAGCCAGCCGGCATCGCCGACTTGGCCCCCGCCGTCGCCGTAGCAGGGCGTCTTGTCGAGGAGCACCGCCACGTCGCACACCGCGCGCGCCTCGTCGACGAGCTCCGCCGTCTTGAGAAGCGTCGTTACCGCCGCGTGGTCCTTCTTCGACTCCGCGTACTTCTTCAGCGATTGCTCGTTGAGCTGCGCGATGGCGAGCACCTTGGACTCGACCGGCGCCTCCATGTCCGCCATCGGGATCTCGTAGCCGACGAACTTCGTCTTCGCCAGTTTCTTCGCCTTGATCTCCGCCAGTGCGCCCGAGTCCACGATTTCTGCGACGGGCCCGTCGGGCTTGTTGTGAGCCGCCTTGATCTTCTCAAAGCCGTCGCGGTCGACACGCACGCCTCG
This sequence comes from uncultured Planctomycetales bacterium, assembly GCA_964468745.1. Lineage (GTDB taxonomy): Bacteria > Planctomycetota > MHYJ01 > MHYJ01 > JACPRB01 > JACPRB01. The sequence continues at coordinate 2,950 of CAYXVY010000109.1, read as the reverse complement.
GTCGTTGCACAGATCTTCGAGCAGTTCGACATGGAAGCCGTGCGTTTCGTAGAGGAACCACGCGTCCTTGCCCGAGAGCACCTTCGACGAGCCAAGCCGGTCGCGCAGCTCGCGCTCCGCCCGGTCGAGCGCGTCGAGGAACTTGCGCTCCTCCTCCTTGATGACGCTCTCGATCGTCGACTTTCGTTCGTGGAGGTACGGGTACGGCTTCCGCATCACGTGGATGATGTCGGGGACGAGTTCGTGCAGGAACTCGCGGCGGTGGCCGAGCTTCATGCCGTCGCGGCTCGCGGTGCGGAGGATGCGGCGCACGACGTAGCCGCGTCCCGAGTTGCCCGGCATCGCGTTGTCCGCTATGCAGAAGACGAGCGCGCGCGTGTGGTCCGCGATGCGGCGAAGCCGCGCCGACTGTTCCGTGCCGGGGTTGTAATCGACCTTCAGGAGCTCGCACTCGCGCTGGATGATCGGCACAAAGATGTTCGTGTCGAAATTCGAGTGCACGCCCTGCATGACCGCGCTGATGCGCTCGAGTCCCATGCCGGTGTCGATGTTCTTCTGGGGCAACGGGGGCAGCGAGCCGTCGCTCCGCCGGTCGAACTGCGTGAATACGAGGTTCCAGATCTCGACGAATCGTCCGCACGAGCACGCGGCGCCGCAGGTCGGGCGGCCGCATCCCAGCTTGGCGCCGAAGTCGAAAAAGATCTCGCTGCACGGTCCGCAGGGGCCATTCGGTCCGTCCGCCGGCGCGTTGGCGGGCCAGAAGTTGTCCGCGGCGCCGAGCTTCGTAATGCGGCTCATCGGGAGGCCGATCATCTCGTGCCAGAGCTTGCCCGCTTCGTCGTCGTCTTGGTAGACCGTGACGGAGAGTCGATCCTCCTGGATCGCGAGCTCGCGTGTGAGGAATTCCCACGCCCAGGCGATCGCCTCGCGCTTGAAGTAATCGCCGAATGAGAAGTTGCCGAGCATTTCGAAGAACGTCTGGTGTGCGGGGGTGCGGCCGACGCGGTCGAGGTCGCCCGTGCGCAGGCACTTCTGCGATGTGGTCGCGCGCTTGCCGTGGGTGCCGCGGCCGAGGAAGTCGTCCTTGAACTGGTTCATCCCCGCGCCGGTGAACAGGAGCGACGGATCGTTGGCCGGGATGAGGGAGTCCGACGGGTGGACGGTGTGCCCCTGCCGCTTGAAGAAATCGAGGTAGCGGTCGCGGATTTCGTCGGTTTTCATGGATGACAAGCTCGCAGAGGAGGAAAGGCCCGCAGAGGGGCCGATTATGGACACGGTGCGCGGCGCAGTCAAGGCCGTCACCGGAGGCGGGAGGGGACTATCGAGCTCGAGCGGTCACGAGATCCAGAACCGACGGGACTTGGTGCGGTTCAGCGCTATCGAATTGTGCCGCCGGCGCCGACGGACGCGAAGATGAGTGCGAAGAAAACGATGTAGGCGGCGATGACGGTCCCGCAGCAAACGACCATCGGTAGGATCGCCGCGGCGGCCGCCCTGCCTTTCGTGAAGCGATGAGCGTGCGAGAACGCGTGGATCTTCGTGACGATCATGAATCCGAATGCAATGAGACCGCCGACGTATGGGATCAGGGCCCAAATATTGGCGCTGCTGCAGAGGGCCGTGCAGCGCAGCGTGGCCTCGAAGTCCCCTGTGCCTCCCAGCAATTTGCAGACGAGGTGATCGATGAGGGCGGCCACGTACGTCATGAGCGTGGCGAACACGAACCAGACAGGAATGCCGATGAGGCACATCACGACGACCATTCCCACGCCCGCACCTGCCGCCTGCGCGCCGCCGTGGCGATTCGAGGCGATGCTCGCGAACACCAGCAGCATGATCGGGATGCCGCATAGCATCGCCAGCATCAGGAACTGAAGATTCATGAATGCGACGAACGTGATCGGTGACTTGTGCCCGCCCGTCCACGGAACGCGCGACCAGTAATTGTCGAAACCGAAGTGGACATCGGCCCATGTCTTCCACCAGCGGGCGAAGACGTTCCGGCTCTTGTCGTCCCAGACGTATTCCGCGGGCACGACGTTTGGATTGTACGGCGTCGCTACCGGCGGCGGCGCTCCCGGGGGCGGCCCGTGGGGAGTCGCGGAGGGCGCAGCGTGAGGATCCAGCATGCTCCGGCAGAACCGGCACATGTTCGCGCTTGCGAGCACCGGTTGACCGCAGAAGCGGCACGGAACCGTGCGCTCGTCCCCTGGCGGCGACCCCTTCGGCGCGACCGGCACGTTCGGCGCATGCCGGACCAGATTCTCGTTGCAGAACGGGCATGCACTGATGCCCGCCTCAATCTCGTTCGCGCAGAAGGGGCAGTTGGTTTTTGCCATCGCGATGGATTATATGACCCTGCTTCGCCGACCCCCGTGACAAAATACCGCCCTGCGGGCTCCGCGGGGCGGGCGTCGTGTCTTCTTCGCCGGACTTCGGTTACTTCTTTGCGACGACCACCTTCTTCTCGTCGTCCTTCTTTTCAACCTTCTCGACCTTCGGGGCGTTGGGAATGATCCGCGGCTCGAGGCCGACCTTGATACGGACCTCGTTCTCGAGCTTGATGGCGATGTCCGGGTTCTCCCGCAGGAACTCTCGCGCGCGCTCCCGGCCCTGGCCGATGCGCTCGCCCTTGTACGACATCCACGAACCGCTTTTCTCGAGGACCGCCTGCTCCTCCGCGAGGTCGAGCAGGTCGCCTTCGTACGAGATGCCGCTCGCGAACAGCATGTCGAACTCGCACTTCTTGAAGGGGGGCGCGATCTTGTTCTTAACGATCGTCGCCTTCACGCGCGTACCGATGTCGATCTCGCCATCCTTCACGTGGCCGATGCGGCGCACGTCGATGCGAACGCTCGAGTAGAACTTGAGGGCGCGGCCGCCCGGGGTCACCTCGGGGCTGCCCCACATCACGCCGATCTTCTCGAGCAGCTGGTTGATGAAGAGGAGC
>CAYXVY010000108.1:0-11964 GCA_964468745.1 uncultured Planctomycetales bacterium | reverse complement strand
CGACATGACGAAGGGCTCGATTTTCAAGGTGGGCACGGCGCTCTACGTGACCGGTATGGACGGCGTGGCCGGGTGGGGCAGCGACACGCGCTGGCGCATCGAGAAGCGCAGCGCGATCGATCTCACCCTCGACGCGGCGTTCGGTACGGGGGGCGTCGTTTTAAGCGATCCCACGACGGACGAAGATGTGTCGCGCGACGTGATCCAATCGGGGGGCGTGGTATTCGTCGCGGGATTCTCGACGAACACGTGGCGGCTGGAGGCGCGCTTCGACTAACGACGGCTTAACGCCGAGATCGCAGAAGAAGAACCCGAGAGGCCGCAGAGTTTCTCCTGGTGGGGAACTGCGGCCTCCTTTCATATTCTCGCGTTGATGCGGAGTGCCGCCAAGTTGCCAAGAAAGTTTCCTCCCCAAGAATGTCCTCTCTGATTCCTCTGCTCCCTCGGTGTTAATCCGCTCTTTCCGATTTCTCCGCGGCGCATTTCGGTTCTGCGGCCTCTCCTGCTGTCCTTCGCGACCTCGGCGTTTATCTAAGAAACTGGGTGTTTCTTTCGTCAAAGGCGCGTGAGATGGTTTGTCCCGGTCCTGTTGCTCGCGGCATGCCACAAGCCCGCCCCTCCCGTGACGGTGGCGGCGCCGCCGCCCCCGCCCGCTGCGCCGCGCGTCGATATCCCCCGCGTCGTCGCGGAAGCGCGAACGGTCGTACGATCCCACGCGGCCGACATCAACCCGGCGCTCGACCTCGCGTCCGCGCGGGTCGAGAAGTTCTTCGCGGTGCGCTTCGCGCGGGTCGACGGCTTCGTCGACGAGCTGTTCGGCTGGAGAGGGAAGTGGCGCGCGACGTTCTGGAGTCGCGACGATTACGAACGGCACGTCCGCCGTACGTTTGATCGCGCCGTGATGCGAGCATCCGACTTCGAGCTCGACGTATTGGCGCCGGTGCGCGGCGACTTCGCGTATGCGGCGGCGGCCAGTGAGAACCGCACGATCGCGGACGTGCACGCGCTGGTGCGCATTCATGCGCCGCAGCTCGAGTTCGAGCGTTTCGAGACGGCGATCCGGGCCGACCTGGCTTCGCTCGTCCACACGGACACGACGATGAACATCGTATCGATCGCGGGGAGCGAGGCGGCGACGATCGGGACGGGGATGGCGCTCGCGGCGCTCGGAGTCTGTGCGGCGAACTCATGGTGGAACGCCGGGGCGTCGCTGGTCATCGGGGTCGTGGTTGCGATCGTGATCGACGCGCTGGTGGGCGAGGCATGCGAGGACGCGGCGCGGATGCACGTGCATGCGGAGCTCGTCGCGCTGCGGCGCAAGGCGGTGGATGCGGTCATCAAGGGGTTGGCGAACACGTGGCTTGAACACGTTGACCGGCAGGAATCCGCAATCGCCATCTCCGTTGAGAGGAGTCTGCAATGAACGTTTTGCTCGCCGTGCTTCTGGTGGCTCAAGGCGCCGCTGTCCGTCGGGCTGCGCAGGAACTCGTTCGCTACGTCGAGACGAGGTGGGCGCGCGAGACGGTCGAGGCGATGGAGCCGCGGATCGTGCGGGCAATCGAAAACGCAGGCGAGGACGCGGTGATCGCGATCCGTCGCGTGGGTCCGCGGGCGGGATTGCACGCGGTCGAGACGCACGGCGCGTCGGGCGCGCGGCTGATCGCCCGCTGGGGCGACGATGGCGCGCGGCTGCTCGCGGACGATGGCGCGACGGCGGTGTCGATGTACGCGCGCTACGGTGACGAGGCGGTCGAGCTGATGCTTCGTCATCCGGGGGCGGGCGGACGGATCGCGACGGAGCTGGGCGATCAGGGGATTCGTGTCGCGAGCGCGTTGAGTGCGGATGGCGCGGTGCAGCTCGCGGGAGTGTCGCCGATGATCGCGCGATCGGGTCGTGCGTCGGCGGTCATGGGGGTGGTCGAGAAATTCGGCGATCGGGCGTGCGCGTTTCTCTGGCGCAACAAGGGGGTCGTCTTCGGTGCGGCCCTGCTGGCGGCGTTTCTCAATGATCCGGAGCCGTACATCGCGGGCGTGAAGCAGCTTGTGGTGGAGCCCGCGAAAGCGGTGGGGCGCGAGGTGTCCGCGAAGACCGACTGGACGTTCGTAATCGTGAGCAGCCTCGTCCTGGCGGTGCTCGTGGTTGGGTTGCGGATGATCTTGCGACGTTCGTAGACTCTCCCTACAATCTCACCGCTCCCCCCGAGGATCATGTGGGCCTGTAGCTCAGTTGGGAGAGCGCGTGAATGGCATTCACGAGGCCGAGGGTTCGAACCCCTTCAGGTCCACCACCTGATACTCTCGGGCGAACCGGGGACCGTGCGCGGGCGACTCTTCACCCGTGAACGGGGCGAAGGCAAACCGCCGACCGCGATCAAGCCGGCAAGCGGACTACAAACGTCGTTCCGGTTCCCTCGCGACTCGTGAACGAGATGGCGCCGCCGTGCGCCTCAACGATCGACTTCGCGATCGCCAGGCCGAGACCGGTGCCGCCCGCATCGCGCGACCGCGCCTTGTCCACACGGTAGAAGCGCTCGAAAACGTGGGGCTGATCTGCTTCGGGAATGCCGATGCCGGTATCCGCGACCGTCAGCGCCCGGTCCTTAAGCGTGACATCCACCCTGCCTCCGGCCTTGTTGTAGCGGATCGCGTTCGTGACGAGATTGGTCACGACATCGCGCCACCGGTCGCGGTCTCCCGTCATGACCGTCGTCTCCGCGTGGACGCCCAGCGTGATGCTGTGCTCAGCCGCCAGCGGCCGCATTTCCGCGACGGCCTCCTCGACGAGCGGTTTCAGATCCAGCTGCTCGCGCGCCAGGTTCAACTCCTTCGCATCGGCACGCGCCAGCATCAACAACCCCTCGATCACCGACTGCATCCGCCGCGCCGCGCGGACGCACGTCGTCAGCATCTCTTCATACTCGTCGGCCGACCGCCGCTTCCGCAACGCCAGCTCCATCTGCGTCATCAGGATCGACAGCGGCGTCCGTAACTCGTGCGAGGCGTCACCGGTGAAGCGCGCCTGTCGTCCGAACGCCTGTTCCAGTCGGTCGAAGGCTTCGTTCAATGTCTTCGCGACCGGCGCCAGCTCGGCCGGGACATCCGACACGTCGATGCGACGCGACAGTTCGCTCGCGGAGATCGACGCCGCAGTCTCGCCGATGCGGGCGACGGGGGCGAGCGACCAACGCGCAAGCACGGCGCCCCCGGCCAGCGCGAGAACCAGGATTGCGAAGCCGGATCCGGCGAGCGTCCGCAGAAAGCCGGCCAGCAGTACCTGTTTCTCCTGGATGCTCGTGCCGACGAGAATCAGCGTGCCCCCCGGGCCGGCGATCGTCACCTCACGCACGTCGCCACGCGTTCGCTCTCCCGGGGACGGACGAGGTGGAATCGCCGGAATCGTGGACTGCGATCGACCCTGTCCATCCCACAGGGCGAAGTAGGCCGGACCGCGATTGAAATAATCGTGATACGCGTCCGACAACTGGAGCTCGAAGTGTCCGCTCGCGTGCACCTGGAGCGCCCCCGCGATGCCCGCCGCATGAGTCCGCAGCTCAGCGTCCGCCTCGGCGAGCATCGATTGCCGCAGGCGCACGTACATCGCCGCCCCCATGCCCGTGAGGGCGACGAACAAGATGGCGCCGAACCACGCCAGCAGCGTGACGCGAATCGATCTAGCCATGCACGATGTAACCGTGTCCGCGCCGCGTCTCGATCAGATCGCGGCCGAGCTTGCGCCGGATGTTCGCGATATAGACATCGACGACGTTCGACAGCGTCGATTCTTCCTCGTCGTAAATGTGCTCGTAGATCGTCGTCCGCGTCACGAGCTTTCCGCGATTGAGAGCGAGCAGCTCGACGAGCGCATACTCCTTCGGTGCGAGATCCACAGGCTTTCCGCCCTTCTTCACGATTCGCGCGGCGGTGTCGATCTCGATATCGCCGAGCGCGATCAATGGCGACGGATGATCCGCCGAGCGACGGATGAGCGCGCGCACGCGCGCCAGCAATTCCTGGAGCGCGAAGGGCTTCGTGAGATAGTCGTCGGCGCCCCCGTCGAGCCCGCGGACGCGATCGACGACCGTGTCCCTCGCCGTGAGGATGAGAACGGGCGTTTTCTTCGTCGCGCGCAACGTTTTCAGCACGCTCCACCCGTCGCGCTTCGGAAGCATGATGTCGAGCACGACCGCGTCGTAGTCCCAGCTCTGCGAGTTGAACAGCCCCATGTCGCCGTCCGTGGTGAGGTCGCAGGAGTAGCCGTCCTCCTCGAGCGCCTTCTTCACCGCGCGGCCGAGGTCCTTCTCGTCTTCGACGACGAGGACCCTCATTCCAACTCCTCAGCGGACAGATCGTCGAACTGCGTAACCGAGTCGGACTTGATCCAGACTCCGACCCTGCCTGCATCGGCGAACGTCTTGTCCTCCGTCTCGATCACCTTCTCGTCGTTCAGGGTGACGCGGATGGCCGCGCCCTTGTGCTCGATCTTCAGCGTCTGCCAGTCGCCCGTCTTGAGCTTGATCTCTTCCTTGCCGGCGAACTTGATGCGGCTGCCGTTGACGACGCGATACAGCCGGACGTTGCTCTCGAGCACGTTCGAGCGCGCGACGTAGTAATTGTCCGCGTCCTTGTATCGCCACACGAGTCCCGCCGCCTGGTCCACTTCTCCGGACACGGGCCTGGCTCGCACGGACAGCCGCACGTTCTTGAAGACGGCGTCCTTGACGACGGCCATCGCGAAACGCCGGTCGCTCTTGTCCGTGTCCACCTGTGCGAGCACGTTCGATCCGCCGTCTTTCTTGACGAGCCATTTACCGGCCGGCGACTGGGCGGTCGTCGCGAATTCGAATCCCGCGGGTTCCTTGTCGGCGGCGTCGGTGTCGAAGTTCCACACGGTGGGCTCCAGCAGCAATGTGAGCACGATGAATCGGGTCACGGCTGACATTGTACTCACGGCCTCGGATGGATGCGGAGTTTCTCGGGCGTGCCGAACCCAGCGGGCAGCTTCTGGCCGCTTCGAATCCTGATCGCCTGGCCGCGAACGTTGACCACCTCGACGTAATCGACATCGATGCCCGAAATCGAGAACACGAGCGGATCGTCGGACTCGCCCGGAAAGCGGACCCGCACGGGGCCCACCTCGACGGTTTGTCAGGGACGCACGGGCACGATGACGGGGGGCTTCCGCTCCGGCGGACGGAGCAGATCCTGGGCCCGCGCGCGCACGTCCGCGTCCTGGGACTCCGCCGCGATGGCGAGCGCAGTCTCAAGGGCGGCCTTCAAGCTCCGCAAATCCGTGGCGGCGCTGTCGCGCGTCTCGAGATTGCCGTCCTCCAATTGACGCATGCGCTTCGTGATCCACGCTTCGAAGTCGGGCACGCGGGCCAGCAGCGCGCGGAGACGCTCTGGCTTCGGGATGAATCTGTCCCACAGCCGCACGAGCGTGTCGCGGACGTCCTCAGCGTCGCGTAGCCCGGTGACGAGTTCGACCACGTCACCCGCTGGATCGAGGTACACGATCGTTGGAAACACCTTCGCGCCGTACCGGCGCATGAGGGCCCAGTCTCCCTCCTTGCGGCTCGTGCAGTTGGCCAGCACGCGCATGAAGGGGCGCGCGGCGTCGATTACGCGGAGATCGGTGAACGCACCTGCGTCCATTGCGCGATCGGCGGGTCAGTTGTCGTCCGTGACGTAGAGCATGACGGGGCGCTTGTCGCGCAGCGCCTCCTTCAGCGCTTGGTCGACATCAGTCCGCCACTCGAGTTTTCCGCCGCGCGCGTCCTGCGCGACCGCGATCGAAGCCGCCGTCAGGGCGGCCAGGGTCAGCAGCGTGTGCTTCATCGTTTCACCTCCGCGCGGGAGTATGCGATACGGCGCCTTAAGAGAACGTGAAGGCAACCGGTATGTGAGACGGACCCACTTCACGATCCCTTAAGGTTGGGCGTGGTACAGAAGTGCGACTTAACATGGCGGACTTGGAGGGCATGATGATGCGTCTAGTAATTCTTCTGCTGATTGTGACCGCCGGCTGTGCTGGAGCCGCTCCAGCTTCCGGCGACCGCAACAGCCTCGTGTGCGCGCGCGTTGACCGTGCTCCGTCCCTCGACGGGCGCGCGGATGACGCCGCATGGCAAGGCGCGACCGTGGTGGAAGTCCCCCTGCGAAAGGTCTGGCCCGAGGGGGCTCAAGGGGCGACGCGTGCCTGGGTGCGCGCGGTTCGCACAGACACCCACCTCTACATCCTCGCCCAGTGGGAGGATGCGAGCGACGACAGCGCGTCGCACAAATCGTGGGTGTGGGACGCCGGCAAGAACGCCTATGTCGAGGGACCGGACCGCGAGGACATGTTCGCGGTCGCGTTCGAGCACACCGGCCCGTTCAATCCCGACATGCTCGCGGGCGTTGAATCGGTCTGGGACGCGTGGCAGTGGAAGGCGTCGCGCACCAACCCGCAGGGCCACGCGATGGACCGGTCGCACCGCTACACGCGTCAGCAACCGCAGGGGAAGTCGAAGGAGTACACCGCGCGCGACGGCGGCAAGGTCTGGATCGCGCGTCCCGAGGATGCGGGAGACACGGTCGAGAAGAAACAGCCGGCCCCCAAGGAAAAGCAGGGCGACCGCGTGCCGCTCTATCTGCCGGGCACGCCGACGGGGAGTGCGGCCGACGTTCGCGCGAAGGGAGCCTGGAGCGGCGGCCGGTGGACCGTGGAGTTCGAGCGGAAACTCGATACAGGCCATCCTGACGACACGGCGTTCACACTCACACGCGCACTCAGCCTGGCGATCAGCGCGCACGACCATACCGGCGACATGGACAAGGCCAGCGGCGCTTTCGCGCTGGTTTTCAAATAGGAGGATCGATGAACACGCGACGCGAATTCCTGGCGATGTCCGCAGCCGCGGGACTGCTGCGCCCCGGCTCGACGGGCGGGCGGCAGGACGGAGACTCCGCGCTCGTCAGCGGCAAACCGAAGGCTCTCAAGTACGACGAGGTGAAGGGGTTCCTGTCGAAGGACCAGATCGGCGTGCACCACACCGCGCACTACGGCGGTGCCGTCAAGAGCGTGGTCCAGATCGAAACGGAACTCGAGACCGCGGATCGATCGAAGGCCAACGCGAACTGGTCGGCCGTGCGCGAGTTGAAGCGCGAGCAGGTTCACGCGATGAACAGCGTCGTCATGCACGAGTTGTACTTCGACGGGATCGCGGCGGCGCCCGTGGATCCGGCGGCAGCGGCGCAGGAGGCGCTGAAGAAACGTTTCGGGTCGCTCGACAAGTGGCTGGAGGACTTCAAGGCGGCCGCGGTCGCCGCGCGCGGCTGGGCCCTGCTCGTGCAGCAACCGGTGAGTGGCAAGCTCTACAACATCGTGACGGACATGCACGACATCGGGCCGATGGTGTTCGGCGTGCCGCTAGTGGTGATCGATTGCTACGAGCACGCGTTCTACGTCGACTATCGCAACAAGAAGGGGGACTACGTGGCAGCGTATCCGAAGTTCATCGATTGGAACGAGGTGGACAAGCGTGTGAAAGCCCTGAAGTAGCAGCTTCCAGTTCCAGCAGCGCCTTCTTGCGCGCCACGCCCCAGCGATACCCGCGCAGTTTCGCATCGCTTCCCACGACGCGATGGCAGGGAATGACGAGCGCCACAGGGTTTGATGCGCACGCGCGGGCCACCGCACGCGTGGCCCGTGGTCGCCCGATCGCGCGCGCAACGTCGGCGTACGTGCGCGTCTCGCCGAAGGGAATCGAGCAAAGCGACTCCCACACCTTCGCCTGGAACGCCGTCGCACGGACATCCACCGGCAGCTGGACGCTCAGAATCGCGCCGTCGAAGAGCTTGCGCAACCGCTCCATCGCGAATCGCAGCAGGTTGGGAGAGCGCGCGATCGACGCCGCGGGGAAGCGCTCGCGGAGCGACACCACGAGCGCACCATCGGTGGGACCGAATTGGACTGCGCAAATCCCGAGGGGGGTCGCCGCGATCAGGCACTTGCCGAGGGGGCAATCGACCACGTCGTACGCGATGCTCATGCCGGCCCCCTTCTTCGCGAATGTCGCCGGCGTCATCCCGAGCTGCACCAGCGACCGCTCGTACAAACGGCTCGACGATCCGAAGCCCGCCGCGTAGGTCGCGTGGGCGACGCCACCGGGCCGAACGTGTCGCTTGAAGCGCTCGAAGCGAAGTCGCCGCGCATACTGTTTCGGCGTGACGCCTAGTGCTTGGCGGAAGAGACGGTGCAGATGAAACGGGCTCCAGCCGGCATGCCGCGCAATGAGCTTGAGCGTGAGCGGCTCCTCGATGTGTCGTGCGATGAACTCGCATGCGGCGAGAATGCCACTCATGTGTCGGAGGATACCCGGCGGGCAGGAGGCGGACCATCCGATTCTTGCGGTCAAAGCGAGTTCCGCGCGAAGCGTTCAGCGTCGGACGGCTCCTGTTATCATGAGCGCTCCGTTGGAGGCGAAAGGAGGCCCCATGATTACGGCGTGCATGCTTGCGCTGACGATGGCTGCGACCCAGGCTCAGCCTGACCCGGCTCCGAAACCCGGAAACGTGCAGGATTCGCCGCGCGTCCTCACGCCGCTCATCCGGGAGGGGCATCAGTCCATCTCCCTCAACATCTCGCCCGACATTGAGGGCGCGATCGGCGACACCATCTTCGCCAGCGGCGGATACGGTTATTTCCTGCTCGATGGCCTGGAGTTGCGCGGAACGTTCGGATACGCAGTCATGGAGGACGTCGCGCCGCCGAGGTCGGACTACAAGATGCGCGAGATCGACGTGGTGGCGGAATACAGCTTCGATCTCGGGGGGATGGTCGTTCCGTACGCGGGCCTCGAGATCGGCGTGCGACGCTCGGAGTTCGGCGCGCTCGACGAATCGGGCTTCATCTATGGTCCGAGAGCCGGCTTGAAGTACTTCCTCGCCCCCAACGCCGCCCTCGAGTTCGCCATCACCTACAAGCTCGGCAGCAACGACGTCTTCATCAACGACTTCAAGGCCGAGGACCACGACATCACGTCCGCTATCGGTCTGCGGGTTCACTTCTAACGAGCGGAAGGCGAGCAGCGGGCGATCGTCGCGCACGCGTTGGCTATCGAGACTACGTCGCCCCCGACTTCTCCCACAACTGCCGGAACAACTCGATCGAACCTGGCCCGTAGCCGGCGTAGTGGTTGTTAAAGAAGACCCACGTCGGCACCTTCTTGCCGACGATAAGGCGAAAGAGCGCGATCCACTCCAGGGTCTCGGGCGTCCGGTCGATCACGATCTTGTCCCACTTCGTCGTGATCGCCTCGATCCGCTCCCGCTGACCCAGCAATCGCACGTACGTCGTGTCGGACGTCAACAGCCGCTCCCCGAACTCGTCCCACAACCGCTGCGGACGCGGCATCCACTCCTGATCCGTGAGAGCGTGGATGAAGTTGTGTTCGCGCAGGAAGTCCAGGTACTCGCCGCTGATCCACTTCGGATTGCGGATCTCCACCACGTACCGGTGCCGCGGCGGGCAGTGCTTGTGAAACGCCCCCAGCCGCTTTAAGAACGTCGCCGCATCCGGGATCCCCGACTTCTTGTTGAAGTACCCGAACTGGAAAACGACGAACCCCAGCCGTTCCCCAAGTTCCTCTGCCGCGCCGAGGTACTCCTCGAATTCCTTCTCGCACCCGTCGAGCGCCTTCTCGTGCGTGATCGTCTTCGTTACCTTGAGCGCGAATCGGAACGACGCCGGCGTGTCGCGCACCCACTTCTTGCACAGGTACGGCGTCGGCGCGCGGTAGTACGTCGAGTCCACCTCGACGGTCTCGAACGACTTCGCGTAGTGCGACAGGAACTCTGCGGGCGCCATTCCCCTGGGATAAAACCCCGCCGTGATCCAGTCCTCGCTCGACCAGCTCGCGGTACCGACGTGGAGCTCCGGGGGCAAGGGCATGACGAGCAGAATACAGGAGACAGCGTGCGTCGCCGCTACGCGGGACGGAATTTGCCGGCCAGCTCCGCCAGTCGTCCTTTCACACCGTCCGGCCGCAGCCATCCGAAGCCGCCCCACGCCAGCGTCCGGAGGAACTCTGTGAATTCCGCCTCTGTCCACGCCGGCGTCCCCGACCGCGACAACCCGTCCGGCCCGACGGGAACATGCGATGCGAGAAACGCCTCCGCCCACGGCGCCGCCCCCTCATCCCACATCAACGGATCGCGCGGCACGAGCTGCCAATCGATCGTCCACACGCGCAGCAGCCGGTCGCGGCCCGCCGACACGGCCGTTCGCAGATCCGCGCTGACCGTCGCCGCCACCACTTCGCCTCCGTGCCCCTCCATCGTCCGCACGCACTCCCCGGTCTCCACGTTCCACAGACGCACTGTTGCGTCCTGCGAGGCCGACAACGCCAGCCGGCCGTCCGCGCTCATCTCGAGCGCCGTAACGGCGCCGCCGTGCCCGCGCATGATCCGGACGCACCCCGCTTTCGTCACGCTCCATACCCGCACGCACGCGTCGGCGCCCCCCGTCAGGGCGAGCCGTCCGCTCGCGCTCACGGCCGCGCTGCGCACCGCATGGCCCTCTACGCGCGTGACGCGCCCCGTCGGCAGGTGCCAGAAGCGCACCGCACTGTCCGCGCCACCCGAAACCGCCACCTGCCCCTCGGGACTCGCCGCGACGACCGGCGACGTATCGTCGAGCTCCTTGAGCAGCCGCCCCGTCGCCGCCTCCCACACGCACAACTTTCGCCCCGTCGAAACGACGATGCGTCCGTCCGGCGTGAGCCGCGCGAATCCTCCCTCCTTGCCCCAGCGCGAGTGTCCGGATTCCACGTCCCACGCGCGCATCGCGCGATCCATGCCGGTCGACACGGCGGTGCGACCGTCTGCGGACAACCCGATCGAATGCGTGCCCCCCACATGTCCCTCAAGCGTACGCACGCAGCGGCCGCTCGCGACATCCCACACGCGCAGCACCGGTTCATCCCCGCCCGAAACGGCGGTGCGTCCGTCCGCGGAAAGCGCCAGCGCGCGGGCCGGCGCGTCGATCGTCCGGGAGCACCACGCGTCGCGAAGCGAGCCCCGCGCGGTCGTGAGCGCCATCTCGCGCCACACCTCGAGTGCTTCCGGCGCGCGTTCGAAGCCGGGCATCGCCCTTGCTCCGCTGACGAGCTGCACCGCCTGCCGCCAGTTCCGCCGTGCCATCGCGGAGCGCGTGCGCAACAGGACCTCGTCGAGCTTGTCGTGGCCAGCCGCTACGTCCTCGGTGCTGCGGGGACGCGAGATGACCATCGGCGCAGACGGCGTGAGGGGCGGAATCTCCCACAGGCGCACGGCGCGTTCACCGCCCGATGCCATGATCCCGTTGACCGCGATCGCAACCGCTGACGCGGGATCGCCGTGTTCGATCGTGCGGCGGCACCGCCCGGTCGGCACGTCCCAGATGCGAACGATGCGGTCGCGGCCGCCCGAGACGGCGTTGCGCGCGTCCGGCGTAATCGCCAGGGCGAGCACTCGGTCGGTGTGTGCGGGGAACTCCCACAGGCACCGCCCTGTCTCCACGTCCCACGCCCGCAGCGCATTGTCGGCGTCGGCGGTGAGCGCGAGGGCGCCGTCGTCGGCCAGCGCGACTGCCAGCGCACGCGCGTCGATCGTGCGGCTGATCCCGGTCGTCAGGTTCCATACGCGCAGCGCATCTCCCCCCGCAGTGAGAGCGAGATCGTAAGCCGCGCACGCGATGGCGTTGATCGATTCGCGGTGCTCCTGGAGCGTGCGGGCGCGACCGGTCTCGGCGTCCCAGACGCGCACGGTCCGGTCCCAGCCGGCGGACACGACGCGCCGTCCGTCCGGCGAGACCCAGACGCCGCTGACCGCGCCCGCGTGTCCTTCGAGTGTGCGAATGCAGCGGCCCGTTCCGATGCTCCAGATCCGCACGGTGCGATCGGACGAGCCGGAGACGACGATGCGTGCGTCCGGCGTGACCGCGAG
>CAYXVY010000107.1:0-7773 GCA_964468745.1 uncultured Planctomycetales bacterium | reverse complement strand
CCGATCGCCCTCTGCCCCCGTGAAGAACTGCTCCTCGACTTCGCCTAGATCGAGCGTGCTCATCACCGGCTCGGTGAACCGCGTGAGGCGGCGCTCCGGCAGCAGCGAATAGACTTCGGGCGGCTGCGACAGCGCGTCACGGTTCACAAAGACGCGCCCGCCCTCGATACGCAGGTTCGTGTACGTCCCGCCGCGCGCGAGGCGACGGGGCTTCTTCCCCTCGATCTTGAAGAGGCCGACCCGTGCTTCGTCCTCCGCGAGTGCGTACAGGCCGTCGCGCCCGAACTCCCACGCGGCCGCCGAACGGTCCCACTCCTCCGTCAGCACCGTGTGCGTCCGCTTCGCGCGCTCGTAGCGCACCAGCCGCACGCGATCCGAGTAGAACTCGATGTCGCGCTGCATACCGTAGACGATGAAACGGCCATCGGGCGAGTAGACGGGGTGCTCGGCGTGCGACGTCGTGTGCGGCGTCAACGAGCGCATGAAGCGCGTCGCCACATCGACCGTGAAGACGCCCCAGATCGCGGGATCGTACGGCGGGTTCGTGCGGCATGCGGCGAACGCGATCTCGCGACCGTCAGGCGAAATGCGGTACTGCCCCGTCGGATCCATCAGCTCAAACCAGCGTCGCAGTTTCGGCGTGAGGTCCGTGAGTTTGCGCGTCTCGAGGTCGATCACGAAGAGGTGGTGGAACTGCCCGTCGGTCAGCCAGCGATCCCAGTAGCGATAGATCCTGTCCTCGCTGACGCGCACCTTCACCGGATCGTCGGCGCGCTTCTTCGCGAGCTTGCGGGTCCCCTCGACCGTCATCGCGTCGGCCAGGAGCGGGACGATGAGCGCGATGCGATGACCGTCGGGGAACCAGCGCGGATCGCCGCACCCGAGCGGAAGATCCGTCAGCCGCTCCGGCTCGCCGCCGTCGAGTCGCATCACGTGGAGCTGCGGCTGATCCCCGTGCTTGCGGATGAACGCGAGGCGCGTGCCGTCGGGACTGATCGACGGCTGCCCGCTGTCCTGCTCCGCGGTGGTCAGCGCCCGATGGTCCGGTTCGAGCCAGAGCCGCGTCGTTCCTTTGTTCTTCTCCATCGAGAACGTCGTGACGGGGACGACGAATCGCTTCCCATCGGGGGTCGGCACGGGGGCGCCGACGCGCGGGATCGTCCAAAGTTCGTCGGCCGTCATCGGGTGCTTCTTCATGCCGCGCGAACATATCCGATAGACTGTCGAGCGTGAAGCAGCGCGCGCCGCTGGCGGTCTTCGTCCTCGTGCCTCTCGCGCTCGTCCTCTGGGCGGTGCGCAAGGGAGGGATGCTGTTCGGGCACGACGTCTCCCTCCTCTTCTATTACAACCGCGCGCTGGTGGGGGACGCCCTCGCGCACGGCCGCCTGCCGACGTGGGACCCGCACATGGCGTGCGGCTTCCCGCTCATGGCCGCGATGCAATCCGCGGTGTTCTATCCGCTCACATGGCCGGCCGCGTTCCTGTCGCCCGGCGCCTTCTGGGCCTCGACCGTGGTCCTCCACATGGCGCTCGCGGGGCTGTTCACGTACGCGTGGTTGCGACGAGGACTGGGATGCTCACAAGGTGCGTCGCTCACGGGCGGCGTCGTCTTCATGCTGTCGGGGTGGCTCGTCACGAATGTCACCGCCGGGCACCTGCCGCACCTCTCGGTGTACGCGTGGCTGCCGGCGATGATGTGGCGCGTCGAGCGGCTTCTCCACCGACCGACGATCCGTCGCGTCACGCTGCTGGCCGGCGCCACCGCCATGGCGCTCTTCGCGGGATTTGCCCACTTCGCATTCATCGGCCTCATCGCGCTTGCCGTGCGCGTCGGGATGGAGCGCGACTGGCGCGCTGCCAAGTGGACCGCGTCCGCCCTGGTGCTCGCCTTCTGCCTCGCGGCGCCGCAGCTCTTGCCGACGATGGAGCTCGCGGGCGAGGCGCAGCGGACGAGCGTGAATACGTACGAGTTCATCACCGAGTACTCGATGACGTGGCGGCAGATGCTCACGTTCGTCTGGCCCGCGGCTCTTGCGGACGAACTCTTCATCTGGGAAGGGTGCGGGTTCGTCGGGGTGGCGGGACTGGCGCTCGCGGGCGTTGCGTTGCGCGGTTCTGACAAGCGACGCTGGATGTGGGCGGGTCTTGCGATCGCCGGCGTGCTGCTCGCACTCGGCAGCAACGCGTTCGTCTTCCGCATCTTCTACGCACTCGTTCCCGGGTTCGACCTTTTCCGCGCGCCGGGGCGGTATCTCGTGCTCTTCACGCTCGCGGTTGTGCCGCTCGTGGCTCTCGGTTTCGATCGACTGAGGCCGAACGTCGCGTGGGGGCTCGCCGCGCTGCTGGCGGTCGAGCTCCTCTTCTTTGGCGCGCGATTCTTCCGCGGGACCGAGACGGAAGCGCTGCCGTGGCCGCGCGACTTCGTCGACCACGTGCGCGAAAAGCACGGGCGCGTCGCATCGCCGGGACCGAACGGCGGACAGGATGCGGGGCGGTCGCAGCTCGCGAAGCTCGACCACGTGGCCGGATACGACGCGCTGCTGCTGCGGCGCTACACGGAGCTCATGAACGTCGTACACGAGAAGCCGTTCGACGAGCCGGGCGTGTCGATCTCCCCGGGCCGGGCGCATCCCGTGATGTACATGCTGGGCGCGAGATGGTGGGTGATTCCCGGAGGGCGCGCGCCGCCCGCGTGGCGGCATGCGGGATCGGTTCGCAACTCTCCTCTATATGAGGCGCCCATGGCCATGCCGCGAGCGTTCGTCGTACCGAACGAGCGCGTGATGCTCGACGCAAAGCTGCGGCTGGCGGCGCTCGCGGATCCGTCGTTCGATCCGTCGAGCGTGGTGGTCCTCGAGGAGCCGATCGAGGGGATGCGCGGGAAGGGCGAGGCGAAGATAGTAGAGCAGAGCCCGGGTCGGCTGGTTGTCGACGTGCAAGCGACAGGCGGCTGGCTGGTTTTCACCGAGGCGTGGTATCCCGGGTGGAGCGCCCGAATCGACGGCACGGATGTGCGTGTGCTGCGTGCCAATCACCTCGTCCAGGCGGTGCCGCTGCCGGCGGGGTCGCATCGCGTGACGTTCGAATACCGCTCGACGCGGCTACCGTGGGGATTCGCGCTGGCGGTGGCGGGGGGGGTGGCGGCGCTGGTGCTGGCGATCCGCGCGAGACGAAAAGTCTAGCGGAAGTTTTGAATGTCGGGGCCCTCCCGGCTGTACATCTCTGTGCAAAACAGAGGTGACAGAGATGCGCACGGTATTCCTGACGGGCTTGGCGGTGCTCTTCGTGACGCTGGCGGTGAGCCGCCCGGCGGCGCAGTCGCCGATCGTGGACTATTCGTACGAGTATCACGGCCCGGGAATCACGACCCCCACCATGGGGCGCGTCTTCACCCAAGGCGCCAGCGTCGATCAGTTCCAAGGATCCGGTTCGATTCCCGCGACGTTCAAGGAATTGGCGGCACACCCGGGACTATTGAATCCCACGAAGCTCGTGGCGATCTCGCCCGGCGCCGTCGGGATTCGCAAGCTGAGCACCGGCGGAACGTCCGTCGGCACGGCCAGCACGACCGCTTCCTGCTACGCGGCGACGTACATCAACGTCCCGCCGCTCAAGCCGCACTACTTCGTCACGTCGATGATGACCACCCCGTCGGTAACGACGGTCCTCGACTTCTACGATCCTGAAGCGGAGAGCTTCCCCGAGCAGTACGGCCGGTCGCATGGGGATGCGAGCTCGATCCCCACGGCCGCCGCGTTCGCGAAGACCGCAAGCGGCAAGTTCCGCTGGTTCTGGACCGAGAAGGCGCCGACGTCGAGCGACACGGATACGATCTTCAGCATCGACTTTGCGAGCACCGACGTCCTGAACGGACCGGGAGTTTACGGACCTCCGTTCCTGAACGGTCCGATCGCTACGCTCATCGGCGGCGCCGGCTGGGCGGGCAAGTTCTTCACGCAGCCGCTCGCGGGAAACGACGACGACACCGCACGCATGCAGGTCTGGGTTGACACCGCCGGACTGACGGGCATCCCGGGCGCAACGTACCTCATCGTCGGCCGATCCAAGGACCTCCTCACAGTCACGCCGCCGACCTGGAATGCGAGCTTCACGATATTCGATTCCGAGAGCGTCACCTTCCCGATGCCCACCGTGCGCACGTGGGACAGCGAGGCTCCGCTCACGAATCCGGACTGCTTCCAAGACATGAAGGTCGTCGGAAACTATCTCTTTGCGACGGTCGGCGAGAACGGCGCCAGCGGAGGCGGATCGTCTCTCAAGTGCTGGTTCCTGCCGACGGTCATCACCAGCGGCGTCTTCACGCCCGCCGGCACGTGGAGCATCGCGGGGGCGAGCGGCGTGTGGATCGACCAGCAGCGCTCGAAGATCTATGTCGGCAGCGACGCCTCGAGCAATTTCTACCACGTGATCGCCGTGAGCGCCGGCACGTCCGCGCTCACCGTGAGCTCGTCGCCCGTAGGCGGCATCGTTTCCTCATACGTAGCCATGACGCTGGCGGAGCAGTCGGGATTCCCGCTGCCGGACCGCATCTACCCAGGGTACGACGGCATCGCCTTCCGCCAGGATTCGACGCTCTTCCCGGGCGCGGGAGGCGGCGGCGGGAGCGGCGGCGGCGCGTGCTCGGCGTCGGGCGAGGGCCGTTCCGACACGTTCGTCGGGATCGCACTGATGCTCGTCCTCGTCGGTTTGACGACGATGACGCTTCGTGCGGCGTCGAAGGGTATCAGCTAACTCCGACTTCCGGATTAACGCCGAGATCGCCGGGAAGAACCGGAGAGGCCGCAGATTCCTTCTTACGGAATAGAGTCTGCGCTCTCTCCGGGTCCTCATCTGCGAACTCGGCGTTTAAGATCCTCGCCCATCGATTCGCCGCGTGTGTCGTTAGAATCTCAGCTCCATGTTTCTCCGCACCGCCCTCGTCTCTCTCGCGCTTCTCGCCGGCGCGCCGGCCGTGCGCCTCGCGCCCATGCGCGTCACCGCGATGACGCCGGCACCGGGAACGCTCCTGGCGTCCGCGCCCTCGCAGATCGACATCACGCTCGACGCCCCCGCTGATCCCGTGTCGGTCGGCGATTTTGCGGTCATCCTGCAGCGGGCAGGCGCCGACGGATTGATCGGCACCAGCGACGACATCCTCTTCGCGCCGGCGTCGGTGTCGCTCATGGGCGGCACCGTGATCCGCATCGACCTAACAGCGGTGACGATGCCGGAGGACCGCTATCGCGTGACGGTTCGCGGGAGCGACCTATCGATCTCTGGACTGCTTTCGCACTGGAAGCTCGACGAGGGGTCCGGCTCGACGGTGGCGGATTCCGCCGGGACCTTCACCGGCACGTTCGGCGGCACCTCTCCTGTCTGGACGCCCGCTCGCCTCGGGAGCGGTCTCTTCTTCGCAGGCGGGAGTTCGCGCGTGACCACATCCGCGCCCGACGTGCCGAAGCCGTGGACCGCGGCGATGTGGGTGAATCGACTCGACTCGAGCGCGGTCGAGGCGCGGCTCCTGGACGCGTCGTCGACGACGTCGGGCACGTCGCTCAAGCTGGAGCAGCTCAGCGGCACCGATCTCGTGGGATTCACGCGGTACACGGTGACGGACTACACGTTCCCGTACTCGGCGCCGGTCGCCACGTGGGCCCACCTGACGTTCGTCGGCACGACGACGGAGACGTCGCTATACGTGGACGGCGTGCTCGCGTCGAGCAGCCTGAACACGATCGACCTGTCGCGCTTCCATCTCGGTTCGCAGGGGACGAACGCGATGCTCGGGATACTCGACGACGTGCGCGTCTTCAACCGAGCGTTGACGTCGACCGAGATCCGCGCCGTCGCGGGCTTGGGGGGCTCGGTGCGCGACACGGCGACCGTGAGGCTGGACGGCGAGTTCTCGACGACGTTCCCGTCGGGCGACGGCGCGGAAGGGGGCGACTTCACGGCGGACTTCCGGATCGTGACGACGGTGCCGGCTGCGCCCACAAGTTGTTTCGCCTCGCGCGAGTCGTCGTCGCGAATCGAGGTGCAGTGGCACGACAACGCGACGAATGAGTCGGGAGCCGAGGTGGAGCGCAGCGACGACGGGGTGGCGTTCGCGCCGGCGGGCACGGCGGCGGAAGACGCGACGGTGTTCGACGACTTCGGCGCGACGGCTGCGACGACGTTCTATAGGGTGCGCGCAGTGAATCCGGTTGGCGCAAGCGCCTACAGCAATGTCTCGGCGGTCACGACGCCGCTGCGAGCGAAGACGGCGTGCGGTGCGAGCGACGTGCCGGCGCGAGGGGTGGTGGTGTCGTGGCTGATCGGGCTCGTTGCGCTTGCGATCATGTGCCGGCGCCGGTAGGCGGCTGACGCCTGAGTTCAGGTTCGTCCCTCGAGCGGTGATCACGTTAGCTTGGCGCACGGCGCGCGGACGTGGTTGATCCGACGACCGCGAAATGGTCACGAAATGCACAGATGGAACTCGGACGGGGCATTTCGGAATGCGGAACTGGTCCGGGCAAGTTCAGGATCGTCGCTTCAGAATCATGAAATGCACAGCTGGAGTTTGATCGTGCCACTTCGGAATTCGGAAGCGGCCGGGGGAAAGTTCCTCCGGGGTGTTTCCGAATTCTGAAGTGCCTCATCCGAGTTTGGTTGAGGCGTTTCCGAAACCGGAAGTGATTCGCCGGAGATTGGATGAGGCGCTTCTGACTTCGGAATTGCCCTGCCGGGGTTTCATCTGTGCATTTCCTGCACAGCCGACAGCATGCGGGAGCGTGTGCGGGCTGTTTCGGGGGTGAGCAGTGCCGGATTCCAGGGTGCCCGGGGCGCGTAGGGATGGAGTAGCGCGCAGCCCTCGAAGAGGGCTTGCCGCTGACGAATTGCGAAGAGGTCGGAAGACGGCTCCGGGGGCGGACGCAGGATGCTGAAGGACTGCACGGAGCGATCCGCACGCCGCTTGCGATTTTATCAGGGGTGTGCGGAGCGATCCGCGTACTGCTGACGATGTTGGCAGAGGTATGCGGAGAGGTCCGCGCTGTGCTGACGATTTCGTCAGAGGCGTGCGGAGCGAAGCAGAATGGTGGCCCATCGGCTACGCTCGACGAAACAACTCCCCCCTCCCGCGGGTCGCCCGCTGCGGGACGTCACCCCCTACTACAGCCGGTGGGTCGACCGCCGCAAGGAATTCGTGCTGGAATCGAAGCCCGGCCCGCTCAAGCACGTCGGCACCATCGACGAAAGGGTCTGGAAGCAATACCAGAGGCACTTGGATCGGACGTCGCCGCTCGAACGGGCCGAGTTCTACGCCCGGGAGATGAAGGAACGCCGGGTGCGCAGCTTCCGCGCCCTGTCCCTCCTCCTCGGCGAGCCGGTCAACCGGGTCGGGCGGCACATCAAGCTGCTGTCACTACCCGATCCCATCAAGGACTTCTTGAGACAGCATCGAGAGCCGGAGTATCTGCGGTACTTCACCGAGCGCCGATTGCTGCAGCTCGTCGCCCTTGGCGAGGCGCGCAGGATCTGGCATGCGTTCCAGGCGATGGTCAAGGAGGCCCGGCGTGATGTCGGCATCTGGAGGGCGCGGTAATTCCATCATCCCTCAACCCCTATTTGGAGAACCGGCTATGATCGATTCGCTTCTCAGGCGAGCGCGTGCCCAGGCGCACCACCGGCTCGGCTTGTCGGAAGGCGCGGCTCGGCCGCCGCGCCTTCCCGGCATCGGGCCGCCCGTCGCTCCCGGGGAGGCATGGGCCGGAGCCTCGGCGCGCCCGTAAGTGT
>CAYXVY010000106.1:0-8182 GCA_964468745.1 uncultured Planctomycetales bacterium | reverse complement strand
TGTTCCTCTCGGGCATGAAGCCCGGCCTCGGCACGGCGTTCATGATGGCGACGATGATGATCGCGCTCCCCAGCTCGATCAAGGTCTTCAACTGGCTGGGCACGATGTGGAAGGGCTCGATCCGCTTTGACACCCCGACGCTCTGCGCCATCTCGTTCGTCGCGATGTTCATCATCGGCGGCCTCTCCGGCATCTTCATGGCCGCCACGCCGGTGGACATCTTCATCCACGACACGTACTTCATCGTGGCGCACTTCCACTACGTCGTGTTCGGCGGCTCGCTCTTCGCGTGCTTCGGCGGACTCTACTTCTGGTTCCCGAAAATGTTCGGCCGCATGATGAACAGCTTCTGGGGCACCGTGCACTGGGCCCTCACGTTCATCTTCTTCAACGCGACGTTCTTCCCGATGCACATCATCGGAGCCGGCGGCCACATGCGCCGCATTTCGACGAACATGGAGTACGAGTTCCTCAAGGACTTCAGCGGCTGGAACAGGATGATCACGTACAGCGCATTCGCGCTCGGTGCCAGCCAGATCATTCTCGTCCTCAACCTGGTGATCTCGATCTGGAAGGGGAAGCCGGCCGAGGCCAACCCGTGGCAGGCGAGCACGCTCGAGTGGTCGATCCCGTCGCCGGCGCCGGAGCACAACTACCACACGATTCCCAACGTCGTCGCCGGCCCGCACGAGTACGGGCAGGAGGCGGGCGACAAGGACTACAAGCCCCAGACGGAGAGCGTGTAAGTCACGCATCACATGTCGACCCTGCCAGGTCGGGCGCTGCAGACGTATGCGGTGGTCACCGCAGCGATGGCGCTCATCCTCATTCTCGCGGGCGGGCTCGTCACGACGACGGCAACGGGGGACACCATCCCGACGTGGCCGCTTTCGTGGGGGCGTCTGGTCCCGCCGACGTTCGCGGGCGGAATCGTCGTGGAGTGGAGTCATCGCGTGATGGCCGGAACGGTCGCTCTTCTTGTGATCGGCCTGACCCTCTGGAGTCGAGGCACACCCCGCAAGGTTGCGTTGATCGCGCTGGCGGGAATCCTCGTACAGGCGGCGATCGGTGGATTGAGAATCTTCGTGCCGCAGGCCGCCGTTTCCATCGTGCATGCCTGCTTCGGACAGGTCGTCTTCTGCGCGGTCGCCGCGACGGCGCTCGTGCTCTCCCGTGCGTGGACGTCGACGTCGACGGATGTGAACGCGGCCGCCGCGCGCAAACTCGCGGTGGTCACCGCGAGCTTCGCGTTCCTCCAGCTCGTCGCGGGCGCCGTGACGCGTCACACCGGCGCGGGGCTCATGGTTCACCTCGTCGGTGCGGCGGTGGTGCTGCTGCACGTGACGCTTCTCTCGTCGCGGCTGCTGACGACATCGCTCAGCCGCGGCGCGTGGGTGCTGGCCGCGCTCGCCGGGGCCCAGATCATCCTCGGGCTCGCGTCGTGGTCGATCCGCACGCAGGGATTTGCCCGGAGCCATGAGGCGGCCGTGGCGCCCGTCGTCATCGTGACGCTGCACGTTGCGGTCGGTGCCGCGCTGCTGGCGACCACAGTCGTGCTGTCGATGCTCTGCTTCAAGACGCGCGCGGCGGAGGACGGGCTCGTCCCGCAGGCCGCATGAACGTGCGAGTTGACGCGATGCCGGGAGTCGAGACGCAGCGGCGATTCCGCGCCGTCGATTACGTCACCCTCACGAAGCCCCGGCTGAGCCTCTTCGTCGTGCTCACGACGTTCCTCGGTTTCATCATTGCGTCGCATGGGACGCTGGACGCGGGCGTTATTGCGCTGGCGCTCGCGGGAACCGCGCTGTCCGCGGGGGGGGCTGCGGCTCTCAATATGGCGATGGAGCGCGGTGTCGACAGCCGGATGAAGCGCACGCAAGCGCGCCCCGTCGCATCAGGCCGCGTGAGCGTCACCGAGGCTGTCGCGTGGGGATCGGCGCTCTCGATCGGGGGCGTGGCGCTTCTCGTGGCGGTGAATCCGCTCACCGCGGCGATCGGCGCGCTCACCGTGATCACGTACCTCTTCTGCTACACGCCGCTCAAATCAAAGACGTCGCTCTGCACCGTTGTGGGCGCCGTGCCCGGCGCGCTGCCGCTCGTGATGGGATGGACGGCGGCGACGGGGACGCTCGCGCCCGGGGCGGTCGCGCTTTTCGTGATCCTCTTCTTCTGGCAGCTCCCGCACTTCCTCGCGCTTGCGTGGATCTATCGCGAGGACTACGCGCGCGCGGGACTCCCGATGCTGCCGGTCGAGGACCCGAGCGGAGCGAGCACCGGGCGGCAGGTGATCGTGCAGACGCTCGCACTCATCGTCGCCGCGTTCATGCCCTGCGTCTTCGGGATGGCCGGCGTGGCCTACGCGATCGGCGCGGCGATTGCCGGCCTCGGGTTCCTCATCCTCGGCGTGCGGTTCGCGCTGTCGCGCACGGCGGCACGCGCGTGGCGGCTTTTCCTCGGATCGCTCGTTTATCTTCCCGTCGTCCTGGCGCTTCTTGCGTTCGGTCGCGGAATCTAGGAGCAACGCTCAATGAGCTTTGGAATGGAATCGGTGGCCGGCTTCAGCATGCCGGAGAAACACCATCGCGCGAAATTCGGGATGTGGCTGTTCCTGTCGTCGGAAATCATGTTCTTCAGCGGCTTCATCGGCGCCTACATCGCGCTGAGGAACGCCACGCCGACGGCGGCGGCCGACGCGGCGCAGCTGAGTACAACGCTGGCCCTCATCAACACCGTGGCGCTCATCCTGAGCTCGCTGACGATGGCGCTCGCGGTGAACGCGTCGAAGAAGGGGGACGCGCCGACGGTACAGATGTACCTGATCTTCACGATAGCCCTGGCCTGCGTCTTCATGGTCATCAAGACCATCGAGTATTACACGAAGTATAAGCACGGGATCGGCCCGTCCACGAGTCCGTTCTTCGGCGCGTATTACATGCTGACCGGCTTCCACGGCTTGCACGTGCTGGGCGGGATCATCGCGCTGACGGTCCTGACGCTCTTCTCGTTCGGCGGGAAGTTCACGAAGGAGTACAACATCCCGATCGAGGTGACGGGCCTGTACTGGCACATCGTCGACATCGTGTGGATTTTCCTCTTCCCAATGCTGTACCTCATCAAGTAGCGGGGTGACGACCATGTCGGAACATGCACACGCGGAATCCCATCACAGCCACGTGAAGGCCTATGTCTTCGTCTTCCTCGCGCTCATGGTGGCCACCGTTCTCACGGTGGTGACCGCGTGGTACCTCCAGGTCGGACGCGTGCCCGCCGTCACGATCGCGATCTTCATCGCGATGGCCAAGGCGTGCCTCGTCGCCTGGATCTTCATGCACCTGAAGGACGACGTGAAGGTGTTCACGGCGATCGCGACGGTCCCGCTGGTCCTGTTCCTGATCGTGGTGTTCCTGCTTCTGCCTGACGTCGGGCTGGCCGTGCAGAATCCGCAGGATATACCCGGGCACGAAGAGCAACAGAAGTGGCAGAAGATCGTCGAGTCCGCGCCCGGTGGAGGCGCCAAACACTAGGTGAGTTCGAAGTCACCGGTCGTCGGCGTCCTGGTCGTAATCGCGTGCGCGGCGGCGGTGACGCTGGGGATGTTCTTCTGGTTGCGCAGCAGGGACGACGCGGCGCTCCCGGTCGCCTACGACGCACCCGCATTCGCACTTACGGACCAGTCGGGCGCGCCATTCCCGAGCGCGCGACTGCGTGGCCGCGTGTGGGTGGTCGATTTCGTCTTCACGCACTGCTCCAGCATCTGTCCCACGCTCGGTTCGAGGATGATCGAGCTCCAGGAGAAATTCCCCGAGCTGGTGGCGGTGTCCTTGACCGTCGATCCCGACCGGGACACGCCGCAGCGCATGAAGGAGTATTCGGAGAAGTACTTCAAGGCGGATCCGCGGCGCTGGATCTGGCTCACGGGCGACAAGAAGGAGTTGTACAGCCTCATGCGCGAGGGATTCAAAGTCACCGAGCCGGGACCGCCGACACCGGAGGACATCCCTCACGCGCCCTATCTGCTCCTCTTCGACGGACGGGGCCGACTGCGCGGAACATACGCGGGCACCGATCGCGAGCGCTTCGACGTGCTGCTCGTCGACGCCGCGCGGCTCCTCGAGTCCGAGCGAAAGCTCGCGCCAGTCCGGTCGCTGCCGGCGGTGAACGCGGGACTGAACGGAACGAGCGGGCTGCTGTTGCTCGCCGGTTTCCTCTTCATCAAGCGGAAGAACATCGTCGCGCATCGCGCGTGCATGGTGGCGGCGTGCGTGTCGTCGCTGCTCTTTCTCGGAACGTACCTGACGTATCACTACTTCGCGGGATCGACGCGCTTTTCGGGCCCGCCGGGCGTGCGCACCGTCTATCTCGCCATCCTGATTTCGCACACGATCCTGGCGGGACTGCTTGTCCCGCTGGTGCCGTGGACGCTGTCGCGCGCGCTCTCAGGCAACGTCGAGCGCCATCGCGCGATCGCGAAATGGACGTTTCCCATCTGGCTCTACGTGTCGATCACCGGAGTGGTCGTCTATATCATGCTGTACCAGGTCTATCCCGCGGGAGGACTGTGACGCCGTTGCTCGCCGCCTTGATCGCCCAGTGAGACAGCTGAAAGCAGGCACTCTCCTCCGGTACGGAGGACGCGAATCGGCTGGCCAGCGGTATAGGTTGGAGCATCTACTTCATGCTCTTCATGGTGTTCGGATTCATGGGCACGTTCGCATACTTGATCATCAAGGAGGCGCGTAAGACGCCTCCCTTGCCGGCCGCCTCGGACGGCACCTCTCCGGCCAAACCTCCGACATCCTGATCCCGCTCCGGGAGCCGACCGTTCGCCCCGGGCTCATTGGGAATCCGACGCGGCATTCCGCCCGGGCTTGCTCGCGTATCGGAAACCCGATGCAGGAGGACGCTGGAGCTTCCTCCCGTGTCGGAAACCCGATGAGGCACCCCGGCTGAGCCCGAACGCCATATCGGAAACGCGATACGGGAGCTCGCCCGGGATTCCTCCCAATATCGGAAACCCGATGCGGGAGGACGCTGGAGCTTCCTCCCGTGTCGGAAACCCGATGAGGCATCCCGGCTGAGCCCGAACGCCATATCGGAAACGCGATACGGGAGCTCGCCCGGGATTCCTCCCACATCGGAAATCCGATGCGGGAGGACGCTGGAACTTCCTCCCGTATCGGAAACCCGATGCCGCGCCCCGGCCTTCGTCGGCTCCCATCTCGGCATCCCGATCCGGCGGCTGCCGCCTGCCAATCTGCCACGCTGACCGCGATTCCTGCCAAGAAGCGCAGAAAACCCGCGAAATCCGGTCAAAAACGCTGGCACACGCGTTGCGTATGCACCTTCCACTTACTTGTAGCATTGTCGGGAGAAAAAACATGGCATCGCTAAAACCCCTTCGTGACAAGGTCGTCATCGAGCGCAGTGAGGCGGAAGAAAAGACGGCGGGCGGAATCGTCCTGCCGGATACCGCCAAGGACAAGCCCAAGCAGGGCACGGTTATCGCGATCGGAACCGGCCGCGTCCTCGACAGCGGCGAAACCAAGCCGCTTGAGGTCAAGAAAGGCGACCGCGTGCTCTTCGGCAGCTATGCCGGGAGCGAAGTGAAGATCGACGGCAAGGAGCTCCTCGTGATGAGCGAGAACGAGATCCTTGCGGTCGTTGAAAACGGAAAAAAGTAGAAGAGGAGCGTTATGGCAGCAAAGAGAATTGGTTTCGACCAGGAAGCGCGTGAGGCGATGCGTCGCGGCGTCAAGCAGCTCGCCCGCGCCGTCAAGGTGACCCTTGGACCCCGCGGTCGCGCCGTTCTGCTCGAGAAGAAGTGGGGCGCGCCCACCGTCTCCGTCGACGGCGTCACCGTCGCCAAGGAGATCGAACTCAAGGACCCGTGGGAGAACATGGGCGCCCAGATGGTGAAGGAAGTCGCCAGCCGCACGAATGATGTCGCAGGCGACGGCACCACGACGGCCACCGTTCTGGCCGAGGCCATCTTCGAAGAGGGTCTCAAGAACGTCACCGCCGGCGCCAACCCGATCGCCATCAAGCGCGGCATCGACAAGTCGGTCGAAGCCATCATCGAGGAGCTCAAGCGCCTCAAGCGCGACGTGAAGGGCAAGGAAGACATCGAGCACGTCGGGACGATCGCCGCAGGCGGCGACGAGACCGTCGGCAAGATGCTCGCCGGCGCGATGGAAAAGGTCGGCAAGGACGGCGTCATCACGGTCGAGGAGGGCAAGGGCCTCGAGACGAACGTCGAGTGGGTCGAAGGCATGCAGTTCGACAAGGGCTACGTGTCTCCCTACTTCGTGACCGAGCCCGAGGCGATGCGCGCCACGCTGAAGGACGTCTACCTCCTGATCTACGAAAAGAAGATCTCGGCGGTGAAGGACCTGATCCCGCTGCTCGAGAAGATCGCGAAGACCGGCAAGCCCCTCATCATCATCGCGGAGGAGCTCGAAGGCGACGCTCTCGCGACGCTGGTCGTCAACAAGCTGCGCGGCACGCTCAACGTCTGCGCCGTGAAGGCGCCGGGCTACGGCGACCGCCGCAAGGCCATGATGGAAGACATCGCCGTCCTGACGGGGGGCAAGGCGATCTTCGAGGACCTCGGGATCGACATCGAGAAGATCGACCTGTCGATGCTGGGCCGCGCGAAGAAGGTGGTCGTCGAGAAGGAGAACACGACGATCGTCGAAGGCGCCGGCGACACGAAGGCCATCCAGGGCCGCATCGCGCAGATCAAGAAGGAGATCGAGACGACGACGTCCGACTACGACAAGGAGAAGCTGCAGGAGCGGCTCGCCAAGCTGTCGGGCGGCGTGGCGCAGATCAACGTGTGCGCCGCGACGGAGATCGAGATGAAGGAGCGCAAGCTCCGCGTCGAGGACGCCGTCTTCGCGACGCGCGCCGCGGTTCAGGAAGGCATCCTGCCGGGCGGCGGCGTGGCGCTCATCCGGGGAGCTAAAGCCCTGGACAAGGTGAAGACCGCGAACGAGGACGAGAAGACCGGCGTCGAGATCGTGCGGCGCGCCGTCGAGGCGCCCATCCGCCAGATCGCGGCGAATTCCGGCATTGACGGCGCGATCGTGCTCGAGAAGGTGAAGGACTCGAAGGATCCATCGTTCGGCTTCAACGCCGACACGATCGAATATGGCGACATGTTCAAGTTCGGCATCATCGACCCGATGAAGGTCGTGCGCAGCGCGCTGCAGAATGCGGCGAGCGTGGCGACGCTCCTGCTGACGACGGACTGCATCGTGAGCGAGATTCCCGAGAAGAAGGCGGCGGCGGCCGGCGGTGGCCCTGGCGGGATGGGCGGCGGCATGGAGGACGACTTCTAAGTCACGCACAATAGAAGAGCCCCGGTCAGTCATGACCGGGGCTTTTTTTATTGGAAATAAGGGCTTTTAGCATCCGCCGGTAACAACGTTTCCCATGGGTTACATTGTTACATATGGGTAACAAATCCCTGAAATTTCGGTAATTTCAAGCCATATATGCATCCCGAATGGGGCTGTCATTTTTCAACGGAAACGCTGGTTTTCCTCGATTCCGTTCTTTTCTAATTGGATTTGCCAACGCTGGCATATCCCTTGCGAGATGCACAGCGGGTCAAGTTGTCGTCCTTTTGCTAATTCATCCTTGCGGGCAGTGTGTGCTGTCCGGAGGGGTCCAGTTTGGATTGTTATAGGGAGGCGCTGATGAGGGGCAAGACGTTGCGCCGAGGCGCGGTTTTGATCGTTGTCCTCGGTGTCTTGTCGATCCTGGCCCTGCTCGCTGTGACGTTCAACAGCGTGATGGGCATCGAGCGTAGCGTCGCGAAGAGCTACCTCGACGAGGTTCGCGCGCGTTTGATCGCCCGATCGGGCATCGAGCATGCGATGAACAGGATCGATGGAATCGATGTTGGGGTAGACACGACGTGGGCGTACACGAGCGCCCTGCCGCTGGAGAAGACGGATCGCGCGAGTTTCTTCAAGCGCGACGCGGCCGGGAATCCGATCCTGATTTCAGTGGACGGTGGCAATTGCAGCTACTCCGATGACACATCGTCGTCGGCGTACGGCAAGGACATCTATGCGGTCCGTATGGTGGACTGCAACGCGCTCGTCAACGTGAACGACGGCGCGAAGTTCGGTCCTGGCCACTCGGTGAGCCAGAACCTGAAGCGCATGCTGGCGGT
>CAYXVY010000105.1:0-39378 GCA_964468745.1 uncultured Planctomycetales bacterium | reverse complement strand
GAGCACGACGCCGAGGGCGTAGACGTCGCTGCGCGGATCGACGACTTCGCTCATGCCGGTGGCCTGCTCCGGGCTCATGTACATGGGCGTGCCCGCGGTGACGCCCGCGGTGCGCGCGGCATCGGCCACGCCGAGCTTCGCCAGTCCGAAGTCGGTCAGCTTGGGCATGCCGGCCGATGTGAGAAGAATGTTGCCCGGCTTGATGTCACGATGCACGATGCCGCGGTCGTGCGCCGCCTGCAGTCCGCGCGCGACGGCCGCCACGAGGACCGCGCATTCGCGGGGCTCGAATGCGCGCTTGCGGATCGCTCGCTCGAACGACGGCCCGTCGATGAATTCCATCGCCACGTAGGCGCTATTCCCGTCGAGCCCGACGTCGAAGAGTCGTACCACGTTGGGATGGGCGAGTTTCAGAAGCGTCTTCGTCACGGCCTCGGCCGGCGCGTACTCCGGCGGAAAGACCTTGAGGGCGACCTCGATTCCCGTCTCGCGATTTTTCGCCCTGTAGACGGTGCTCATCCCGCCCCTGCCAACTTCCCCGATGGGATCGTACGGACCGACGGCGTTCACTTCTTTTTCCCGAGGATGCGTCCGAGTAGGCCCACCTTGGGTGCTGGGACGGAGGTGGGTTCCCCCGCGAGCCAGCGATCAATGTCGCGCGCAAAGTCGCCCGCTGAGGCGTAACGATCCTCGGGGCGCTTGGCCATCGCCTTGAGCACGATTCCGTCGAGTCGCGCATCGGCCGCCGAATTGACCTGGGAGGGCGCCTTGGGGTCCTCCTTCTCGATCTTGCGCAGGAGCTCGACCACGCCGCGACCCTGGAAGGGCAGCTGGCGCGTCACCGCCTCGTACAGGAGGATGCCCAGCGTATAGATGTCGCTGCGCGCGTCCGCGTCGTGACTCCGGCCGGCGGCCTGCTCGGGACTCATGTACTCGGGCGTGCCGAGTGCGATGCCCGTGGCCGTGAGCCGCGATGCGCTCGTGCGCGCGAGCTTCGCGATTCCGAAGTCGCTGAGTTTGGGGATCCCCGAGGAGGTTATAAGCACGTTTTCGGGCTTGATGTCGCGGTGAATGATGCCGCGCTGGTGCGCGTGGTCGAGTGCGAATGCGATGTCGCGAACGATCGTCGCCAGCCTCTGGGTTGGCATCTTCCTGTCGTCGATCATCGCGCGGAATGATTTGCCTTCGACATACTCCATCGCGATGAAATGCCGCCTGTCGGCGTAGCCCGCATCAAAGACGCGGACTATGTTCGCGTGCGCGAGCGCGGAGAGCACGTCGGCCTCGCGCTGGAATCGCGCGATCGCCTCGCCGGACTGCGTCCCGTCGGCGGAGAGGACTTTCAGCGCGATCGTGGTGCCGTTCGGCGCGACCGCGCGATAGACCGCGCCGTATGCGCCGCGAGCGACGGGTGCAACAATGTGATAACCCGCGATTTCCGCCGGTGCGGGCGCGTGCTTCTCCTCCCTTGTCGCCTTCACCTGTGACGAGCGTACACCAAGGGCTCGGCCGATGAAAGTGCCGCATGCCTGCCCTGCCGCGTGCGGCGGGGGTCGCTCGTTACTCGAGCCACCGTTTCCACCATTTCGCGATGTGGTCGAGTCGTGCGATGCGGCGGTCGGGCCGGCCGCTGCGCGAAAGATCGTGGTTCTCCTCGGGGAAGCGCAGCATTTCGACTTCGCGCTTCATGAACTTGAGCGCCGTGTACATCTGCTCCGCCTGTTCGATGGGACAGCGCAGGTCTGCCTCACCGTGCGTGATGAGCAGCGGCGTGCGCACGTTCGCGACGTACGTGAGCGGCGACATGCGCTGGTAGTTTGCCCAGTCGTCCCATGGGGGCGTGCGGAATTCCTGCGGTTCGTCGTATCCCATGTCGCTCGTGCCGAACATCGACGTGAGATTCGAGACGCAGCGCATCGTGATCGCCGCACGGAAGTGGTCGGTGTGCCCGACGATCCAGTTCGTCATGTCCCCGCCGTAACTGCCGCCGCACACGCCGACGCGTTTGGCATCAACAAAGCCCGTCGCCTCGATGTGCTCCACCGCGGACATCAGATCGCGATAGTCGATATTTCCCCAGTCGTTGACGATCGCGCTCGCGAACTTCTCTCCGTTTCCCTGGCTGCCGCGCGGATTCGTGTAGAGGACCACGTATCCCTGCGCCGCGAGGAGCTGGAACTCGTGAAAGAACGCCCAGCCGTACTGAGCGCGGGGCCCGCCGTGGATTTCCAGGATGAGCGGGTATTTCCGGAGCGCGCTGAATCCGAGAGGCTTGAGCAGCCAGCCTTGGATGGTCGTGCCGTCGAAACTGCGGATTTCCAGTTCCTCAGGTGCGGAAAGCGCGAGCTCGCCGAACAGCTCGTCGTTCGTCGCCGTCACGCGCTTGAGCGTGTTTATGCCGAACGGTTCCTGTTCCCCTTCGAGCAGGTACACCTCCGAGATCGACAGCGCGTCGCTGATCGTGAGAGCGAAGCGGCCGCGCGCCGCGCTGAACTGCATGACCTCGAATTGGCCGCGCGTGACAGGTTCGGGTCGACCCCCGCCGGCGGCGACGCGATACAGGTGGCACGTGCCGGGATCGCTCGCAATGAAGGTGATCGACTGCCCGTCTTCGGACCAGACGGGACGCTGCTCGGAGCCGTGGAACGCCTTCGTGTCCGTGATGACGACGTCTTCGCACGTGCGATCGAACTCGCGGCAGAGGTCGTACGCGTCTTCTCGGCCGGCGACGGGCACGCGCCAGAGGTGCGTGTTCGCGGTGCCCCACGTGTCCTCGGGTCGGTCATGCCCTAGAAACGCGATCGATTTGCCGTCGGGCGACCAGACGGGCCATGCCGCAGGTCCCGGGGGTTTAGGGAGCCGCCGCGGCTCGCCGCCGCCGGCCGGCACGATCCAGAGATCGATGTCGAGGGGCCGCCAGTCCGCGTCGGCATGTCGGTTCGACGCGAAGGCGACGAATGCCGAATCGGGCGACCATGCGGGATGCGCGTCGTCGAACTCCCCCTTCGTGATCTGCTGCGTGGGGCCGTCGCGCACCCAGGCGACGTAGACGTGGAAGCGCTCGTCGTCCAGGAACCCATCCCCTTCGGATTTGTAATGGAGGCGTGACACGTGGCGCAGGAGCGGCTGCTCCTTCGACGTGCCCGCGGCGCGCGGTCGGAAGACGAAGGCGAGGCGCGTGCCGTCCGGCGACCAATCGAGCGCAGCGATGCGCCCGGGGGGAAGGCTCGTAAGCGGCCGCGATTCGCCCCCCGCGCCATCCATGACGTGAATCTGCGCGACTTCTTCTGTCGTTCGCACGAACGCGAGCTGCGATCCGTCGGGAGACCATCGAGGCGACGAGTCGTCCGCGCCGCCCGACGTGAAGGCGCGCGCACGTCCTTCGGCATCCGTGATCCAGAGATGCGACCGGTATTTCTTCAGGTCGGGAAGCGTGCGCTTGACGACGTAGACGACGCGCAATCCGTCCGACGAGAGCTGAGGATCACTGACGCAGCGGAAATGGATGAGGTCTTCGGCGGTGATGCGCCGTTTGCGGACGGTGACGTTGGCCATAAGCGCGGGATTCTAGCGCTTCGCGGCGGCGCGACGCTGCGTTTTGAAGAGCTCGCGGATCTTCAGCAGCGTCTTGTCGTAGGCGCCGCACTTGAAGTCGGGGAAGCCCCAGTCGAAGAACTTCACGCGTCCCTTGACGAACGTGACTGTGAGGTCCGCCCAGATCCCGTCGCGCATGTAGATCTTCTGGCCCGCCCCCTTCGCGGTGGCGAGGATGAGCTTGTACGTGTCGAGATAGCCGGCATCGAGATTGACGGTGCGTCTGCCGTCTCGCGCGAGCGCCGTTTCGATGCGATTCGTCGCATGCTTGGCGTCGACGATGGACGACGGATCGATGAGCGTGTCAAACGACCAGAAGATCCGGCGCAGGCCCGGGCCCATCTCCTGCTCGTAATAGTCCGTGAATGTGAAATCGACGGGCTTGCTCTCGTGGTCGATCGGGCCGAACGCGGAAACGCACCTGGCTCGCGCATCTTCGACAGGGGCGTCGCGGGAGACTATCGCGCCGATGAAGAGCTTGACCGGTTCCGGCGGGACCGGAGCGCTCATCGCAGGTGCGCCAGGGCGCGAGCGACGAGATCACGGCTCAGGCCGAGTTCGGCGGCCGTCTCCGGCGCCACTTGGCGGCGCACGCGGCCGGCGCGCGAGAACTCGTGATACCATCCGTCGCGCAGATAAATGAGACGGTCCTGCTTCGCGACGATCGTCACGAGGTGGTGCATCATCTCGAACTCGAACGATGTCTCCCAGGCGTCGACGAATTCGTCGCGACCGACGCGATCGCGCTTTAGCCGGTAGCGATGGGTCGCGCGTCCCTTTTCGATCGTCGATACCGTCCATCCGTTTCCGCTCGGCTCGACGCGCAGCCGGTTGTACGGCGTGTCCATTTCCACGGGCTGGTCACGCAGGGGGATCGGCTGGAATTGCAGGAATCCAGGATCGTAGAGCTCGTCGCCGATCACGACGGCGCAATGCGTGTTCGGTCCGTACGACCGGTCGGCAAGCGCGAATCGCGCTTCGTGCCCTGCCGCGCACGCGCGTCGATGAAAGAGATCGACGAGATCGAAGCACGTCCCGCCGGCGCCGGATAGGCGGTGATCGCGCAGCACCTCGTCGCTCGTCCGGCGGCGGCCGGCGACGATCTTCGACGCGTTTTCGTAAGGAAACGCGCGCAGGCCGTCGAGGATTTCGGCAGCCGGGATCACGCTGCGGCTACTTGCCGTCCTTGAACTTCGTGAGCTCGGTGGAGCGGATGACCTTCCCGTTGGCGTCGAACTGCTCCATCTTCACCATGCCGATCCCTGGCACGAAGTAAGCGTTCTGTCCACCTTGGGCATTCGTGGTCTTGACGTGCGTGGCGTTCTTGTACGTGCCCGCCTTGATCTTGAGCTCGACCTCGCCCATGTGCTCGGCCTCGATGTCCGAGTTCGGATCGTTGCCGGGCTTCCACTTGTCGCCCTGTTTCGTGCCGACTTTTAGGAACCAGTAGACCGGGATCGTGGCGCCGTCCTTCACCATCGCCCAGACCATCTGGCCGTTCTCCACGAAAAAGGCGAGCTTGCTCTTCTTCTTTTCCTTCTCGTTCGTGACGGACTCTTCGAGCGTCACCCACACCTTGCTTTCCTTCGTCTCCTCGACGGTGACCTTCATCGTCTCGACGTTGCCCTTGGCGCGCGTGCGGTTGTACTCGAGCACCGCGCCTGTTTTCAGCTTCCAGAATTCATCGCCGGGGCTGTCCTGGAACACGGCGAGCACGGCGAGCAGGGCAACGAGTCTCATCGGAATCTCCTTCTATGCTGAGCGCTGGATATTACACGACGGCTCCGAGCCGGTGAACAGCAAAAATCATCCGACCTGACCCGCCAGACATTGGACGCCGGGGAGCCCGCCGCTCTCTATAATTCCAGACGCATGACGCCCTCCGATCCCGTGACCGCACGGCTTCTCGCCGCCCGGATTGAGCTCCTGGACCTGAGCCTCCGTAATCAGCTCCTGAACTGGAAGCTCTCCAAGCGGCGCGGTGCCGAGATTGTCGACGAAAAATCCGCGCAGGTCTTCGCCGCGCTGCTCTCCCGCACATCGCTGCGCTTCCATCACACGCGCGAGCCGAGCGCCGCGGAGGCGGGAGCGCCGGCGGATGCGCCGGTCGGAGTCGGAGAGCTGAATCCGGAGAACAGCCTCGCGGCACCGTACACGAAGGATGATCTTCATCGACGGCTGCTCGCGACGTATCAGGACGCATGGCTCGTCCTGCAGGAGCAGGGGGCCAACACGCTCTTCCTCGCGCTCGGCATGCTTCGGTGGCGCGAGGCGGACCGTCCGCAGGACGTTCTCGCTCCGCTCGTCCTTTACCCTGTCCACCTCGATCGCAAGTCCGCGCGCGCGAACTGGCAGCTCGTTGCAAGCGAAGAGGATCCTGGGGTCAATCTGTCCCTCGTCGAAAAGCTCAAGGAGTTCGGACTCAAGCTCCCTTCAGAACCCGACCTCGAGACTGTTGATCACTTGGACGCGTGGTTCAAGCAGGTTGAAGAGTGCGTTGCCGGGAAATCCGGCTGGCAGGTGGAACGCGACCGCATCGCCCTCGGCTTCTTCAGCTTCGGCAAGTTCCTGATGTATCGCGATCTCGATCCTGCGATGTGGCGGGACGAGTGCGCGCCGGCACGGCATCCTCTGCTCGCCGCGCTGCTGCACGAGGGATTCCGCGACCCCGGACCGGCGCTGGCGGCAAACGAAACGCTCGACCTGCGCCGCGCCCCCGGCACGGTGATGGAAGTCATGGACGCCGACAGTTCGCAGGCCGAGGTTCTGCATGAAGTCGCACTCGGTCGCAGCCTTGTCGTGCAGGGGCCGCCGGGGACCGGCAAGAGCCAGACGATCAGCAACATGATCGCCGAGGCGGTGCAGGTGGGGAAGCGCGTGCTCTTCGTCGCGGAGAAGCTCGCGGCGCTCGACGTCGTGAAGCGTCGCATGGAAAACGTCGGGCTGGGAGAGCTGTGCCTCGAATTGCACAGCGATAAGGCGTCAAAAAAGTCCGTCATCGCCGAGATGACGCGCTGCCTCTCGCTCGGCCGCCCCGAGGCGCCGGCCGACGCGCCACTGGTCGATGGGCTGCCCGAGCACCGCGACACGCTGAACCGGTACGTCGCGGCTGCAGCGCAACCGGTGGGGAACTCCGCAACAACGCCCTACGATGCGATCGGCATCACGGAGCGGCTGCTTCAGCATCCGCGCGAACTGCGGAAGCTTGCGCACGCACCGATGAGCGACTGGACAAAGGCGCAGTACCATGCGGCGCAGGCGGCGGTCGCGGATCTCGCGAGGAAGATTACCGAACTGGGCGTGCCGGCGCGCCATCCGTACGACGGGTGCTGCCGCGCGGAGATACTGCCGGGCGAAGAGGAGCGCATTGCGAAAGTGCTCGACGTGGCGATCGCGGCGGGGAATGAACTCGCCGCGGCCGCGTTCGACCTGTCGCGCGAGCTGCACGTCGGTGCGGCCGCCGATTCGGCGGCGCTCGAGGCGCAGATGCGCTTCGCCGAACTCCTCCTGCAGGCGCCTGATCTGCGCGGCCTGCCGCCGATCGGCGCGGCGTGGGATCGCGTGGAGGACGTCCGTGCCTTCGATCAGGCGATCCGCAACGTGGCGCACTATCGCGATACGCATGCGAAGTACGACGCGAAGTTCCTGCCGGAAGCATGGACAGCCGATCTTCTCGCGGCTCGACGCGATCTGATCGAGTACGGCTCTTCGTTCTGGCGCTGGTTGTTCAACTTCCGGCTCTACGGAGCCGCCCGACGCGCGGTCCAGTCGTTCTGCAAGGCGCCCCTCCCGCAAGGACAGCTGGAACTGCTGCACATCGTCGATGCCGTGATGACGTCGAAACGACTGACGTCGGAGGTCCACGCGCAGGCTCAGCCGTGCCGCGCGCTCGCCGGAGATCGCTGGCGCGGCGTTGAAACGGCGGAGGATCTTGCGCCCGTTGCAGCGTGGGCGTCGCGATTCCGTGCCGCGCTCGCGCCGCTCGGGGTGCGGTCGGAATTCGAGTCGGCGATCGTGGGAAAGTGGGATCGGGAGAACGTCCGGCGGACGATGGAACGCGCGCGCGCGACGCTCGCCGCGTGGAGAGCCGCCTGTGCGCAGGCTGTCGCGTCGCTGTCTTACGCGAAGCCGTGGGACATGGACCTCGCAACGCGTGTGAAGGTGTGGCGCGACAGTCTCTCGCGTCTGTCGGCGTATGTCGCCTACTGGCGACTGCATGAGAACGTGTCGCGCTTCGGACTTGCGGAACTCGCGGACCTGGCGCACGCCGGATCGCTTGCGCCCGATGACGCCGCCCCGGCACTGGAGAGGGCGTGGGCGTGGGGAATCCTCGAGCGGGCGTTCCGCGAACGGCCCGAGCTGAAGCAGTTCGACGCCGCGACGCACGAGCAGACGGTGGGGCGATTCCGTCGCGCAGACGCGGCGACGTTTCGTGTCAATCGCGCACGGCTCGCGGACCTGCACTGGCGCGGACTGCCGCCGAATGTCGGATATGGCCAGATCGGGCTCCTGCGGCGCGAGTGCGCCAAGAAGGCGCGTCACCTGCCGATCCGCCGTCTCATGGAGCAGGCCGGGGCAGCGCTGCAGTCGGTGAAGCCCGTCTTCCTGATGAGCCCGCTCTCCGTGGCTGCCTACCTGTCGCCCGACGGACCGACGTTCGATCTCGTGATCTTCGACGAGGCCAGCCAGGTGAAGCCGGTCGACGCGTTCGGATCGATCTTGCGCGGCGCGCAGCTCGTGGTGGTGGGCGACGAGAAGCAGCTCCCGCCGACGAGCTTCTTCGACGCGCTCCTATCCTCCGAGGGCGTCGTTGACGAGGAGGAGGCCGCGGCGAACGTCACCGCTGATCTCCAGAGCATCATCGGGCTGTGCGCGTCGCGAGGGATGCCGTCGCGCATGCTGCGCTGGCACTATCGAAGCCGGCACGACTCGCTCATCGCGTTGTCGAATCGAGAGTTCTACCAGGACCGGCTGGTCGTCTTCCCAAGTCCACGTCGCGGGCAGGAGGGCGAGGGCCTGTCACTGCGCCACCTGCCGCACACGGTGTACCAGCGGGGGACGACGCGCGCCAATCCGCTCGAGGCCGACGCGGTCTGCCAGGCGGTGGTAGAGCACACGCGCGCCCGACCGCATTTGACGCTCGGCGTCGTCGCCTTCAGCCAGGCGCAGCGCGGTGCGATCGACGAGCGAATCGAAGCGCATCGGCGGAAGGACGGCGCGTTCGACACCGCGCTCTCCGCCAACCGCGAGGAGCCGTTTTTCGTGAAGAACTTGGAGAACGTGCAGGGGGATGAGCGCGACGTGATCCTGATCAGCGCGGGCTACGGACGCGACGAGACAGGGAAGATCAGTATGAATTTCGGCCCGCTCAACCAGGCCGGCGGCGAACGGCGTCTCAACGTGCTCATCACGCGCGCGCGCTGGCAGTGCGTCGTCTTCACGAACATCACGGCGGACGATCTCGACATCCGGCGCGCGCCGGGTGAGGGGGTGAAGGCCTTCAAGGCTTTCCTCGCGTTCGCGCAGGGGCGCGGTATCGAGCACCCCGCGGACGCCGCCGTCGATCCCGACGCGGAATTCGAGTCGCAGGTGCGTGCCGCCCTTGCCAAGGCGGGGTACGCGGTCGAACAGCAGGTGGGCAGCGGCGGATACCGCGTCGATCTGGCGGTGGCGGATCCGTCACAGCAGGGCCGGTACATGCTGGGGATCGAGTGCGATGGCACGCGTTACCTTTCGGCGCGTTGGGCGCGCGACCGCGACCGCCTAAGATCCTCCGTGCTGCAAAATCTCGGCTGGAATCTCCATCGCGTGTGGAGCACCGACTGGTTTCGCAATCGCGACGACGCGTTGCGCCGGTGCATCGAGGCAATCGAGCGTGCGAAGGTGCCCGCTGAGGCTGCGCGCCCGGCCCCTCCGCCCAGCGTCCGCCGGGTGGCGCACGAGACGCCCCCGCCCCCGCCGCCGGTCCCGGCCTATCAGCCGGCGCGTGCGGAGGCGAAACTCGGCGAATCGCATCTCGACGAGATCGATCCGCGCGAGCTCGCGGCATTCGTGGCGAGCATTGTGGAGCAGGAGAGCCCCTTGCACGTCGAGGAGCTCGAGCGGCGTGTGCTGGGGGCCATCGAGGGGCGTGCGAGCCAGCGACGGCTCGACGCGATCCGTGTGGCGACGGGGGAGGCGGCTTCTCGCGGCATGATCCGTCGCGATGGCGAATTCCTCTGGCGCAAGGATCAGCAGGCCGTCGAGCCGCGAGACCGCTCGGGTCAGCCGGACGCGAGCCGCGCGCTGGAGTATGTCTGCGATGCGGAGGCGAAGGCGGCGCTGAAGAGGGTCGTCGAGGAGGCGCGCGGGTGCGATGGCGACGACGCGGCGGTGCAGGCGATCCGCGTGCTCGGCGTGAAGCGCAACGATGCCGCCACCGCGCGTCTCAAGGCGCTGCTCTCCGCGATGGTCCAGGAGCACGTGCTTGCCGCGGGTGCGGTGGGAACGTTCCTCGCGCGCCGTTAGACGGGGCCCAATTGCTGCGGCACGTCCGCGACCGCGCTTCACCTGCGGATCCTCCAAGAGACGTGCGGCCATCGCGGCCCCGACCGGCACGCGCCGCCAGATGGAGTTGATCGCGGCCCGCGCCTCCGGGCGACTCTCGGGGTACGTGAAGTAGATCGCACGCGCGCGCCAGAACCACTTGTTGTCGTCTGGGAGGGTCCCCGCCGTTGCATCGCCTGCCATCAGCCGCGCCTTGAATGTCCACGGAGTCTCGTTATGGGCGAGCGCCTTGCGTCCCTCAGGGCACGGGATGAACGCGGCGGCGTAGACCGCGTCGTGTGCGACGCGCGGATCCTCCGACGCAAGCGACCGCGCGATGGCTCGGCGCCATCCGTCGATCGAAGGATCGAACCCGTCGCGTCGTTCGAAGCGCGCGAGTATGACGCGCTCGCATTCGCCGGCCGGTTCGCCTCCCGACTCCTGCGTGCCAACCGCAATGACGTCGCCGCACCGGATGTGGGGTCCGGCATTCACGCTGCCCCGACTGGAACCCGGCCGCGCGCGCGTGACGTCCAATCCGAGGACGAACGTGCCGTTCTTGTGCGGCTTGATGTCGCTCATAACGGTAAACGTCTCCTCGTCCGTCACTTTCTCTTCGGACGTGGGGGCCATGAGCGAAGGATCGGAAATGCCGAGTGACAGCGACGGTGTCATCCGCAGAAGCGATGATCCGCGACACGCCCTGCGACTCTTGGCGCTCGACTTACCCGGCGCGTCTATCACGAGCTCGTGCGCTGCGCGCGGCAGCGCATCGTCGTCTGTGACTTCGAAGAGTGCGACGCAGATCACGTACTCGGAGGGCGGTTTCGGCTCCTCGATCTTCGACGTGGGGGCGGCGGGTGCGGGCCTTTTCGGGGCGCGCGCAAAGAACATCCCCGCCGTCAGGAAGACGACCAGGGAGCCGAAGATCGCAGTGAAACGCCTCACAAGGATGAGAATACGAAGCCCTCCCGCCGCCGGCATTACACATTGACGATGTTCTGGCCCCGCTGTACAGTCTGCGCGCTTCATGTCGCCCGCGGCCGACGAACCCAGCGATCCGCGCGTCCATCTCCAGCGCCAGGCGCAGGAGATGATGCAGCAGCTCATGCGCACCTCGGAGTTGCCGGGTCGCATGGGGTGGACGGACTTCGACTTCGGCGTCAGCCCGTTCGATCCGCTGCTCGACGACCTCGAGCAGATCGTCTCGTCGGGACAGCGCGACAACGAGACGGTCACCGCGCTCCTCCAGATCGGCCTGCAGAGACACATCACGCTCGAGGTGCGACATGCGCTCCTCGTGGAACTGGAACGCCACCTGGGCAGCGAGATCCGGCTCGACATTCGCGAGCAGGCGGGGCATGTGCTTCGTGCCCTTCAGCAGCTCCAGCTGCCCGCGCAGTCCATCGGAATAATCTGGGGCCTCTATCCGCAGCACCTCATGGCGCGGTTGAAGGATCGTCATCTGGCGTACCGTGGCGAAGAGTCGGAGATGACGGCCGCGGATCATGCGAAGGTGGACGCGCTCGCCGCCGGCACGGGGGATCTGGCGCAGCTGGACGCGCTGGGCGACAAGGGAATGCCGCTCGTCGACCGTGTCATGCGCTCATGGGCGCACAAATCA
Source organism: uncultured Planctomycetales bacterium (assembly GCA_964468745.1). Lineage (GTDB taxonomy): Bacteria > Planctomycetota > MHYJ01 > MHYJ01 > JACPRB01 > JACPRB01. The sequence continues at coordinate 27,635 of CAYXVY010000105.1, read as the reverse complement.
CCCTCCGACGAAGCGGCGAAAGCAATCTGCTCCCGCGCGGCAAGGTGGCCGGGGGCGCGGATGGCACGGACACTGGCGACGGTGCTGTGGAACAGCAAGAGCGCAGGCGTCCGGACGGCGGCTCGGGAGGCGCTGGCGGCGATGCCGGAGCTCGCGCGCGACATCCTCGATCTCGACTTGACGGTCCACGATCCGCCTCCCGAGGTGCGGCGCGCGCTCTATCCGGCGCTGGTCGATTTGAAGAGCGGGGGTGTCGTGCCGCGCATGGCGGAAGACATCGTCGGCGCGGGCGGATGGTCGCAGCACGGGAGCGGCGCGGAGCATGCGGGGAGCATCCTGGCGGAACTCGTGCGCAGCGGCGACCGTCGCGCCGTTCCCATGCTGCTCATGCTTCTGTCCGCGCGTCCGCCGTCGAAGGATGTGCACGCCGCGATCGCATCTGCATTCGCGGCGTCGCCGTTCAAGAGCGAGTATGCCGAGGGTCTCAAGGCACTCAAGGCGGGCACGCCGGTAGTCGTTGCCAACGGCGCGACCCGCGAGGAATTCTTCGCGCGGTACGGGCAATTCACGGATCGAATGCGGCCCGAGAAGTTTCAGCTTGAGCTCCAGCGAGTGACGCGCCTCTGGGAGGACTGCTACCACGAGGACCTGAACTGGAAGCGCCCACGCGACATGGCGCGCGATCTGGGCCCGCGCGAGCTGGAGCTGCGGCAGGCGTTGGCGCGGGAGGTGCAGGCGAGATTCGGGCGACTGGCGGGGCGCGGCCCCGCGGCGGCCCTGGAGGAGGAGTTCCGCACGACGTGGCTTGTGACGCCACACAACGATGTAAGCGGGCGCGCGCCCATCGCGATCATTCTCGACGAGCGCGCAGCGCGGGGCGCGCACACGGAGGAGATCAGGATCGAGCGCGAATCGCAGGCGGCGGAGCTCTACGGGCTCGCGCTTCGCATGGCGCAGGGGGGCGTCACGGAGGACGCGCAGCGCTTCCTGAAGGCGGTGCTTCAAGTGCGGCCGGGACATCCGTTCGCGAAGGACACGCTGGATCGGCTGTCGCGCAAGGAGCCGCTCCCCGGCGTGGGCGACGCGGGTCCGGCGCCGGACGCTCCGCGGATTATCATCCCGTGAGGGAAGCGGATCCGGGGATGACCGAGCGGAGAACGGGCGGGCCGACACGGAGCGATTCGAGATGGCCACGGAATCCCTCTTCTGAAATCAGCCGCTGTTCCATTCCGGGGTTCGGTTCGCTCAAGTTCTGCAATTGTTGGGTTATACTCGGGGTATTCCCGGTAATGACTCCAGCGACGCGTTGAAGTCGGCCGTCGAACGGCTGCGCGCGTCCGTCCGCGAGTCGATGGGTACGAAGGAGCAGATGCGGTTCCTCGGCTTCATCGACACGCTCGACACGCTGGTGAACAGGGGAGGATTCACGCAGGAGGCGGTCCAAAGCACGCTGCAACGCGCCCGGGGCGCGACGCGCAGGGTGCTCAGCGAGAATCATCTCGCGATGCTCAAGATGTTGAACGGCTTCGACGCGTTCGAAGAGGAACTGATGAAATTCCTGGCCCAGGACCGCTGAGTCCCGCTCATTACGCCCTCCGGATACCGAACTGAACATGCCTGATCGCTACCCCTTCTCCACCGAAATACGCGTGCGTCTGCCGGAAACCGATGCCTTCGGCATCGTCTTCCACGGGTGCTTCTTCACGTACTTCGATGTCGCGCGCATGGACTACGTCCGCAACCTGGGAATGATGGACTTCATCCGTCCAATTTCCGGATTCACCGCACCCATCGCGCACGCAGAATGCGACTTCAAATCGCCGGCCCGATTTGACGACGTGCTCGTCGTTCACGCGCGCGTATCCGAAATCGGCCGAACGAGCTTCACGATGGAATTCCGCGTGATGCACAAGACCGCGAACACGCTCGTGGCGACGGGGAAGACGGTGCAAGTGGTCGTCGACGAGAAGCAGTGGAAGGCGATACCGGTACCCGAGACTTTTCGCACCAAGGTGCGCGCGTTCGAAGGGAACGACCTCGTCGAGCGCGCGTGATAGAATCGCGTGTGTGGGTTCGCCCGACGATGAACTGGCCCGGACGGCGGTCGGGCGCAAGCTCGTCACGGCCGAGCAGATGGCGGAGGCTCGCCGCGAGCATGAGGCGCTGCGCGCCGCCGGACAGAGCGACAGCCTGAAGGACGTCCTCGTGCGCAGGAATCTGCTCGACAGCTTCGTCGCCGGCATCCTGAGCGGCGACGGGGTCCCCCTTGAACCCTCAACGCCGACGCTACGCCGCTACGAGATCCTCGGTGCGATTGGGCAGGGGACGATGGCGGTCGTGTACCGGGCGCGCGACGCGTCTGTCGGCCGCTTCGTGGCAGTCAAGGTGCTGTGGCCGACGGAGATGCTTGGCGAGGACGTCCGCGAGCGCTTCCTCCGCGAGGCGCGCGTCACGGCGGGTCTCACGCACCCGAACGTCGTGGCCGTCTACGACGTCGGGGAGGAAGGAGGGCGGCTGTATCTTGTGATGGAACTGGTCGAAGGGCGATCGCTGCGTGCGGTGATGGAGGAAGGGAAGGCGACGCTGCGCGAGCTCGTGGTGATGCTCGAAAAGGTCGCACGCGGTGTCGGTGCCGCGCACCGGAAGGGGATCGTGCACCGCGACGTCAAGCCGGCGAACATCCTGGTCTCGGCCGCGGGAGAGCCGAAGGTGGGGGACTTCGGGCTGGCGCATGTGGGCGGCGCTCGCGCGAGCCTGACGAAAACCGGAGTGGCGCTCGGCACGCCGATGTACATGGCGCCGGAGCAGGTTCGGGGGCGAAGCGATGCGGTGTCTCCGGCGATGGACGTCTACGCGCTCGGGACGATCCTTTACGAGATGGTCACGGGACGCGTGCCGGTGACGGGCGACAGCGTTGAGGCGGTCTACGAGCGGATCCTGCACGACCGTCCGGCCAGCATGCGCGAGTCGAATCCGAAGCTCTCTGAGGCGCTCGACGCGATCTGCCTCAAGGCGCTTGAGAAGGATCCGGCGCGGCGCTATCCCGATGGAGAGGCGTTTGCGGAGGAACTGCGGCGCTGGCTCAAGGGCGAGCCGGTGCAGGCGCGACGGCCGTGGTTCGCGGGCCGGCTGATGAGCATCGCGATCGTCGCGATCCTTGTCGTCGTCGTCGCCGGGATCGTTCTCGTGTGGCGAAAGCCGCCGGTTGCCATCGGGCCTCCTCCGGTTGTCGATGCCGCGGAGGCGCACAAGCTCCTCGAGCGGGCCCGCCCGGCGCTCGACCGTGCGCAGCGCGCGCAATACGACAAGTCGTCCGATTACGACGAGGCCATCGCGCGCGTTGCGGATGCGCAGACGCTGATCGAGCGGGCGCTCGAGGGGAAATCGGACCTGGCGGCGGCGCACTATCTTCTCGGTCGCGCGTGGGAGCTGCGGGGCTGGCTCGACAAGGCGGAGGCGTCGTGGCGGCGGGCGATTGAGCTCGATCCGCGCCTGGGGCCCGCGCACTACCAGCTCGGCCGGGCGCTCATGGCGCGCGCGTTCCTGATCATGACCGGAAGCACCGCGGCCGAGCGCGACGCGAAACGCCCGATCGCGGAGCGGCTCTCACAGGAATCGCGTGACCAGATCCGCCTCGCAATGGCGGAAGGAAGCGGATTCGACGATGAGATGCTGCGCGATCTGGCCGACGCGACCGTCGCGTACGGCCGCGGCGACGGTGCCGAATTGCGGGCGATCACGCTGAAGGCGCTCGAACGCTACACGGGGCGCGAGGGGCTCGAGGAGTTCCACTTCATGCTCGCGCTCGCGGGGCAGGGCCCGGAGTCGGACTCGGCGCTCGATAAGGCGATCGGCATCCGCCCGCGGTTCGCGCTCGCGCGCTTCGTGCGGGGGAATCACCGCCACGCGCGGCGGGACGCGGACGGCACGCTCGAGGACTACGCGGAGGCACTGCGTGTCTGCCCCCGGTTTTCGCAAGCGCTCGCCAACCGGTGCGGGGTATGGATCACGAAGGGGCAATATGCGAATGCGATCGACGACGCCGACGCGGCGATCGCGCTGGGGCTCGATTCGTCGTCGGTCTTCAATAACCGAGGCTTTGCGAAGCGGTTGCACGGCGATCTCGAGGGGGCGGTCGCGGATCACTCGGAGGCGATCGTCCGGAATCCCCAGAGCATCGAGGCGCACGCAAATCGCGCGATTGCCTACTACATGAAGGGGATGCTCGACGAGGCGATCGCCGATTGCGAAAAGTCGATTCAGCTGGGACCGCACTGGTCGCATCGTCACGAGGTCGAGGAGCGGCTCACGCGGTATCGGGCCGAACGGGCCGACAAGAAGTAGTCAGCGTCCGCGCCGGACCACGGCGAATATTCCCGGCGTCCATCCGAACAACATCGCGATGGCGAGAACGGCGAACGTGACAATGAAGATGCCGGGAACGAAGAGCAGCCCGATCCACGGCGAGGCGCCACCTTCGAAGTGCTGAAGCAGCGGAGTTTCAGCCCCGCGGCTGCGTAACGCATCGTCCTCGGTCGCCGACAGAGGGGCGGGCGTGCGCTTCCTCCCCTCCTGACCGAGCGCGAATGTGGAAAGCAGAAGGCCGACCATAACGGGCACGCACAGTGATCGCATCATGAGCCTCCGAATCTAGTACATCGGGGCCTCAAGGATGCGGTCGCGTTGGCCGGAAATCTGTTCGCGGCGCCGGGGGCTAGTCTCCCGTCGGCGTGACGGTGTACGCCTCGACCATCAAGACGACGGTGCGTTCGGGCGCGCGCGTGCGGTGCATCGCGCCCTTAGGCACAACGAAGCCCTGGTTCGGCGTGAGCTCGACGACGCGGCCTTCGAGGTCGATGAAGAGCTTCCCCTCGAGCACGTAGAAGAACTCGTCCTCGCGATCGTGTTTGTGCCAGTGGAACTCACCGCAGAAGACGCCCAGGCGGATGACGCTCTCGTTTACGCGGCAGAGCGACTGATTCCACCACTTCTCAGTGACGGAGCGGCCGAGCGCGCCGGCATCGACGAGCTCGAGGGCGCCGTGCTTGACGTCCATGTGGATGTTGTAGGGCTGGGGCATCGGCCCTCCTTTCCCGAATGCGAATGGAGCGGGAGACGGGATTTGAACCCGCGACCTTCACGTTGGCAACGTGACGTTCTAGCCACTGAACTACTCCCGCGTGCGTGGCTTGCGAGGGACAAAATATAGCTGCGGCGCGATCTGCGTGTCAACGACCTCCCTCTGCATGAGGAAGCCCCCGGCCGTCGCATGCACCACCGTGCACGGGGCAAGCATGCCAACCGGTGCGGAGGTAAAAGGATCACCGTCCGCAATTCCGACGAGGTGGCGAAAAGTGGCGACGGATCGTGCCGCGCCGCTTGGTGCGTCCTCGAATCTCGCCGGATTCGGCTGGCACGAGGTTTGCGCTACCGCGTCCGGAGGTGCTCCATGGGCACTCAGCCGCGACGCCATCCACGCGTGCTCGTCGATATGTCCGTCGAGGTCCGCGCCGAGCGCATGCTTCGCGCGAATGCGCGCGATCTGTCGGAGGCGGGCGTGCGTTTACGCATCCAGGGGCGAGTCCGCACGGGCGATCGCGTCGGCATGACTATTCACGTTCCAGGACGTCCCGATGTCGTCGTCCCCGCGGAGGTCCGCTGGGTGTGCCCCCATGACTCCGGTGTGGGGTGCGATGCGGGTCTCGAATTCGATCATTCGCCGCTGACGCAACGGCGGATCGGCGCCGTGCTCTGGGACCTGCAAACGGGCGAGCTCGCATCCATCGCGCGGCGCAGCCGCACCCGGCTGCCGGGACAAACGGGGTAGCCGTTTTTTTTGGCGATCGGTTTCGTGTCGCTGTAGAGTGGGCGGCTTCACGAACGCCTTTACGGAGGAACGTATGTCGCACGCGCTGTTGCTGGTCGTCGCCCTTTGCTGTCAGGACGACAAGGGAGAGCAGTACTACAAGTTCGCCGTCGGAACGACTTGGACCTTCAAGACCTTGGAGCGTGGCAAAGAAGCCAAGCAGATCATGACCGTCAAGAAGCATGACGGCGAGAAGGTCGTGGTTGAGACGAAAGACATCAAGGACGGCAAAGAGGACAAGGTCGAGACGCTCATCTGGGAGGTCCAGACGGGCATCCTGATCTGGTCGCAGCAGAAGGACGACAAGACGGAACTCCTCTTCAACCTCTACAAGCTCGGCTCGAAGAAGGGGGACACGTGGTCGGGCGAAACAGGCCAGATGCCTCCGGGAACGAAGATGTCCCACGAGGGGGTCGAGGAATTGAAGACGGCTGCGGGCACGTACAAGGATGCGGTGAAGCTCAAGCTTGCGGCGACGATAAGCATGGGCGACAAGGAAATGAAACTCGAAGCGAGTTTCTGGATCGTGCCCAACGTCGGCCTCGCCAAGCTGCACATGCAGATGGACGACGACCTGATGAGCCTCGAATTGACGGAGTTCAAGGCGGCGAAATAGCCGGTTACCGCCGCTGCAGCGAGAGCGTCGAGCGCCAGGTCGCAAGGGCGGGACGCGCCGCGCCCGCGCCCTCGTAGAATCCGATGTCTTTCCACAGCCGCACGATCGGTGCCGTGGGCAGCGACTGCAGCTCCGCCACCCACATGTCGTCATAGTCGCGTACAAGGAACCAGTTGATGAAGGCCGCATTGCGCCGCGTGCATTCGTCGAGCAGCCACTGCACATATGCGTCCTGGCGCGCCGGCGTCTCAGGGATCGCGATCGGATAGGGAGACGTCACGTCTTCCGCCGGCCAGCCCGTCTCCGCGATGGCGAATCGCTTCGAGGGGGCGAGCGACGCGATCGGCGTGAAGAAATCCGGCGGAATCGTCGCGGGATCCGCGTGACCGGTGTACGGATACGCGCTGACGGCCACGTAGTCCGTGTATGGGAGTATCTGCGTGATGGCGGCCGCCTGGCCCATGGGATCGCCGTAGTACGTGTCGGCCTGCAGCGTCAGGAAGAGCGGCAGCGCGGGGTGCGCCGCCTTCAGCGTCGCATACGCCGACTGCACGAGCGATACGAACCCCGCCCACTTGGCCGGAGCGTAGTAAGGGAGGATGTTCACCTCGATGCCGAACGCCATGAAGGCGGGATTGAAGATCGCGATCATGCGCTCGCAGTGATTCGTGAATGCGGTCACGACGTGCGGGTGGTCGAAGGCATAGCTGTCCCAAGGTGCCGGCGGGGGCACGGCGCCGGTCGCGGTGATCGCGTTGGCGAGCCGGTCTCGCGTGAAGGCGAGCGGTGTCACGGCGAGATACGGCAGATGGCCGGCGGGCGTCGTCGCGGCCGCATAGGTCAGCCAGCCTTGGTAATCCGCCGGATACGCCGTGCCGTCGTATGCCTCCTGCCACGGTATGCCGTCGTCGTAGTGGTGCGCGACCAAGTCTGCGTCGCGACCGAGAGCGTCCCACGTGTCGTCCACCGCTTGCAGGCTGACGGCGTACGGGAAGGGCGTGAAACCCATCGCGAACGGTCGCGTGGGGGGATCCCCGGACCCGCCTCCGCCCCCGCCGCCGCATGAGGCGAGGAGAACCAGAACCGGCGTCATCCATCGCATTCCGCGTAGTACATCGCGTTGACCGGGGCGGTTTCGACTGCTAAAGTCTCGCCGCGAAGGAGGGGATACCCATGACGGACACCGCCCGGCAGCAGGCCGTTCACGCGATCAGCACGCAGCAGCCCGTCGCCACGGGACTCGACTATTCGAAGACGCCGGTTACGGCCATTTTCGGCGAGAACGTGTTCGGTCTCGAAGCGCTGCGCAACGCGCTCCCGAAAAACGCCTACCAGGCGATTCTTCGGACGATCGAGCAGGGAGAGCGGCTCGACACCGCGCACGCCGACGTCATCGCCGGCGCGATGAAGGACTGGGCCGTTGCGCGCGGCGCGACGCACTACGCGCACTGGTTCCAGCCGATGACAGGGCTCACCGCCGAGAAGCATGACTCGTTCGTCGTCCACACCCCCGACGGGCGGGCGGTCACGGAATTCTCCGGCAAGATGCTGATCCAGGGCGAGCCGGACGCGTCGAGTTTCCCGTCGGGCGGTATCCGCGCGACGTTCGAAGCGCGAGGCTATACGGCGTGGGATCCGACCAGCCCCGTCTTTCTCGTGGATGCCGTCAACGGTCGCACGCTGTGCATCCCGACGGCCTTCTGCAGCTACAACGGACAGGCGCTGGACGAGAAGACGCCGCTGCTGCGCTCGCTCGAGGCGCTGTCGAAGCAGGCCGTGCGTCTCTGCAGGCTCATGGGGAGCGGCGGCGTTCGCCGCGTCGTCAGTACGGTCGGCCCCGAGCAGGAGTATTTCCTCATCGACCGCCGCTTCTACTGGCTGCGCCCCGACCTCATCAACGCGGGGCGTTCGCTCTTCGGCGCGCGCCCGCCGAAGGGACAGGAGATGGAGGACCATTATTTCGGCTCGATCCGTCCTCGCATCCTCGCATTCATGATGGACGCGGAGGTCGAGTGCTACCGGCTCGGCATCCCGATCAAGACGCGCCACAACGAGGTCGCCCCGGCGCAGTTCGAGGTCGCGCCGATTTTCGAGCGCGCTAACGTGGCGGCCGACCACAACATGCTCGTGATGGAAGTTTTCCGCCAGGTGGCGAACCGCCATGGCCTCCAGATGCTGCTCCACGAAAAGCCGTTCGCCGGCGTGAATGGCTCGGGCAAGCACAACAACTGGTCGATGGCAACCGACGGAGGCGACAACCTGCTGGATCCGGGGGACACGCCGGACAAGAATGCGCAGTTCCTCGTTTTCCTCACCGCCGTGATCCGTGCCGTAAATGTCTGGGGCAAGATCTTGCGCGTCGGCATTGCGCACGCGGGGAATGACCACCGCCTCGGGGCCAACGAGGCGCCGCCTGCGATCATCAGCGTGTATCTCGGCGAGAAGCTCACGGAAGTCGTCGAGGGACTCATCAGCGGCGGCAAGGGAACGAAGCGGCAGGGGAGTACGCTCGACATCGGCGTGCAGTCCCTCCCGTCGCTGCCGCGCGATTCGGCCGATCGTAATCGCACATCCCCGTTCGCGTTCACGGGCAACAGGTTCGAGTTCCGCGCGGTCGGCTCGTCGCAGGCGATCTCGCGCCCGAACGCGTACCTCAACACGATGGTCGCAGAGTCGATCGACTACGTCGCGACGCAGATCGAGAAGCGCATCAAGGCCAAAAAGTCGCTCCACGACGCGGTGCAAGAGGTCGTGCAGGAGACGCTCGCGGCCAATCAGGCCGTGATCTTCAACGGCGACAATTACTCCGCGGAATGGCACAAGGAGGCGGCGAAGCGTGGGCTGCCGAACCTGAAGAACACGGTCGATGCCGCGGAGGTTTTGACGCACAAGGACGTGGCGGCGCTGTTCGCGAAGTATGGCGTGCTCACGGGCGAAGAGCTCGACAGCCGCTACACGGTGCTGCTGGAAACGTACGTGAAGACGCTCAATATCGAGGCACTGTTGACGTCGAACATCGCGCGCCAGAGCATCCTGCCGGCCGCGTTCGCGTATCAGCGCCAGCTTGCGGACACGATCGTCCGCAGTCGCGAGGCGCTCAACTCGACGCCCGTCGGCGGCGCGGAGTCGCTGCTCGAGGACGTCGGCCGCCTCGCGTCGGCGCTCAAGGGGGGGTGCGACCGCCTCGACGCCGTCCGTGACGAGTCGGATGATCATCACGGGTCCGTGGCACAGCACGCGAAGTTCATGCGCGACCGCCTGATCAAGGCGATGGACGAGGTGCGTTCGACGGCGGATCAGCTCGAGCAGCTTGTCGACGATGCTCTATGGCCGCTGCCGAAGTACCGAGAGATGCTGTACGTTTATTAGTTCGAGGATTAGCGTTTGAGGCCGGAGGTTACGGAAGCGACTTCGTACTTCAAGCTTCCCACCTTGAACATCAAACTCTCGGAGGGCGCTTCATGATGAGCGTCTTCTGGCTGGAGACTCCGTCGTCGTCATCCGCCCAGTCGGCGTTCAGGTGAAGCGTCACGGCGTCCACGACGAACGCGAGTCCGCTCATCCGGCCCTTCTTCATACGCACTTCCTCGCCGACACCGCCGGCGCCCGGCGCGATCGTCGTTGCCGCCGTCTTCACCTCGTCGAGAAGGACGCTCGGCGAGTCGTCCGGTGCCGGAGCGGATGCGGGGAGGAGCAGGTGTGCGCGAACGATTCGCGGCAGGACGCGCAGCGCGATCTCTGTTGAGGAGAATGCCTCGATCGCGGCGCGCTTATCGGAACGGACGATTGCGACACCGGCGATGCGGCCCGCCTTGGATAGTTCGCCGCAGATGTTCTCGACCTCCTTTACGAGCCCTTGTCCCTTGGCGCGGTACGCCTCGAGGTGGTCCTCAGTCCTGCTCATCGCGCGCGAATCGACAAGAGACGACTGCGTGTGCTCCCACACCGCACCCTGGTCCGAGGTGTGCGCCCGTCCCTGAGTCATCCGTACCGTTTCGGAGACGCTGCGCTTCAGCGACGATTTCACCAGCGGCGAGACCATGAAGCCTGAGACGCTGAAGTTCTTCTCGTCGCCCGCCCAGCGCCCGCGTTCCACGCAGGACGTCGGCACGGAGACGGTCGCGTGTGACGGGACCATCAGAGTCGTATTGATGACGCGGTTCTGGCGTCCGCCCTGCACGATGTCGCCTTCCAGCATCAGGACGCGGCGCGCGGATCGGTTGACGGCCGTAAGCTGCGATACGGTGCCGGTCTCGTGCACTTCGAGCAACCCTGCCGCCATCGCGGTGTCCAGAAGCTCGACGGCGAAGTCCTCACCATCGCGCAGCAGCGGATAGAAGGCAATTCCGCCCGATTTGACGGCGGCGCCAACATGCAGCCCGTCAATGAATGCCCCCACGGTCCCCGGCATGAGTTAGTGAGACTGTACCGCCCCGCCCCCTGTTTCGGTCAAAGCGCGCTGAAACGCATCGAGGGCCGCGCGATCGAAGAGCACGGACGAAACGAGCTTCGTGACGTCTCCAGGGTCCAGCTCGATTCTGCCGCGCATCGTAAATGTCCCTTGACCGATTTCGCAATATAGCCGAACATTCCGCGACCATGAAATCCGCTGCGGCACTTTTGCTGGCGCTTATGGCCGGGTGCGCATCCTCAGAGGGGCCCGCGTCACAGCCGATGGCTGGGGGCGCGCCGGGGTTCGACGGCGTGCGCGTGACGATCTCCGTCAAGGATCAACAGATGCGTGTCGAGGCGGAGGCGGGCGTTGCCGAGGTTCAATTCTCCGACACCACGGCCCACGCTCGCTTGACAGGGGGACAGAGGCTTAGCGTTGCGTTCGATCCGCGCTCCCGCACGTTTGCGGTCGAGGTGCTCGAGGACGCCGCGGGCTCGCTCGACATCGGCATCGGTACGGCCGTCGTGCATGCGACCAAGGGGGACGCGTTCGACGCGCGCGTCATCGGAGAGCACCTCGAAATCGCCGTGCGCCGCGGCCTCGTCAGCGTCATGAGCGCGTCGGGCCTCAAGGAGGAAGTCGGGCAGGGGGGGGAGATCACGGTTTCGGGAGGAGCGAAGGGGGCGATTCACGGCGTCCCGTCTGCGGTGCCGCCGTCGGCGCTTCGCACACGCGGGATTCCGAAGGATCCGCGCCGGCCGCTCATTCTCGATCGGACAGACATCGCGCCGGCGCCATGAGAGCGAGCGTCATCGCTGCCGTGCTCGCCCTCGCCGCGGGCCGGGCCGACGCGCAGGCGGTCCGCGAAAAGTACGAGGACCACCTCGGGCTTGATGCGCCGGGCGTACGGGTGACGGGCGCGCTCACCACGGAGTTCTGGTACGACGACAACGTGCTCCTCTCGCGCAGCGACGAGGAGGACGATTTCATCACCGTCCTCGTGCCGGAGCTGCGGATCCAATTCGGCGAAGGCGAGACATGGCTGCGGTTTGACTATCGCGGGCGTGACCGTTTCTTTGCCGATCATTCCGAGTTCGACGGGCTTGAGAACTTCCTCGACACGCAGTTCCACGTCCAGCGAGGCGCGTTCGTCCTGGACGTCTGGGACTCCTTCCAGGACCGCAACGACGCGTTCAGCATTCCGGGCCGCGTGACGAGAATCGACTGGCTCCAGCACGATATCGGCTGCGACCTCGCGTACGCCGTCGACTCGTTTCACGTCGAGCTGAACGCCGAGATCCGCCGCTTTGAGCTCTTCCTCGCGCCGTTCGATTTCTTCGACCACCGCCGCTGGCAGATCACGCTGCTGGGCGCGTACGACCTGAGCGAGCGCGTGCAGGTGCTGATCGAGGGGGGCGCATCAGACACCGATTTCGACGACGATGGCGTGCTCGACGACTTCAAGGCCGTCATCTATCGGGCCGGGCTGCGAGGCACCGTCACCGACGACGTGCAACTGACGCTCAAGGCGGGGATTACGAGCATTCAGACCAACCAAAAGAGCGGTGCGGCCGACTCGAAGGACGACGCCCCGTTCACGCTCCTGGGCTCGCTGCAGTGGGCGGCGTCCGAGTGCGGCACGGTCAAGGTGGAGGCGCAGCGTCGCCCGGTCGAGTCGATCGTCTCGGGCTGGATGCTCGCGCAGCGTGCCGACGTAGCGTACTCGCACGACTTTACGCGCATCACGCTGAGCGGCGCATTCTTCTACGAGATGCTTGAGGAATCGCGCGGAGGCGAGGATCGCAAAGCGTTCGGGATCAGCGGCGGCGCGTCGTTGCGCGCCAGCAAGCATCTGCAGTTCGATCTGCACATGGAGCTGCGCCGCAAAGACAGCGACGACAGCACGTACGAATACGACAACCTCAGGGGCAGTCTGAGCGCGACGGTCAAGTGGTAAACACGTCGCGTCGAGCGCGCAGCCCGCTGCACGCGCGCAAGATCGGACAGCGAGGTCTCGTGACGTTCGACTGCTACGGCACCCTCATCGACTGGGTGGCGGGGATGTGCGAGGCGGTGGGGCCCGGCGCGGATCAGGCGTTCATCGACAAGTATGTCGCCACCGAGATGGAGGTCGAGAAAACGTATCGTCCGTATCACGAGGTTCTTCGAGTCGCGCTTGCCAAGACACTCAAGGACACGGGGGTGCGCGGCGACGAGCGCGCGTTCTCGCAGACGATCCGCCGCTGGCCTGCGTTCCCGGAGGCTAAGGAGATTCTCGACCAGCTTCGCAAGGACGGCTTTTCGATCGGGATACTCTCGAATGTGGACGAGGACTCGATCAGCAAGTCCGTGAAGCTCATCGGCACGCGATTCGAATGGATCGTCACGGCCGAGCAGGTCGGCTCCTACAAGCCGGCGCTCGGGCACTGGAAGAGGATGAAGCAGCTGATGGGCACGCTGCCGTGGACGGCGCACGTCGCCGGGAGCGTCCTGCACGATATCGCGCCCGCGGCGTCGCTGGGGCTGCGGACGGTGTGGATCAATCGAAAGGACGAGACGCCGCCGGCGCTCGTGCCCACGGAGCAGCTTCGCGACCTGCGCGGACTGCCGGAATTGCTCGGCAAGTGACGGGTGAAGAGTTGCGGGCTTTGTGCCCGCCGGCTCAGAACACAAACCGCATCACTTCTTCGTGCGCACGTCGCCGATCGAAAAGATCGCCTTGAAGTCGTAGCCTTTTTCGCGCAGCTCGCGCGAGCCGCCTTCTTCGCGGTCGACGAGGCAGATGACCTTTGCGACCTTCGCCTTCGCCTTCTCGAGATCCGCGATCGCCTGCTTCACGCTTCCGCCGGTCGTCATGACGTCGTCTACGACGGCGACCTCGTCTCCGGCGGCGACTTCGCCCTCGATCGACTTCTGGGTCCCGTGCGACTTCGCTTCCTTGCGTATGATGAAGGCGCGGAGCGGATGCCCCTCAAGGTGGGACAACGCGGCGACGCCGGCGCCGATGGGGTCCGCGCCTAGCGTGAGGCCGCCCACCGCGCTGACTCCCGTCTCCCGCAGCTCGTTGATGATGAGCCGCGAGTAGAGGTAGAGCCCCTCGGGATCGAGCGTGACCAGCCTGCAGTCGAGGTAGTAGTCGCTCACCTTTCCGCTGGCGAGGACGAACCGCCCCTCCTTGTAGGCCTTGGCGCGGACGATTTCGAGAAGCCGGGCGCGCATCTTGTGAGCGTCGAAGGACGGATAAACGGTCGTCATGCCGGGGAGACTACCGTTGCAGATCGGGGTTGCCAAGGTAAAATTCTCTGTCGTCGTTCGTCGCCTCGCGCCGGCGGGAGGAGTCAGGAAAGCCACGGAGGACAAGTGGTGCCGCCACGTCCGGATCGCAACTGGCTCGTCGCATTCGATCTCGACGACACGCTCTTTTCCGAGGATTCATTCATTCTCAGCGGATTCGACGCGATCGAGAATGCGTTGCGGCGGCTTTTCAGCGCGGAGGGGTTCGCCAAGAAGGCATGGGCGTGGTACCAGCTCGGCGAGCGCGACAAGATCTTCTCGCTCACGCTGGACGAACTGGGTCTGCCGCAGGACACGCAGACGATCGAGTTCATCGAGCGCCTCTACACGGGGCACACGCCCGCGATCGCGACTTTTCCCGACGTGATCCCGTGCCTGCAGACACTGCACATGCGAGCCGCCGTCACGATCCTGACCGACGGGGTCGCGGCGCTGCAGCAGCGGAAGATCAACGCGCTCAAGCTGGACCACTTCATTCATCGCGCGGTGTTCACCGACGAGTGGGGCCGCGAATTTTGGAAGCCGCATACGCGCGGGTACCTCGAGCTGCAGGAGTGGATGGGGCTGCCGCCGCACAAGTGCCTGTACGTGGGGGACAATCCGCAGAAGGACTTCGACGGCGCGCGCAAGCTGGGCTGGCACTGCCTGCGCATCCGGCGGCGCGAGGGCCGATACGCGGCGCTCGAGGCGTCGGACGAGCTCGGCATGATCCCGTATTGCCGTGATTTCAGCGAGTTCTACCAGTTCGTGCAGTTCAAGGACCCGGAAGCGTCGATCGGCCAGTGATTTTCGTCGAACCTTCTCCGCACTCGCCGGTTCCAGTTCGACGTGGGTAACTATTCGCTGCAGATGAAAGCTGTGTGGACGTGCGCGCACGAAACGTTCGCGCTGAAGGTCCGCATCGACGCGTCATCCGCCTCCGGTAGGGGAGACCCAGCCTAAACCCTGAAACTCCTTGAACCCCCTGAGGCGGACACGCTTCAGGGGGTTTTTTGTTTTTCCGGAGATTGCCATGTTGCCGCTGGAACCGTACGAGAGCCTGTTTGTCGAGCAACTACGAACGCTTCCGCTCCGGGAGCGCGAAGCTGCGTTCTGGTCGTCCCGCGCTGTGAGGCCGCCGTCGCGCGCACAGCTCGGCTACGTGACCCTTCTGTTCGCACTCTTACTGCTTTGAGCATGACCATGAAAAATCCGTTCAGCGTCGGCGAGCGCATTTACCTGCGCCCCGTCGAACTCGAGGACGTGCCCCTCTTGCAGGGGTGGATCAACGATCCGGAGGTGAATCGATTCCTCGGCGCGTTCATGCCCATCAACGGCGTGCGCGAGCGCGAGTGGATCGAGGGCCTCTACAAGGAGCCCGGAAACATGGTGCTCCTCATTGTTCTCAAGGACGGCGACGTCCCGATCGGGAGCTGCGGCCTTCATTCCATGCGGATGGACTTTCCCAACCGCAGTGCGGAACTCGGAATCCTGATCGGCGAGAAGGCCTTCCAGAACCAGGGGTACGGCGTCGAGGCGATGCGGCTGATCTGCGCGTACGGCTTCAACCGGCTGAACCTGAACCGGATCGGACTGCGCGTATACGACTACAACAAGCGCGCGATCCGCTGCTACGAGAAGGTGGGCTTCAGCGTCGAGGGCCGGATCCGCGAAGGCCGGTTCATCGAGGGCGAGTACTACGACGTGATTCTGATGGGATTGCTGGTGAGGGAATTTCGAAACGAGGAGCAGGCTGCGAAGGCGGCGTGCTGTCAGGAGGAACTCCGATGAGGCGACCCAGACCCGATCGATACGAGCATTCACGCAGCGCGACATTCCGAGCCGCGTGGGCCGCGGCATTCGAGCGTCGCGCCGAGACGCGGACGCAGTGCACGATGCCGGGGCATCGCGGCTGCAGGCGCGCACCGAGAACGGAACGACTCGACAAGATCGGCGTTGCCGAGCTAATTTCGCCCCAATTCTGATCGCGCAGCCTGGAATGCCATCCCGGAATTGCGAATTGCGGGTTCACGCCATCCAAACGGCCCGGCATTCCCGGGGTGAACAGCGAAAACAGCGCGGAATCGCGGTGCGCGATTGCACAACGGTGCTCCGCGGTCGCGGATACACGTGGTGCACTTGCACCAAGGTGCTCCGCACTCGCGGATGCACGTGGCGTATTTGCACCACGGTGCTCCGCAGTCGCGGATGCGCGTGGCGCATTCTCACCAAGGTGCTCCGCACCCGCGAACGCACGCGGCGCAGCTGAACCAAGGTGCTCCGCACTTGCGGATGCACGTTGTGCAATTACGCAGAGGTCCTCCGCACCTTCGGATGCACGCTGCGCACTTAGACAACGAAATTCTCGGTGCCGCCCACCCACGCTGCTTGCAACGAGACTGTCGACCGGCGACTTAATCCTTCAAACGCTCCAGAGCCGCCCGCGCTTCGGCACGTTGAAACTCCTTGGCGGAGTCTGCTCCCAAGGCCTGGCTGTAGAACGCCTGCGCCTTTTCCTTGTGGCCGAGCTTCTCGTGCAGATAGGCGAGGTCGAGCCAGACGTAGACCGCTTTGTCCTTCGTAGTATCGTCCGGGAGCACCGTGTGCAGCCGGTCCGGGAGCTCGTCGGTGGGCTTCCATCCGTGACGTCGGACGAGTTCGACGGACACGGCGGCCAGAATGCGCGGCTCGCCGCGCACGCCCGCGTAAGTTGTCGAGCTCGCGGCGATCGCCTTGACTCGTTCCGCGTTGCCGGCCACGGAGTCGATCTCCTTCGCGAGTTCCGTCGCGCGCGCCTGCACCTCCTCGGGCCTTGCGGTCTTCTGGAGGTCGGCGAGCCGGCGTATCGCCGCATCGAAGTCTTGGAAGACCAGCGGCGCGTGGATACGGAAGGCATCGGCGGCAATCTCGTACGCCTCTGACCGCAGCTTCAGCTCGGGGTCCTTGAGCATGATTGCGATCAGCCAGCCGGCCTCAATGTAACGTCGCGCCTCCTTCTCGACGAAGGACGGCTGCGGATCGCTGCGCCAGAGTTCGCGACGGCAGTCCGCGACGAGCGATCGCATCTCGCTGATCGCGTCCTCCTTCTCGGACTGCGTCTTCGGGAAGTTGTACTGCCGGTGGAGTCGCGACGTGCGACCTTCGAGCGTCTCGGCACCGCCGGCGCAGCCGGGGATGATCACGGCCAGAATGAGTGCGATTCGCCGCATGTCTAACCTCCTGAGACCGCCTGCAGGATCGAAATCTCGTCGCCGTCCCGCACCGGCACGTCCAGCGAATGCATGTTCTCGCCGTTGAGGAAGCACAGGACATGCGCGCGAAATGTGCCGTCGTCGACGCAGAGCTGGAAGCGCAGCGCGGGAATCTTTCGATACGCCTCCTCAAACGCCTGTCGTAGCGACGCCGCCTGCACCCGCACGCTGGACGCGCCGACCGCGTCGTGAAGAACTCTCGGCAGCGTGATTTTCACGCTCATACCACCGCGGCGCTCACCGACAGAATGGGCGGCAGATGGTCTGCCATCGTCCGCCACGAGCGGCCGGCGTCCGCGCTATGGAAGATCTGGCCGGTTCCTGTTCCCACGTAGACGCCGCACGGATTGAGCGAGTCGGACGACATGCCCTCGCGCAGCACGTTTAGGAACGCCCCATCCTGCGGCAGGCCCCTTTCGAGCGGCTTCCACGACCGCCCCGCGAAGCGATAAACGCGGAAATGCCCTGCCGTCGCGCGAAACGCGTAGCCTTCGGGCGCGAGCGGCGTGACGAAGCACGTCTCCGGATCGTGCGCGTCGAGCGCGAGACCGAAGCCGAAGTCGTACGGCAGTCCCTTGTGAATCGCGTACCACGTGTCCCCGTGATTGTCGCTGCGGTACACGCCCTCGTGATTCTGCTGGTAGATGCGGCCCGGCACCGCCGGGTGGAGCAGCAGCTTGTGCACTCAGGTGCCGACGGCGTCGTTCTTCGGCGCACCGACGTACTTCGCCACCGCGCGGTTGATCGGTTTCCACGATTTCCCGCCGTCGTCCGTGCGGAACGCACCCGCTGCGGAGATGGCAACGTACATGCGGCGGGAGTCAGCGGGATCGAGTTGGATCGAATGCAGGCACATGCCGCCGAATCCGGGATTCCAGTCCTTGCGGCTCGGGTGCGCGTTGATGGAGGCGACCGGTTCCCACGTCTTGCCGTCGTCGGCGCTGCGGAAAAGACCCGCGGGGGCCGTGCCCGCGTAGAGGACGCGGCGCTCTGAGGCGCGGCCTGGCTCGATGTGCCACACGCGCGGATCCATCGAGATTCCGTACTTCTTCGTCCACACGAGGTGTTTTGGAAGCGGCTTGGGGGGGATCGGCGGTTTCTTCGCACCGCGGAATTTCTTGCCGCGAATGTCTCCGGCGTAGGTCGTCGTCGCGAAGGCCACAGCGGTACCCGCGGCGTGCACGGTCGGCGTGCCGCGCGTATCGACAACCGCATGGTAGATCTGCCAGCCCTTGATGAACGGGCCGCGACGTTCCCATTTCTGGCGACGCTTGTCCGATTGGAAGATGAAGAGGCCGCGCTTCGTGCCGACGCTGACGATGACCGAGTCGCCCATCATTCTCCTCCCCGAGTGTTGGGACAGGATTCTATACGGGCGCCCCGGCGTCAAGCATCCCGCGGTGTAGAATGCGCCCTGTGGAACGCGTCGAAGCGGCGCTGTACCTGGTCGCATCCGTCGGCAATCTGTTTCTGGCGATGCTTGTCGTATCGCGCGCCCGTCGGGCGATGGGGGCGCTCCCGATCGCCCTGTTGTGTCTCGCCTTGTTTCTCTGGGACATGGGCGAGGGAATGTCGCGGGTCCAGAATGAGCCGAGGTGGAAGTACCTCGCGCTGATCGGATCGTCGATGGCGCCCGCGTTCCTCATGCATTTCGCGATCGTGTTCTGCCGCCGCCAGAAGGAGCTGTGGGGATGGATGCTGGCGCTCTATGCCGTCACGGCGGTCTTCACGCTGGCGACGGCCGGCGCGTTCCTGCAGGCCTCGCTCCGCCTCTTCGTGGATCGTGAGTGGTGGAACATCTCGTACCTCGTCGCACTTTTCCCGTTCCTCGTCTGGTCCCTGCTCATCGTCGTCCGGCGGAAACGCGAGGTTGATTCGCTCATCGAGCGCAACGCCCTCAACTTCGTCATCGCAGGGATTGCGGTCGGTTCGCTCACGGGCATGGCGGACCTGCTGCGTGTCCTCGGCAGCCCTCTGCCGTATCTGGGGCACGTCGGCAGCCTCGCGTGCGCGGTCATTCTTGCGATCGCGATCTTCCGGCACCGCATGCTCGAGGGGGAGACCCCGCTACGGCGCGCCATGATTCTTCTCGCCCTGGCGGCGGCGGCCGTTCTCGTGAACGTCTACCTGTGGGCGCGCATCAACGCGGAGAGCGGGCCGGCGTTCATCGGCATCGCCGTGGTCACGGTCGCCGTGCTGGCGCTGTATCGACTCCTCGTGCTCAACTGGGCGGAGGAGGCGGAACGGCGCAAGCGGCTTGCGCTCGTCGGGACGATGGCGACCGGTGTGGCGCACGAGATCAAAAATCCGCTCGCCTCGATCAAGGGCGCGGCCCAACTCGTACAGCGCGAGCTCGAGGGAAAACCGGACGCGAATGGCGCCGTCGAGTACCTCAAGCTCGTCGTGGGCGAGGTCGACCGCCTGAACGGCGTCATCGAGGACTTTCTCGCGTACGCGCGTCCGCACGAGCCGCGGCGCCGGGACGTCGCGCTCAACGAACTTGTCGAGGACGTGCTCAAGCTTCAGCGGACGGCGCTCCCCGCGGGAGTCACGCTCGAGACGAAGCTCGATCCGGCGCTGCCCATCGTGTCGGCCGATCCCGAACTGCTGAAGCAATCTGTGATCAACGTCCTCAAGAACGCGATCGACGCGGTCAGCGGATCTGGCACAATCACGGTGCGCACCGGCTCACTCGACGGCGCCCTTCGCTCGTACGGGTTGATCGAGATCCAGGACTCAGGGCCTGGCGTGCCGATGGAGGACATCGAACGGATCTTCGAGCCGTTCTACACGACGAAGACGCGCGGAACCGGACTGGGACTCGCAATCGCGTCGCGTGTCCTGGAGGCGCACGACGGTCAAATCGCCGTGGAGAACGTAGAGCCGCACGGGGCCAAGTTTAGTTTTCACATACCCCGGGCGCGGCTATAGTTATCGGCCATGGCGGAGGAAGGGCTCGTCCTCGTCGTCGATGACGAGGCGCCGATGGTCAAGGTCCTGACGGGGATCCTCGGGCAGGAGAAAATCCCCTGCGTGACCGCCTCATCGGGCGAGCAGGCGCTCGAGGTGCTCCACACGCGCGAGGTGGCCGTCGTGGTGAGCGACATCAAGATGCCCGGCATGAGCGGGCTCGACCTGCTCGAAAAGGCGATCGCGATCGACCCGACGATGCAGGTGATTCTGATCACGGCGCACGGTACGGCGGAGATCGGCCAGAAGGCGTGGGAGGCGGGCGCCGCCGGATACGTTCGCAAGCCGTTCGAGCGCGACGAGATCGTGTTCGAAGTCCGGCGTGCGCTGACGAAGCGCGCGGCGGTTCGACCCGAGGCCTTCGGGCCGTCGGTCGCTGGTATGGTCGGCGGATCGACGAGGATGAATGACGTGCAGGCGCTGATCGCGAAAGTGGCGCCCACGAGTTCGACGGTCCTGATCCGCGGCGAGAGCGGCACGGGCAAGGAGCTGGTCGCGCGCGGAATCCACGCGGCGAGCAAGCGATCCGGAAAGCCGTTCATCAAGATCGTGTGCGCGGCGCTTCCGGACACGCTCATCGAGAGCGAGCTCTTTGGCTACGAGAAGGGGGCGTTCACGGGCGCGGCGACGTCGAAGCCGGGGCGCTTCGAGCTCGCGGACACCGGAACGATCTTTCTCGACGAGATCGGCGATCTCTCGCCCGCCACGCAGGTGAAGCTGCTGCGCGTCCTCCAGGACCGGCAGTTCGAGAGACTCGGCGGCTTGGAGACGAAAAAAGTCGACGTCCGCATGATCACGGCGACGCATCGCGACCTCGAAGGGCTCGTCAAGGAGGGGAAGTTCCGCGAGGACTTCTTCTACCGCATAAACGTGGTGCCGATCAACCTGCCGCCGCTCCGCGACCGGCGTGAGGACATTCCGGCGCTTGTCGATCACTTCCTGCAGCTCTACGGCCGGGAGCACGGCAAGCCGACGGCGATCGATCCGCGGGCGCGCGCGATGCTGACGGCGCACGCGTGGCCGGGCAACGTCCGTGAGCTTCAAAATCTGATGGAGCGCCTCGTGGTGCTCTCCGGGGCCACGATCACCGAGGCCGATGTGCGCGCGTCGATGCCGGCCGTCGCAAGCGGCGCGGCTGCGGCTGCGATGGGCGGGACGCTGGGCGCATCGCGGTCGGAGGCTGAGAAAGCGGCCATCCAGGCCTCGCTGGTCGAAACAAAGGGGAACCGCACCAAAGCGGCACGACTTCTCGGAGTATCACGCAGGACTCTGCACAACAAGTTGCATGACTATGGAATTGAGTGATGAGTAGTGGGTTCTGAGTTGTGAGGTGCGGCTCACAACTCAAAACTCATCACTCAAAACATGCCCCAAATTCACTACGTCGTCTCGATGCCGAAGCCGACGACGCATCTCTTCGAGGTGACGATCGAGCTTCAAGGCCTCGAGGGAGACTTCGTGGATCTGGTGCTGCCGGTGTGGACCCCCGGATCGTACAAGGTTCGGGATTACGCCCGCAACGTGCAGGACTTCGACGCCCACGGCCTCCGCTGGGGAAAGACGGCGAAACACCGCTGGCGCGTCACGCTGGGCGGCAAAAAGGAAGCCCGCGTCACGTACCGCGTGTACGGATTCGAGCTCAACGTGCGCGGCCTGCATCTCGACGCCGACCATGGATACATCAACGGGGCGTCGGCGTTCATGTACGTCGACGGATGGAAGCACGTGCCGGCGACCGTCGATGTGCGCGCACCGAAGGGCTGGCGCATCGCCACAGGTCTCGAGAAGGCGGGGCCGTCGCGCTTCCGCGCCGCAGATTACGACGTGCTCGTCGACTCGCCGATCGAGTGCGGCACGTTCGACGTCGACACGTGGCGCCAGCTCGGCAAGGAGCACCGGCTCGTCGTGCACGGCTCCGTGCCGGACCGCCAGGCGATTGTGGGCGACCTGAGGAAGATCGTCGGTACGGCCGCGAAAATCTTTGGAGGCGTCCCGTACCGCGACTACACGTTCATCCTGCACACGACGACATCCGACTTCGGCGGGCTTGAGCATCTCAATTCGACGAGCCTCCAATATCCGCCCGACAGGTTCAAGCCGCGCGGGAAGTACGAGTCGTTCCTCCAGCTCGTGGCGCACGAGTTCTTCCATCTCTGGAACGTGAAGCGCATCCACCCGTCGGCGCTCGGGCCGTTCGACTACGAGAAGGAGGTCTACACGGGCCTCCTCTGGGTGATGGAGGGCTTCACGTCGTACTACGAGGTGATCACCTGCCGTCGCGCGGGCGTGATGCCGTCAAAAAGCGCGCTCAAGGTGTTCGCGGAGCGGATCGCAGCGTACGCCGACAAGCCGGGGCGCAAACATCAGAGCTTGTCGGAGTCGAGCTTCGACACGTGGATCAAGTTCTACAACCCGAACGAGCACACGGCGAACAGCCAGGTGAGCTACTACGAGAAAGGGCAGCTCATCGGCCTTTGCCTCGATCTGGAGATCCGCGGGCGTACAAAGAACCGCAAGTCGCTGGACGACGTGCTGCGCGCGCTGTGGGAGGCCTACGGGAAGCGCGGCGTCGGATTCCCGGAGCCCGAGTTCAAGCGGACGGTCGAGCGGGTTGCGGGCTCGAAGTTCGACGAGTTCTGGTGGGACTACATCGACGGGCGCGTCGAGATCGACTTCGACGCCTTCCTCAGGCACGCGGGTTGCCGGCTGGCGCGCGAGCCGAAGAGGGAGGAGGACCGGAAGCTGCCGCCGACGAAGACGTGGATCGGCGTTGCGGGGGGGCGCGCGGGGGACCGCGTGCTCGTCAACTCGGTGCGCGCGGGATCGCCGGCCGAAGCGGCGGGGATTTGCGCGCGCGACGAGATCGTGGCGATCGGCGGCGTGCGGGTGAGCGTAGAGGACTGGGAGAAGCGAATCGAGGAGCGCACGCCGGGCGAGCGCGTGCCGGTCGCGTTCTTTCGCGGACCCGCGCTGCGCGAACTCGATGTCGTAGTGGGAGAGAAGGAGAACGTGACGACCTGCATCAAACGCGTTGAGAAGCCGACCGCCGTTCAGCGCGCGATCTACGAATCGTGGATGGGGGAGAAGTGGCCCGCTGAGAAGAAGAAGCGCTAGCGCTTGTCTTTCTTCGCCGGCGTCGGCCCAGCTTCGCGCGTCGTGACGGAGAACGCGGGCGCCTTGCAGTTGTCGCAGAGGACGGCGTTGCCCTGGAACCACGGGTGTTCGAGGCGCTTCCCGCAGGCGCCGCAGTTGAAATCGCCCTGCGTGGAGACGATCGACCAGAATTTCTGCAAGTCGATCATCCCGAGCTCGATCATGACCTGCCCGATTTTCGACTCGAAGCCGCGCGTCTGCTTCTTGATCTGGGCGCGGATGGCTTCAGCGAGCTGTGCCTTGGTGACGAAGCCCCGCGCGACGGCGATGTTCCCGAAGAGTTGCGCCGTGTCCGCCTGCGCCTCGTAGTCGGCGACGGCGGCGCGCTGGCGGACGAGGAGCTCGTCGAGCTTGGCGCGGTCGATGAAGTCGAAGTCGATCATGATTTCGCCGAGAGGCCGACGGTAGCGCTCGTCGAGCTGCTGCTGGACGCACTCGTCGAGCTGCACCTCGGTGATGAGCTTCTCGCGGACGGCGAGTTCGCCGAGGACAAGTCCGCGGGTATCGCTCATGTCGGCCAGTGTAGCCCGCGTTCAGCGGAAGTCAAACGGAGGGCTACTTGTCCTTGTTGGGTTTTTGGAGGGGCGAAAGGGGGCGCGTGGGGGAGGGCTCGCGGGCCGACTTGAGCAATGAGGGGGCGCCGGCCGTGACCGCACCGAACCTTGAGGACATCTCCACCTTGTGCTGTGCTAGGAAGTCGAGAATCTCCCGGGTCTGCCCGCAAAGCAGGACGAGGACGCGGGCCGCCTCATGGCGGACCGTGGGCGAAATGTCCTTCTCGATCACCTGCCGCAGGCTTTCCGCAGCCACAGGGATTCCGTCCCAGCGCTCATAATTTGCGCGCCGCGCCCCGAGGCTTTCGGCCGCCTGGAACCGGACCGCCTCTGAGGAATCGGCGCGCAGGGGAGCATCAATGGTCTCGAATTGGCGTCGATCTCGTGGGGACCCGAGTGCGGCGAGGGCGGCGAGGCGCACCCGTTCGAGCTGTCCGCCAGCGGTCAGGGCCTGAACGCGCTCAGCCACTCCCGCGACGTCCTCCCTCAGGAGGAATCCGAAGCCGTGACAGAGGTCTCGGTCCTGCTCAATCACGATCTCTTCCAGGAGTTGCGATGCCGCCAGGGCGTCTGCCGCGAGCACCTCGCGGAAAGATGAGGCTCTCGATCGGCACGCGTAGAGGATGGCGCGAGCCTGAGCATCCGCCGGGAGTTCGCTGTTGCGAATCCGTTCCGCCTCTTCGCTCAGTCGCGCGAGGTGCACGGTGAGCGTCGTGGGTCGCTCTGCTTGAAGAGAGGGTGGAACCGCGGGTGAATTGTCTACCGGCCGCTGTGCGGTCGTTGCAGGCGCGGATTGAGGCTCTGCGGTTCCCGGACGGAGGGCTACGTACGTGCCCGCGCCAGTTGCTACCAAGATGGCGAGGATTACCGCGAAGCTGTGACGCAACATCTTAATTGACCGGGCGGAGCGCCTTGGGGGCGCCCCGCCCCGGCCAGAATTGTCCTATCGCTTCTTAATCTCGTAGTGATCCCCGGCGCTGATGAAGGTGTCCAACGGATCTGCAGTGATTTTGACGTAGAAAGTACCCGTCGACGGCGCGATGAAGGAGACTTCCAAGGTCACGATGCCGTTGACGACCGCCTCACCCGTCGCGTAATAGGCTGGCACTGCGGGGGACGGAGGAAGCCCCGGGGGCTCCCAAGATGTCTTAGCGATCGTGCTCCCAGTGGAGTCCAGGACCTCGATCGCTGGTCCGAAGAGTGAGCCGAACCAGCCCGAATTGAAAAAACCGAACGTCCAGTAGGGGAATATGGCGTTGAGCGAAAAGACGACATGCTCTCCCTGGACCGCTGAGAACGAGTAGTGATCGGGTGTAGTGGGCACGCCGGCCCCGTCATCGTCGGCCATGCCCGCAACCCAACCCGGAGTCGCGCCACCCGTTGGAATCGGATCCGCTGTTCCGATCGAGTCGTTCGGCTCGGTCTCGTAGGTCGTCGACTGGTACTTGACCAACTGCATCATGTACTTGGTGCTGACTTCAACCGCGCTGCTTGCCTGCGTCGCGCCGACAAAGTCGGGCATCACGTGGATGTAATAGGTTCCCGTGAAAGGAACAACCGCTCGCGCGCAGTTAAGTGATGAATAGAACGTGGTTCCGTCAGAAGCGAAAGCGTCCGTGAACAAGTGCGTGCCCGCGTCCGAGGTCATGGTCGTGCCGATTGCTGCACCGGTGGAATCGAGGATTTCCACTATGACGTCGCCTGTCACACCGTCCACGCTCAGCAGATCGTAGAAGAAGACCTGTACCATGTCTCCGGCCGATGCCACGAAGCTGTAGTAGTCCTCGATGTCCGTGCCGGTCACAGTGTCCTCGATGGACGCGCCGGAGATGATAGTGCCATAGCTGATCGCCTGGTAGAAACCCGGCCCGGGGAGCGGGCCGTCATTGGGCTCGACTTCGGAGATGGCGGCAGTGGCCGACGTGCTCTTGAATTCGATGAAGAAGTCGGCTTCGACATCCGTGTACGGAGTGTACACCTCGAGCGTGTAGGTGACTCCGGCCGAGCACCAGTAGCGCAGGCCCGAATCGAAATAGTACGCATCATCGTTCTCGCGGAGGAGCGTCACCCCGGTCGAGTCGTGGAGCTCGATGTACGGGTCGAAGTAGTCAACAGCGGCTACGCCGCCGGTTCCAGGCACTCCGTTGCGATGCGCGAAGGTGCTGAAGTCGACGATCGTATCGCTCGCGAAGCTGAACGAGAACCAGCTCGACGCCGCGACGCCCCCGGCCCGGTGTTCGAAGATGGTGCCGGGCGTGATGGTGAACGCGCTACCGACGCTGGTATTGGCCGTGCCGGTCGCATCTTGCAGCGTGACCGTCAACTTCCTGGGGCGCACCACGTATGTGGCTCCGGCGCCTCCTGTCTCAGTGGTCACCTTCAGGAAGTAGGTTCCCGCCGTGGCGCAGTAAAAGTAGGGGATGTCCTTGTCGTAACCGGCGGACGTGAACCAGAGCGCTCCATCATGGCCCGTGACGTGCCCTCCGGCACTGTCTTCGATCGTGAGCTTAACGGTATTGTCGGCGAGTTGCCAGGCCGTCTGGGAATGCCGAGCCGCCCAGAGCTCGCACTCCCACACATCGCCCGCCAACGCAGTAATCTTCCAGTAGTCGGTGTCGGCAGCGCCGAGGGTTCCGGAGCCACCCACGCCGCTCGGCAGTGTGGCAACGCCCGCTGCAGCGCTGGTGCCGTTGGGTTCCGTCTCGGCGATCGTGAGCGTGGTCACCAGCATCGTGTAAACATTGGTGTCGAATCCGGTCGCATTCGTCGCCGTGATGCTTATGCCGACATACGAACCGAGCGCCGTGGGCGTGCCCGAGAGGACGCCTGCGACCGAGAGGGTGAGTCCCGGCGGGAGACCTGTCGCGCCCCAAGTGATGGGCGCAGTGCCCGTCGCCGTGCTCGCCAGCGGTGCGTAAGGCACGTTAACGCCGCCGATCGGGAGCGCGGTCCCGGCAGGTGCCGTAATCGTCGGTGCGACTCCGCCCCCGCCACCACCACCACCGCCGCCCCCGCCACCTCCACCACCGCACGCAAGTGCAATGGCTGCCAGGGCGACAACGACGAAGCGGAGACAGACCCTCTCCCGATTCGAGCTCATAGTTGCACTCCCAAAACTCATTCGTTCAAACCCGTCCACCCCTGCCTGAGCCTGATGGAGGCAAAACTCTAGTCGTCGCCGTGACCCTAGTCAAGCGAGATTGAACCCTAAGAGTCGCACCCCGACCGCTCTTATCCCCTTAGTACAACCGCGAGATGACGTGCATTTGATAATTCGAAAAAGCACGCGCAGCCCTTTCCGGCCACTTCACAGCAGTGGCCGCTTCGTCCAGGGTTGCTACGCGCCCCGACAGCCTACGGACTTCTCGACTTGTTGTAGGCGTGGATCTGCTTGAGGATCTTTTTGAGCAGCTCGGCCTGGCGCTTGACGGCCGTCTCCTTCACCATCGCCTCGGCGCTCGTGGCCGTCGCCTCGATGAATTCGAGGACCTTCGGGCGATCCGAAAAATGCCACAGGTGGAGCTCGATGTCGTTCACGAAAATTCTGAACAGGCGCAAG
>CAYXVY010000104.1:0-12482 GCA_964468745.1 uncultured Planctomycetales bacterium | reverse complement strand
CTCCTTGCGGTAGCGGGCGATGAACGGCAGCGTCGCGCCGTCGTCGAAGAGCTTGAGCGCCGCCGACGCGTTCACGCGGATCGGCTTGAATTCGTCGAGCAGCATGTCGCGTTCGAGGGCGTGCACATCGACGGGCATGACTGCGAGGCTATCAACCGGCTCCCGCCGGTCAAGCGTTTGCCGTCGCACGAATTCCGGTCACAATCCGGCCGTCCGCATCAATACTCTCCAGCAATGAGCGAGCACAAGGCGTTCGAGATCCTCGTGCGGCAGCATCACCGCCGGCTGATGGCGTACGCCCTGTCGCTGGCGGCGGAACCCTCGGTGGCCGAGGACCTCGTGCAGGACGCGCTCGTGACCGCATTCCGCAAGCTGCCGGAATTCGACGCCTCGCGCGACTTCGGCGCGTGGGTGCGCGGCATCATCCGCATGAAGCACCTGGAATCGTCCCGCGGGCACCGGGAGCGCGCCCTCGAAGCGAACGTGCTGGAGGCCCTCGAGGCGCGGCACGTCGCGTGGGACCGCGCGGCCGGGGACGGACGCGATGCGATCGAGGCGTTGCAGGATTGCCTCGCGCGCCTCACGGCGGAGATGCGCGCCGCCGTCGACGGATTCTACGTCGATCGTCGATCGTGCACCGAGATCGCCGCACAGCAGGGCGCCGGCGAAGACGTGGTGCGCAAGCGGCTTCAGCGAGCCCGCGAGTCCCTCGCCGAGTGCGTCGAGCGGAATCTCGAGGAGCGCGCTTGAACGAGGGGGACTTCATCGCCGTGGACGGCCTCCTGCGCGAAGCGTCGCGCGGCGGGCCGGGGGCGGACGAGCGCTTCGTCGCGCGCGTCATGTCCGCCGTGCGAGGGCCGGAAGCGCGACAGGGATCGTGGTTACGGAGGGTGATTGCCATGGCGGCCAGCCTGATGATGTGCGCGGCGGTGATCTGGACGATCGTGTCCTCCACCCAGGAGTCGGACGTTGCGAGATTCGTGACGCAATTGTCGGACGAGTCGGCCGAGGTGCGCGATCGCGCCGAAACGGAACTCATGAAACTCGGCAGCCGCGCCGTGCCCCCCCTCGAGGAAGCGATGCAGAAGGGGGACGCGGATCTGAAAGGGAGAGGCGAACGCATCGTCCGCGCGGCGCCGTTCGTCGAGATGCTGGGATACCCGGCCGGGCGCGACCTCGCGCTCGCGACCGACCCCTGGCAGAAGATCGACGCGCTGGCGAAGTCGAAGGCGCACCTCGACAGCACGACCGGCCCGAAGGTGGCCGAGGCCATCCTTTCTGCCTTCCCGTGGGCAGAGAACTACGACGATTCGAAGCACCAGCGCGACCTCTTCAAGCTGCAGGAGGACTACGTCCAGAAGAACCGCACGCCGTCACTCGCATGGCTCTTCGCGCGGATGCTCGCGCACAAGCACGCCTACGTGCGGGGGCATGCGATCGGAGATCTGCACCTCCTCGGCGCGAAGGAGCACGCCGAAGCGGTGCGGCCTTCCCTCAAGGACCCCGCGCGGTACATGAAGCAGCACGCCGCGAACGCGCTCCTCGCGTTCGACTCCGCGAAGTACGGACCCGAGGTCGCTGCGCTCCTCGAGGACGCAGACGCGGACGTGCGACAGGGCATCCTCGTCCTGCTCACGGCGCGGCCGGGGGCCGTAACGGTCGAGCTTATCGCGGCGCGTCTGGTGGACAAGAATGCCGGGGTTCGCGCATACGCCTCCAACGCGCTCGAAGAGCTCGGCGCGATCTCGACGCTCCAGGCGATGCGCAACGCGGTCGCGATCGAGAAGGACGCGACCACCAAGCTGATGATCGAGGCGGCGATCCGCAGTCTCGAGTCGCTGAGGGGCGAGCGTAAGGCGGTCGCGGTGACGAAGGAATGGCACGGCGACGACAGCAAGATCGTGGCGCGCGACCTGCTGCGCATCACGGACGCTGCGGCGTGGACGGAGCTGTGGTCGCGCCACGCACCCGACACGAAGCCCCCCGAGATCGATTTCGCGTCGTCGATGGTCGTGGCGATCTTCCAGGGGCGCGGCTGGAACAGCAGCGGGGTGATTCCCGTCAACGCGAGCGAGGATGACGCGACCGTGCGGCTGCGGTACGACGAGCAGTCGTATCAGACGGCGGGGCCGGGAGGCGGCGGCGTGCGCGTAACGGCGTACGGTTTCATCGTTCTTCCCAAGTCCGCGAAGCTGCTCGTCATCGAGGAGAACGTGCAGAGCCTGCTCCACGCCGCCGCCCTGTGGAAGGAGCGCGCGCGATTCCCGTGATCAGTACTTCCCCGTGAAGAGGCGCTTGACCGCGGCCGTCATGATCGGCGCAAGCCACGAGAACCCGCGATACTGGCCGCAGTACGCGAGCATCTCCCTCAGCATGTAGGCGCGATCGATGAGCGGGAACTTCATAATCGCCCCCTTCAGGTCGGCTTCGTGCGGATTCGTGAAGAGGATCTTGAGCGGGTTCCACTGGTCGACGGTGCGCTTGCGCTCGCTCTGGATGTTCGTCTCGTAGACCTCGTTCGCGTCGCGGTTCCGTTCCAGCGCCTCGATGATGGACTCCCCCGCGATGGCGCCGCTGTGCAGCGCGCACGACATCCCCTCGGCCATCATGTTGAGGAAGCCGGCGGCCTGCCCCGTCACGAGCACGCGCCGCTTGCCGAAGACGAAATTATTGGAGAGGGACATCCCGAAATTCTCGATGCAGCCTTCCCTGAAGACCTCCTCGCGGATCTTCAGGCCGTGGACCTTCTCGAAGTAGCGCACGATCTTCGCGTGCCCGGCCGGCCACGATTCGCCGTGCTCGCACGTGTAGCCGATGATGTGCGTCCCGTTCTCCGGGTGCGACCAGTTGTAGTAGCCGAGCTTCGAGTTGATCGTGAAGTGGAACCACTTCTGATCCAGATCGACGTCCGCCTTGTAGTACTTCTGGCCGACGACGAACCACCAGATGCTGTCGCGAATCGTCGGGTACAGCTTCGCGACGACGTTCGAGTGCGGCCCGTCAGCCGCGATGACGTACCGCGCGCGATACGTGACCGGCTCCTCCATCCGCTTCGCACGAACGACGACGTCCTTCTCGCCCGGCTCGAGATCCAGGAACTCCGTCCGCTCGTGGATCTCCGCGCGGGATTTCTTCACGACGTGGTGGTCGGCGAACTTGCGGTAGATGTGCGGCGTCGGGCCGGGGTGGAACGGCATCTGAAGCTGCAGGCCGTTCGGGAACAGGAAGTTCACGCCCGACACCCACTTCGGCGCGTGGAAGGCGTTGTCGGGCGGCTCGCCGAAGTTCTCCTGCAGGAACTTGTAACCGCGCGGCGACAGGATGCCCGAGCAGATCTTGTGCCGCGGGAGCTCCTTGCGCTCCAGCATGACGGTCTTGAAACCGGCGTCGACGAGCCGCTTCGCCGCCGCGCCGCCGGCAAGGCTTGCGCCGATGATCACGACGTCCGTTTTTACTTCAGACATTCGGTGATGAACCTCGTCTCGCGGCCCGAATGCTCACGGAACGCGAGGTAGTCGGCCGGTGAGTCCGTGATCACGCGCTCCGCCTTCGTGTGCGCGAGCAGCCGCAGCACGGCGGCCTTGACGTCGCGAGGATTGTGCGAGCTCGCGGACGTCGACCGCGCGAGGCGGTTCATGTCGATGTTCGTCTCGCACCCCGTCCTCTTGCGCAGCGCGTCATAGAGGGGGAAGAAGCGCGCGTGGTCGCCGTTCACGAGGCGGTTCGGCACGAAGTAGTAAAAAGGCGCCTTGAGGTCGAACATTCCGACGTTGCGCATCGCCAGCTCGCCGAGATACTCCCCGCGGAACTGCCCGCCGCAGACGGAGTCGACGATCACCCCCGCCCGCACGACCGTCGCCGTTGCGTGCCCCGCCTCAACCTCTCGCGCCCCGCAGCAGCCGTCGTCGACCTCCGTCGGCCGCCCGAGCCTTTTCAAAAATGACTGGATCGACGGGATGAGGTGCGACGCGCGCTCTCGCACCGTGCAGCCGAGGACGAGCGGCGCGCCCTTCGGAGTCGTCGCCTTGACCTCACCGTTGAGCTCGCGGCGCAGGTGCAGCACGAGCTCGATGTTGCGCACGTGTTTCGGGCAGATGCCGTCGCAGTACCCGCACATCGTGCAGGCCGCGACGAGATCCTTCATGTCGGCCGCCTGCAGCCCTGCCTGCAGCGCGCGGTTTCGTCCCTTCGCCGACAGGACTTCGAATCCCGTCTCCTCGACGGCGGGACAGCCGTGCGCGCAGAGCGTGCACCCGATGCAGTCTTCGAAGTTCAAAAGACCACCTCGGGATTGAGGATGAATGCGGGGTCGAGCTTCTTCTTGATCGCGCGGTGCCTCTCAAACATCTCGCGCCCGAACATCTTCGGGATGTACTCCTTCATGACGCCGCCGAAGCGATAGTAGCTCCCCTTGAGGTCGAGCCCGATGTCGTAGATCGCGCGCTGGAACGCCATGAAGTGGTCGCGCGAGTAGCGGCGCCCGTCGAGGAGGGGCGAGAACTCGATGCCGCAAACGTGGTCGTCCGTCGTCGGCGGAATCGAACTCATCTCGTAGCGCGGCTTGTCGCCGTACTTGCGGATCATCACGCAGTAGAGCGTGAAGAGCGGGAAGAAGCGACGCGTGACCTCGATTCCGCGACGCGCGGCGGCCACGAACTTGTCCTTCGTGATCGCGAGGTCCGGGACGACGACGCGCTTGTCGCCCCAATAGCGCCAGATGAGACGGCTGAAGACGATCGCGCGATCGTGCGTGCGCTCGCCGTCGACGAAGTGCGGATCGCGCAGTGCGGGCAGCAGCGACTGCTTGCGGCGCAGGAGAATTGGGATCTCGCGCCAGCGCCACGGACGCAGCGCGTAGAACACTCCCGTCTTGAGTTGAAATACCAACTCGCCATGCCCGCGGACGGGGAGGTCGGCGGGTTCCCGCTCGAATCCGACGATGAGCGCGATGACGCTGTCCATGAGCGTGAGGATCGCGCAGGCGTCAACGAGGTCGCGCTCGACGATCATCATCATGTCTTCGATCGCGGTGCCGATGTCGGAGTACAGGTAGTGGCGCGTGACCATCGGCTGGTACGTGCGGACCTTGATCCGCGCCTTCGTGATGACGCCGAACTGGCCGTAGCCGAGGAGGACCTGCTCGAAGTATTCGTCGCCCTCCTTGCAACGGACGATCTCGCCCGTCGGCGTGACGACTTCCATCTCGAGAACCTGGTCGGCGCTGCAGCCGAATTTCGGCGAGTTGACGTCGATGCCTCCGACGCCGAGCGTGCCGCCGACGGTGGAAGTCATGTTGAGAGGCGCGCTGGTGTAGTCGAGGCCGGATTTGCGCAGCGCTTCGCCGACTTGGTGCCACGTCATCCCCGCCTCGACCCACGCGGTCGTCCCGTCGCACTCGAGCAGGCGGTTCATTCCCTTGATATCGAGGAGGATGCCGCGCGAGGCGACCGACTCGCCCTCGCTGGTAAGGCCTCCGCCGCGACAGACGACGGGCGTGCCGGTGGCCTGCGCGTGCTTGAGGACCTCGGCGACGTCCTGCGGCGTGCGCGCGAGGACGACGGCGTCGGGCGTTCCGTACACGAGTTGTCCGCCATCGGTGCGGTAGCAGGCGCGGATGGCGGGCGCGGTCTGCAGGTGCACGGCGCGGATTCTATCGGGTGATGCGGCGCAAGTCACCTTGCTCGTGGCGCCGGCGAGACGGAACCGCCTGGGATGTCGCGCAGGGCAGCCGATGAAAACGAATCAGTGCGACAAGCGCGGACGCACTCACAACGACTGAATCGCCTGCCAGCGCGACCACGCGGGCTTCGGCGCTCCCGCTACGGATCGCAGACCCATGGTCGTGAAAAACCCGGGGAGACCGCCCCCCTCCCAGTCGTGCAAAAACCACCAGATCCAGAGTCGCAGGTCGAGCATCGCGGTCAGCTCGACGAGTCGAGAGAGGAACCGCTCCTGGTTCGCGGGGGAGCCGTGGAACGCGGGATCGCCGCCGGAGGGCCAGCCCGACTCCGCGATGATGACGGGAAGCGTCGAGTGCGCGAGGATCCGCGAGTACGTGTCGGCGGGCATCGCGTCGGGGTCGACGTGCCACGGGCTTGGGTACGTCGTGATCGCAAGCCGGTCGAGGCGACCGTCGAACTCGTCGATGATGCCCCAGTCTGCCGTCATCGACAGCTCCTCGTACTGCAGCGTCGAGGTGATGACGATCGAGGGAGAAATCGCTTTCACCGCGTCGTACGTCTCGCGGCAGAGCGAGAGGAGGCTTGCGCGGTCTTCTGGGTGCGCGCCGCAGTAGGTGTTGATCTCGGAGCCGAGGCCGAGGATGTCGGGCGCGTAGTCCCGCGCGATGCGGAGGGCGAAGTTGCGGAAGGCGGAGCGGACGGCGGGGTCGGCGAAGCTCGATCCGACGGCGGCCGGGAGGTTTGGATCGACGTTCAGTCGGTCGGAGGCGAGAGGATCGACAACAAAGAAGCGTCGGACGCTGCGAGCCGCGGCCATCTGCGAGATGAAGTCGAGAGACTGGAGGTTTGGGGTCATCGACGTCGGGATGCCGGCCGCGTAGTCCGCCCAGTCGACGGCGGCATGGTGGAGGACGAACTCAGCGTTGTCGTGCAGGAGGTCGAAGGCCTCGATCCAAGCGTCGGTCGAGAGGGGTTGGCGCGGGACGGCTACGCATCCCATCGCGAACGAGCGGGCGGGGGCAGGGGTCGAACCGTCTTCGCCGCCGCATCCGATGGTGGCGAGAAGGAGGGCGACGACGGTGCCCCGACGCAGCGACATGGGGTGAAGTACCGGCGAGGAATCGGACGGGTTTCAACGAGGGGGGCCGAATGGAGTCCCGGCGGGGCGGAGCTTCTTCTCCATGGGGGAAGCGCTCCGGACCGGAGTCCGGCGTGCTTCCACCGTGGCAAATCACACCCGGTACGCGCGGAGGGGTGGGCGCGACAGGGGGGCTCAGGCCCGAAATGCTATTCGTCCGCGCCTACGTTGAAATAGCGTGCTTGCTTGTGGTGGAACACCAGGGCTGACACGGATGCCTCGGGGTCCATCATGTGGCCGTCCGTCAGCGACACCCCGATCGACCCCGGCTCCAGCAGCTTGAAGAGCAGCTCCTGGTCGCCGAGATTCGGGCACGCCGGATAGCCGAAGCTCACACGGATCCCGTGGTACTTCGCCTTCAACCGCTCCGCCATCGTCAACTCCGGAGAGTCGAAGATACCCCAGCCTTCGCGGATCTTGCGGTGCACCCGCTCCGCCGCCGCCTCTGCCCCCTCGATCGCCAGCGATTGCAGCGCGTGCGACAGCACGTACTCCCCCTTCTCCTTCAGCTCCGTCGAGCGCTTGCGCACCCCCTCGCCGCAGGTTGTCAGGAACATCGCCACAGAGTCGCGCTCTCCTGTCGCGAGCGGCTTCACGAAGTCCGGCAGCGCGAGGCCGTCCGGCTTCCGCTGACGCGGGAAGTCGAAGTGACCGACTTCACGTTGACCATCGAACAGCAGCAGTCGATTGCCTTCGCTGTTCGCGCCGAAATAGCGATAGACGCTGCGCGACTTGAGCCAGCCTTCCTCCGCCCGCTTCATCACGTCGCGCACGATCGCCTCGACCTCGAGGAACTTCGCGTCGCGCTCCGCCTCGAGCCTCTCGACCAGCCCCTTCAGCCCGAGATGCTTCGAGTAGAGCATCTGCCGGTTGATATACGGCCAGACTTCCGGCAACCGAAACTCGACTTCGCGCCGCTCGAAGTCCGGCGCCTTCCGCGCCGGCTCGTGCACGTCGATCTGCTGCGAACGCACCGACGGCATCTCGATCCGCGGCGTCGCGTCCTCCGGCGTCGCACCCGCCTCCATCGCGCGCGCCTCGTCCTCGAGGGTCTTCGTGATCTGTTCCCGACGCGTCATCACCGCGATGGCGAGATCGAGCCCCTTCATGGCGTCGCGCGCATACCCGACGAGCGATCCGTACGTCGGGCGGATGCGCGTCAGCGTGAACTTCTTCGTCAGCGCCGCGCCGCCGACAAGAATCGGAAGCTTCACCCCCGCCGCACGCAGGTCCTCCGCCGTCGTCACCATCTGCTGCGCCGATTTCACCAGCAGCCCAGACAGGCCGATGATGTCCGGCTTGTGCTGCGCGACGGCCGCGATAAGCTGCTCCGGCGGCACCTTGATGCCGAGATTCACGACGTTGAACCCGTTGTTCGACAGGATGATCTCGACGAGGTTCTTGCCGATGTCGTGCACGTCCCCCTTCACGGTCGCCAGGATCACCTTGCCACGATTCGCCGCGTCTGCCTTTTCCATGAACTGCTCGAGATGCGAGACGGCCGCCTTCATCGCCTCGGCGCTCTGAAGCACCTCCGCGACGATCAGCTCGTTGTTGTTGAAGAGGCGCCCGACCTCGTCCATGCCCTTCATCAGCGGCCCGTTGATGATGTCGAGCGGCACCGTCGTCGTGCGCTTCTCCTCGAGGTCGGCGACGAGCCCCTCTTTCGTCCCCTCCACGATGTAGCCGGCGAGCCGCTCGTCGAGCGACTTCTTCTTCGTTACGACCTTCTCCCTCTTCTTGCCGCGGAAGTGCGCCGCGAACTGCGCGACGGGATCCGCGCCGCGATTGAAGAGCAGGTCGTCGCAGATGCGCTTGTCCTCGTCGCTGATGCCCGCGTAGCGGACGAGCTTTTCGCTCGAGACGATCGCGAAGTCGAGCCCGGCTTTCGTGCAGTGATAGAGGAAGACCGAGTTGAGAATCTCGCGACCCGCGTCCGGCAGCCCGAATGAGACGTTCGAGATGCCCAGCACGGTCCGCGTGCGCGGGAATCGCTCCTTGAGCGCCGCGACGCCGCGGATCGTCTGCTCCGCCGAACCGACGTAGTTCACGTCGCCGGTACCGCAGGGAAAGACGAGCGGATCCCAGATGATGTCCTGCTCGGGGAATCCGAAGTGCGTCGTCAACTCGAGCAGCGCGCGCCCCGCGATCGCGAGCTTCCGCTCGACCGTGATGGCCTGCGCCTGCTGCTTGTCCTCGTCGATCGTCCCGAAGATGAGCGCCGCACCGTACTTCCTCGCCAGCGGCACGACGCGCTCAAGCTTTTCGAGCCCATCCTCATAGTTGATCGAATTGATGATCGACTTCCCCTGGCAGTACGTGAGCGCCTTCTCGAGCGCATCGGGGTTGGTGCTGTCGATGACGATCGGCACCTTCACCATCCGGATGATCTTCTCGTAGAAGCGCTCGATGTCGCGGATCTCGTCGCGATCGGCATTCTGAAGATTGATGTCGATCAACTGCGCGCCCGACTTCACCTGCGCCCGCCCGACCTCGGCCGCCTCCTCGAACTTCTCCTGCTCGATCAGGCGCTTGAACTTGCGCGACCCGACCTCGTTCGTGCGCTCGCCGATGATGAGCGGACGGCTCGATTCCTCGCACTCCACGTAGTCAATGCCGCTGACCTGCGTCTTGATGACGGACGGCGCGACGCGCGGTTTGCCGGCGTGCGCCACCTTCGCGATCTCGCGGATGTACTCCGGCGTCGTGCCGCAGCACCCTCCGACGATGTTGATCCACCCCTGTTCGACGAAGCGCCCGAGCGCGGTCGCCAGCATCGTGGGCGACTCGTTGTACCTGCCGTTCTCGTCCGGCAGGCCGGCGTTCGGATAGCAGGAGACGGCGCAGGTGGCGAGCGCGGAAAGCGTGCGCAGCCGGTCCGCCATGAATTCAGGTCCCGTGGCGCAGTTGAGTCCGATCGATGCCGCTCCCGCATGCTCGACCGACGCCAGGAACGCGTCGATCGTCTGTCCCGCGAGCATCGTGCCCATCGGCTCGATCGTCGCGGAGAGCATGAGAGGAACGCGACGCGCCAGCTTCGCGAAGGCGTCGTTGATCCCGATGATCGCGGCCTTGACGTTGCGCGTGTCCTGCGCGGTTTCGACGAGAAGCAGGTCGACGCCGCCCTCAAGCAGGCCGATCGCCTGCCGATGGTAGCTGTCGATGAGCTGATCGAATGTCACGCCGCCCGTGACGGTTATCGTCTTGGTGGTTGGGCCCATCGATCCCGCGACGAATCGCGGACCGGGGAATTTCGCGGCGGCCTCGCGCGCCAGCGTCGCGGCGGCGCGATTCAGCTCGACCGCGAGATGTTGTAGACCGTACTCGGCGAGCACGAGCGGCGTGGCGCCGAACGTGTTCGTCTCGACGATGTCGCTTCCGGCGGCGAAGTACGCCTCGTGCACGCCGCGCACGACGTCGGGGCGCGTGACGACGAGGTTCTCGTTGCACCCCTCGAGGTCCGGACCGCCGAAGTCCTTCGCGGTGAGCTCTGCGGCCTGAAGCATCGTCCCCATGGCGCCGTCGAGGACGAGAATGCGATCGCGCAGAAGGTCGAGGAATTCGCGGCCACGGGGTTCCAGGGACGGGAGTCCCTTGGTCATCAGCAGATTGTTGTCGGTGGTGCTCCTGTGAGTGCAGGAATTCTATCGCAAGAAGCGCCCGCCATCAAGGGCACGACGGAGCTTGTCCGCCGCCGTCGAAGTGATACCATTGTGCACGCACTCAGGGGAAACCGGAAGGCGACTCGAATTACACAGTTTGCGGAGGTCTGAATGTCCCGCCTGTGCATGCTCCTCCTGTTTACATCCGGCCTGACGGTCCATTCTCCCGCGGTGTCGGTCGCACAGGACGACCCGTCGGAACTGTTCAATCTCGCCAACACGGATCTCGACCGGAACGCGCTCAAGCGGTTTGCGGTGGATCTTGTCGACTACGCGCAGGGGCGGTGCAAGACCGCCCCCGACTATCACGTCATCGGAGACTATCGCAAGCTCATCCGGGTCGCGTATCAACTCGCCTCGGAGGAGCAGGGCGTCGTCTCGGCGTACGCGAAGATCAAGAAGGGTCTCGCGCCGGAGGCTCCGAAGAAGGAGGTCGCGGCCGCCGCCCTCATGCCGAATCTGCTTGCGCTGGCGAAACTGGCCAAGCAGGGGACGTCACCGGACCAGCAGAAGGTGGCCCGGTACCTCTACGCCGTCGGGCTCATGGTCGACCCCCAAAACGACGTGTGTCTTATCCAGGCGGAGATGCTCCAGAAACAGGCCGGCGAGCTGCCGTGGGAGAAGGTCCTCGCCGGCTATCGCCGGAATGTCCCGGACGGCCACACCAGCGCGATCAACGGCCTCGTGGTCATGACTGTGAACACGACTCAGGCCGGCCAGGTGTCCAAGATCCTCCTGACGTATCGGAACGGCCCGCAACCCCTCACTGTGAAGTTCCTCCGGGAAGGGGGCGGGATGATGGTCGTCTCCATGGAGGAAGCGATTCGCTATTGGGACCGGTTGCGAAAGAGCATGCCCATGCCGACCGGCACGATCGAGATCAGCTTCGAGGACAAGTTCTCCAAGAAGGACGGGCCGTCCGCAGGCGCCGCCTACACCGTCCTGATGCGCTCGTTCTCGGATCCGTTCCAGATCGACACCGCGTTCGCGATGACGGGGGACATCTCGGTCGAGGGCAAAATATTGAAGATCGGGGGCGCCTACGCAAAGACTCGCGGGGCGCTGCAAGCAAAGTGCTCTCGCGTCGGGCTCCCCCATTCGAACGAGGGCGAGCTGACGGACGCGATCGTCCTCAATGGTCCCGCCACGCTTGCCGAGATCGAGGTCTACGGCATGGAGTCGATCGAGGACGCGGTCGCGCTGGCCCGCACCGACAAGGATGCGCGAATCGAAGCAACGAGCACGCTGTTCGCCAAGCTCCAGCCCCTGCTGCAGAAGCGGATGCAGCCCAAGCAGGAGAAGTCGGCAGAGATCGAGCAGATCACCGCCGAGATTCTGAAGAACGCTCCCCGCCATTTCTCGGCGAAACTGATCGCGGCCTTCAACGACGGCACCCTGCCTCAGACGCTCACGCTGGGAAGCTCCCTGGACGAGCCGACCAACATCTTCTTCAAGTATCTCGCCACGATCAGCCCGAAGGGGACGCCCAGCTTCGCGGCCATCGCCCAGGAGACGAACTCGTCGACGATCAACGGCACGCTCAAGGCGCTGAGAGATCTCAAGCCGAAGCTTCATGCGGATGCGAAGAAACCCTCCGAAAAACTGGAGTCCGTCTGTTCCACGATCATGAGGCACATTGCGGCACGACCGGATATCGAAGAGAAGGAAAAGCGGATCGACCTCTACAGCAAGAAGATCGACGACTACAAGTTCAAGATCGAGAAGGCCAAAGCCGAGAAGCAGCCGGTCGAAACGATCAACAAGCTGGTCAAGCAGCACAATGACGCCGTCGAAGACCACAAGAACGCCGGGGATCGGTACACCAAGGCCGTGGCCGAGCGGAACGACGTACTGGCGAAGGTGATCCAGACATACAACGAGTACAGTGCCATGATCCGTGAGCTGACCCAGGACCCGCACGTGCTGGAGAAGCTCGTACACGGGAAGTAAGCCGCGTAGCAAGGCTCCTCGCGGCTCATCCCGGCGCCCGCCTCCGCCAAG
>CAYXVY010000103.1:0-58167 GCA_964468745.1 uncultured Planctomycetales bacterium | reverse complement strand
TAGTCCGAATCACTTTCCGGTAAACAGCCACTCCTTGCGTTTGTCGATGACGGCGCGCACCAGGAGGCCGTCGCGCACCCAGTAGTGATGATTCATGATGCCGCCTTCCGAGTGCTGCCACGCCCACGCGGCGACGGGCTTCCCATCCAGCTCAATCTCCTCCTGGCCCCTGCACTCCAGCATATGGCCCTGCTTGTAGTTCAGCTCCTCTGCCTCGAGCGAATCGAAATCGAACCTGAAGCCCTTCCGCTGCGGCAGCGTTGCGACGACCCGGAAGAGCGCGAAGGACGTCACGACCTTGTCCGAAACGGCAAAGTTGCGCACGTCCGACTTGAGCATGCCGTCCTTGATCTCCGCTTTGAACGTCTTGACGTCCTTGCCGTCCCCGTCCTTCGAATGAATCGCCAGGGGATTGAGCCATCGGTCGAACGAGGAGGTCTGCTCGAGGTTCATCTTGATCTTCCTTCCCTTCCAGTCGATCTCGAGCGTGTCCTCCAGGATGAGCGTCCCCTTCTCCTCGCGCGTCTTGAGAACGCCCCCGCCGATCTTCTCGCCGTTCAGCCGGAACTCGAAATGCCGCTCGGCATGGGACTTCGCCAGCGCCTTGATGCGCTCCGCCCACAGTCGATCCTCGCGCGCCGCGGCGATGCTCTCGAGCGCCGTCTTTGCGCGGGAGGCGAGCACTTTGTCCATCGATTCGCCCGCCTTGCGCAACGCCGGTTCGGCGGCATCCGCCAGCTCCACGAGCCGCTGCTGCGCCGCGTCGCGCTCCGCGAGGGTGCCCGCTGCGAGCTCTTCGATGAGCCCGGGGATCTCCTCCTGCGCCTGCGGCACCTGCGCGGGAACGACGGCCCAGAGCGTGAACACAACGGCCGTTATCGAAGCTGACATGGCGGTGATCCTCAAATGGGAAATTGAAAACGGTGGCCGGCTGCGCGCCGCGAGAGCGCTCCACCCAGTCGCACCGATGCGACGATGATCGACCGCTTCTCGCCCGAAGTTTCGCAATTGGACACGCCCCAAGGGGCGACCTCCGCACAATTCGTTCGACGGGGATGCAATTCCCCGCCGGCCAGGGAACACCTCAACAATCCATCATGCGTGCTCGCCGGCGCCGGCTCGCACATCGTAATGTCGTTACGGGAGGGGGCCGCACCCGGAAGTCGCAACTGAATCGCGACACGCGTGCCCGGCGGTCGCAGACGTCATATCGGGAAGTCATTACGGGAGGCGGCCGGCGCCGGATGACGCAACGAGATTCCGTTATGAGTACCCGCTGCAGCGGGGCGCCATAATCGGTTTCGGATGTCGGGACTGGCGCGTCCGCTCGAGCTTTCCCACGGGCGGGAACAGGCGGCCGGACGGCCCGGACGCCGAAATCACATCGCGACACGGCGTCCGGGCCAGGCGGAACACCCTATCGCGTTCCGGTTACGCGGTTTCGCCGCGCCCGGGCGTCGAAACGGATTCCCGATACGCCTTCCTGCCGCACCCCCCTCCCGTAATGCGAACCCGATACGCCGTCGGAGCCGGCCGACACAGCGTATCGACATTCAGTTGCGACGATCGGACGGCGTCCGGCATGACAACGCGATTCGGATATGCTATTCTCCCTTTCCGGCCGCCTGTTCCCGGCGACGGGAATGGTGCGCCGGAAGTAAGAGGCGCCCCATCCGGATCCAAAAAGGCGACGCATGTTCCTTCCGCGCACGAAAACGGCCACCGAGACGATCCTCTCCAATTACAGCATCTACCACCTTGCGCGGCTCAAGGCGGATCCGCGGACCCAGTCGCTCGTTTCGCGATTCGCACGGGCGCACCTGGAACTCCGCAAGGCACGCGCGCGGGAGCGCGACGCGCATGAGGCGCTCGTGGTAGCCGGCGCGATTCGCGACAAGGCCGATCTGTTCGCGTCCGATACGATCGGGCGCTTCCACCTCGCCGTCCTGTCGGCGGTGGACAACAATCGCAAGTCGCGCGCCTACACCCTGCTCTTCCCGCACGGCGTGACGCCCGTGCAGGAGGCCTCCGCCGGAAGGCGGCTCGACATGCTGCGACGCCTGGCCACCGTCGCGTCCGTAGACGGGAATCCGTCCGAACTGAGCATGTGGCCGGACTCGTTGACGGCCGCCGCCGACGAACTCCAGAAACAGCTGAAACAGGTCTCCGAAGCGGACAACCGGCACCATGCCGCCCACACCGCGGAGGTGGCGCAGCGCGGAGCGTGGCGGAACGCCTATCAGGTCAGCTACGCCGGCGTCATCCGCGCCTATCCGGGCCGGCGCCGCACGGTTGAGAGCTTCTTTCGCGCCGGGCCGAAGAAGAAACGCACCGAGGAACCGGCGACGCCGGACCACGCATGAAGTCGCGATCGCTTCTGGAGCTCCTCGACGTGCACGCCGGCTTCATGGAGCTGCTCGCGCAGCACCGGGACCTCATCGTCGGCCTCGAATTCGGCGCGGCGGCCGAGGCGCTGGCGACGTTCGAGACGGCGCTGCGGCGGCACATGGAGGCCGAGGAAAAATACGTGCTGCCGCTCTACGAGGAGCGCGTCGGCACCATGATCGGCGGCTCGCCCGAGATGTTCCGCCTCGAGCACAAGAACATCCTGCGCAACCTCGACGACGTGAAGAAACTCGCGAAGGAGCTGGCGGCCAACGCGCAGGCGGGACGGCGGCAGGCGCACGAGTTCCTCGACAACGAGACGATGCTGCTGCATCTCCTGCAACACCACGACCTGCGGGAGCGCAACATCCTATACGCCGAGCTGGACCTCAAGCTCTCGGAAGCGGAGCTGACCGCCCTGCTCGCGAAGTGCGATCGGTAAACGTCGACAGTGGAGACGTGCCCCCGCGGCCGCTAAAGTGATGTTGATGATGGCGCGCCTTTTCTTCGTGGTCGCGGGACTGTACGACGCCGTGTGGTTCCTCCTGATGCTCCTGGCACCGGAGCGCGTGATGGTCGCGATGCCGCCGTCGATGGTGCCGACGCTCGTTCTGCTCGCCGGTGTCGCGCTCCTCTGCTTCGCGAACGCGATCCGCGTGCGCCGCCCCCTGGTCCTGCTCTGCATGCTGGCGAAGATTTCTGGGCCGGTCTTGTTCGTCGTCGCTGTGCAGAGGGGATACCTCGCGGGGTCGCAGTGGTGGATGCCGGTGGTCAACGACGTAATTTGGATACCCCCTCTCGTGGCGATCTTGCGACGGCCTCCAGGTAAGCGACGCTCTCGAGATCGCACGGGCTCGCGGCTTCGCCCCGGAACCTTGCACCCCCTCGCTCCCCCCGCGCAGAATGTCGCCGTGTTCACCGATGCGCTTCGCCCGCACCTCGTCCGCGGCGCCGCCCTCAAGCACCTCGCCGCCGGCATCAGCGCCCTTCGGTACGTCCACGTCTACTCGCGATGGAGCGGCTCACTCGACGCCGGCACGTACGCGTACGACAACGGCAGCGGCGATCTCCTCGGCCTCGCGTGGCGCCCCGACGGGCTTGTCGGTATCACGTTCGACCACGAGAGCGACCGCAGCCCCCACGCCCTTCCGGAAGTCGACGAAGCCGCCTACGATCCGCGACGCCACCTCGCCGGCTTTCCCGACGCCCTGTCCGACCTCCTCGACGCCGCCCACAGCGCCATGCAGCACACGCGCGATCTCCTCTGCGATGACTTTGGCATCACCGCCGGCTTCTGGACGATCGACGACCGCGTCACCCTCGCCGAACCCGCAAACCTCGCCGTCGATCACGGACTCTGGATGGTCGAGCCCCTTGCCGCGACCCCCGACGTCGCGATGGGCGATCGCACGCGCGGCCTCGAGCATCGCCACAGCCTGAGTCCCGCACAGTCGCGCCTCGCCCTCGACCTGCTCCCCGCGCTCGGGGCATCGCCGCTGACATTTTCCCCGGAGCAACTCACGGCCCTGCGGCAGACGTACGACGGCGAGCCCAGCCCGGACAGCGAGCAGTCCGCACGCCGCCTGCTCGGCATGCTCGACATCCGCTGGTGACGAGCGCCTAAGCGCCACACCGCTAGCCGTCGGTTGTTACGGGGTGGGAATTATCGGGATCTGCTCGCCTCCCACCAAGAGCTCCAAGCGGCGGCATCGACGCCAAAGTCTCTCCGTGTACGCTTGCGCAGCTGATCGACAATCCGCTCTCTGCAAGTCGACGTGTGCAGCACATCGATCAGCGGCGGCATGAGTGCGGCGTCGGGGAACACGCTGAGAGCGGCGGATGCCGCGTCGCCAACAGTCTCGCCGTGGGGGGACGCGCCCAATCGATCGCAGCCCAGCAGTTCAATCAGCGGTCCGACCGCGCGACAGTCGCCGATCTTCGCAAGGAGTCGAATGGCCACGACGCACGGATCGGGAGAAAGCCAAGGCGCAAGTGCGACTTCAAGGAGTGCGGGAACCGCGGCGCCGCCCAGCTCCACCAAGCGCGCGTACTTCGGCAGAGGGTCGTAGTACCGCATTGTGGGGGACGCCAGCATCCAGTTGGGATCCAACGACTCCTTCTCCAGTGAATCGATGAGAGTCCGGATCTCTCTGCGCGTCCGGATCAGCGCGAGCCTCGCATGGCGAGCGACGACCTCGGGCGGCAGCGCGTTCACGATGCGGTAAAGCACGTCATGGCTTCGAGTCGCGACCTCCGCGTCGGCATGGTCGAGAGCGGCCATGAGTGCAGGAACGGCCGCCTCGTGTAGTCTTTCCAACTCGGCGCTCG
Source organism: uncultured Planctomycetales bacterium (assembly GCA_964468745.1). Classification (GTDB taxonomy): domain Bacteria; phylum Planctomycetota; class MHYJ01; order MHYJ01; family JACPRB01; genus JACPRB01. The sequence continues at coordinate 53,454 of CAYXVY010000103.1, read as the reverse complement.
CCTCGCAGCGCGCGTCGAGATCCTCCGACGAAAGTTGCTCGATGAGAGCTTGCGGATTCTGCAGGAGCAGGGAGAGGGCGATGGCGATCATCACCCTTCTGGACGGTCGATGCCGTTCAAACCCCCCGCTTCGCGCAGGACCCGCTCACCGGGCACTCGCCGCACTTCGGTCCGATCGGACGGCACACCTGCTTGCCGTGCGCGACGATCAGCTCATTCACGAGCTGCCAGTGGCGCTTCGGCACGATCGCCACGAGCGCGCGTTCCGTCTCCTCAGGCGTCTTCGTGCGCACCCAGCCGAAACGATTCGAGAACCGGTGCACGTGCGTATCGACGGGAATCGCGTCCTGCCCGAACGCGTACACCAGCACGCAGTTCGCCACCTTGCGCCCCACGCCCGGGAACTCCATCAGCTCCTCGATCGTGTCGGGCACGCCACCCAGCTCGACGATCCGCTTCGCGCTCTCGATGATGTAGTTCGCCTTCGTCCGGAAGAACCCGATGTCGTGCAGGATGCGTTCGACATCGCGACGCTTTGCCGCCGCGAGCGCCTTCGGCGTTGTGTATCGACGGAAGAGCACCGCGCAGATCTTGTCCGTCATCTCGTCGCGCGACCGCGCGGACAGGATCGTCCCGATCAGATGCCGGTACGGACTGCTGCCGCTCTTCGCCCAGCCCCCGAGCATCGTCGTCGGATAACGACCCTCGAGCGTGCGCAGAACCGAGGCTATTCCAGCTTCTTGCCGGTGAGCAGCTTGTACGCCTCGACGTACTTTTCGCTCGTCTTGCGCGCGACGTCCACGGGCAGCTCCGGCGCGGGCGGCTTCTTGTCCCACTTGATCGACTCCAGCCAGTCGCGCACGAACTGCTTGTCGAAGCTCGGCGGCGAGATGCCGACGTTGTAGCTCGACTTCGGCCAGAAGCGCGACGAATCCGGCGTGAGCACCTCATCGATCAGGATGATCTCGTCCCCGACGGCACCGAACTCGAACTTCGTGTCGGCGAGGATGATCCCCTTCGTCTCCGCGTAGGCGGCTCCCTTCGCGTAGATGGCGAGTGTGCGGCGGCGAAGCTCGTCGGCCGTCTTCTTGCCGACCGCCTGCACGACCTGGTCGAACCCGATGTTCATGTCGTGCCCGACCTCGGCCTTCGTGGACGGCGTGAAGATCGGCTCCGGGAGCTTCGACGCCTGCTTCAGCCCCTTCGGCAGCCTGATGCCGCAGACCTCGCCCGTCGCCTGGTAGTCCTTCCAGCCCGATCCGATGAGATAACCGCGCGCGACGCACTCGACGGGGAACGGCTTGGCCTTTTTGACGAGCATCGACCGGCCCGCGAGGACGTCCCTGTGACGGCGCACCTCGGCCGGCATCTTCATCACGTCGCCCGTGATGAGATGGTTCGCCGTCGTTCCCTTCAGGAACTTGAACCAGAAGAGCGACAGCTGGTTGAGCACCTTCCCCTTGTTCGGGATGCCGACCGGCAGCACGACATCGAACGCGCTGATGCGGTCGCTCGTGACGATGAGCAGCGCGTCGCCGAGATCGAACATGTCGCGCACCTTGCCGCTCGACACGTGCTTGAGCCCCGCGAATTCCGCCTTGAGCAGCACGTCCTGCGCCACGACCCTGGTCTTCTTCGCCATCGTCTTCACCATGCTATCTCTCCCTTATCGCGTTCGAACCATTTCCGCCGCGGAGCCGTCGATGATCGTCGCACGGGCGATGAGCCGTCTCGACAGCGCGCCGAGCGCCTCACCCTCCGCGGGGAAAGCGCCATCCCGAAGTCGTACGACCGTCGTAACCGGCGTCGACGCCCACGGGCTGCGCACGACGCGCGAACGGCCGAACACCTGGATCGGGTCGATCATCGCGCGCGTGCCGTCGGAATCGATGAAGCGCGCCACAATCTCTTGTGCCTTGGGCGGCGGCAGGCTCGCGAAGAAGCTGCGCCCGGCCACGTCGCCGGTGCCCATGGTCGCTCGCGTGATGTCCTCCGCGTCGCCGTCCGGCGTCGACGGCTCGGGCGCGTTCTCGATCGTGCTGCGCACGAATGTCCACGCCTGCCCAGGAAAACGGCGCACCAACGATGTACGAACGTACGCCCGACGCTCTCCCGCATAGGCGAGCGCCTTGGTGTCCTTCAAATCGAGATCCTCGACGTCGAGTTCGATCGGGTACCCCTCTTCGGTAACGCCTCGCACGTGCGCGTCCGGATCTTTCGCGCTGTCGAGCCAGTCGAGCGCGCGCCACCCGCTCGCCGGTCCCGCCGCCGTCGGCAGCACCCAGCCGCCGGCGCGACGACGATACGCGAAGCGCACCACGGTCGCGTCGTCGGAGATGTATCGCGCCGCAAGCGATTCCATCGCGCTGAAAGCGTGCGTCGTCCGGCCGGTCCCCGTCGAGAGCGTCGCCTGCCCCGCGCTGGACGTCGCCGACGCGCGCAGCAGGTACGCCCCTTGCTCATCCGCGAGAATCCGGCTGAGGGCCGCAAGCGTCTCGTCGCGCACCGTGCCGTACCACGTGCTGCCGAGGACGAGTACGGTGTCGCGAGACGGGCACGCATACGCGATCGGCTCGCGGCCCGGGAGGTTGCCGATCGCATAGACGGTCAGCCTGGGCTTCGCCGGGGGCACCTCGCCCGTCGCCTCGCGCCATTCCTGCGGCGTGAACCAGTGGTGGCTCCAGAAGTCTGCCACGTGGTGCGAATCGGTGAAAAGGCGCACGCCGACGCCGTGGATGACCGCGTCGTGGATATGACACTGATATCCTTCGAGGGCGCGCCGTGCGAGTTGCAGAAAGTGCTCGCACATTTGCGAGTCGATATTGCGATCGACCGCGACCGGCCCGCGCACGCGCGTGACGGCGTTCGAGACGCCGACGATCGTGCCCGACCACTCGAAATCGGTCGCGTTGGGGGCGGGGCGCAGATCGCTCATCGCGTGACAAAATACCCGCGCCTCCGGGAGGCGACAAGACTTTCAGTCTTCCGAGCGACCCTCTGTATGATCCGCAGTACGTCCACAGACTCGGGTCTCGCGGAAAACACCGAGAGAGCCGAGAAACCCTACAGAGCGCTCCCTCCGTTCATTCGGATCTCTCGGCGTTAAACCGCTTGGTCCCAGCAGGCCGAGGTTTCCGGAACGCCTCGGTCTACTCCCTCAGCGAATGTTGCCGGCCTGGCTCAAGGCCAGCGCGACGGCGTCGGACGCGTCCGGCGGCAGCGGATTCGCGAGCCCCAGGATGAGCTGCACCATCCGCTGCACCCGTTCTTTCGCCGCGCCGCCCCCCGCCGCGACCGCGCGCTTCGCTTCCGACGGAGAGACCTCGACAACCCGCGCGCCACACCGCGCCGCGCAGAGCATCGCGACACCGCGACCCATGCCGAGAGCGAGCGCACTCTGTGGATTGCGCCCGACGTACGCGCGCTCGATCGCGACCACCGTCGGCCGGTACTTTTGGAGGATCGGGTCCAGCTTGTCGAAGATCGCAAGGAGGCGGTCCGGCATGGATCGCCCCGGCGGACGGATCGTGCCCACCGTGAGCGTCGCGAGACGCGAGCGGCGCGTCTCCAGGATGCAGTAGCCGACGATCCGCGTCCCCGGATCGATGCCGGCGATGCGCTGGTCCGGCATCAGCTCAGCCGTGCCGCGAGCGATTCGTGCTGCTTCAGGAGCTCGGGCGGCAGATGGGTGCCGAACTGGTCGAAGAACTTCCGCTGGTCGCGCAGCTCATGCTGCCACGCGATCTTGTCGACCGAGAGCAGCTCATCGAGCGCGGCGGCGGGCAGATCGAGACCGCGCAGGTCGAGCGCATCCTTCGTCGGCAGATTGCCGATCGGCGATTCGAGTGCTTTCCCGGTCCCCTTTACGCGCTGGAGCATCCACATCAAGACGCGCAGGTTGTCGCCGAAGCCCGGCCACAGGAATTTCCCGTCGGCGCCGGTCCGGAACCAGTTGACGTGAAAGATCTTCGGCGGATTCTTGAGCTTGGAGCCGATGGATAGCCAGTGGCCCCAGTAGTCGGCCATGTTGTAGCCGCAGAAGGGAAGCATCGCCATAGGGTCGCGCCGGACGACGCCCACCGCGCCGGTGGCAGCCGCTGTCGTCTCGGAGGCCATGCCCGCCCCGACGAACACCCCGTGCGCCCAGTCGCGCGATTCGTAGACGAGCGGAGCGAGCCGGGCACGACGACCGCCGAAGATGATCGCCGATATCGGCACGCCCGTCGCCTGCTCCCACGCGGGCGAGAGGGATGCGCAATTCGTCGCAGGGCACGTGAAGCGCGAGTTCGGGTGCGCAACCTTCTCCTTGCCGTGGAGCTGAGGCCGCGCTTGCCAGTCGATCATGCCGCTGGGCGGGGTACCGTCGATGCCCTCCCACCACGGCTCTCCGTCGGAGGTGACGCCGACGTTGGTAAAGATGACGTTGCGTTTGAGCATCGCCATCGCGTTCGGATTGGTTTTCGTGCTCGTGCCGGGCGCGACGCCGAAGAACCCCGCCTCGGGGTTGATCGCCCAGAGACGTCCGTCGGGTCCGGGGCGCATCCAGCAGATATCGTCGCCGACCGTCCACACTTTCCATCCTGGGAACGCGGCGGGCGGAACGAGCATCGCGAGATTGGTCTTGCCGCAGGCGCTCGGGAAAGCGGCCGCGACATAGGTCGTTTCGCCTTCCGGTGACTGTAGTCCGACGATCAACATGTGCTCGGCGAGCCATCCCTCTTGCCGGCCGACCCAGCTCCCGATGCGGAGTGCGTGGCACTTCTTGCCCAGGAGGGCGTTTCCACCGTACCCCGATCCGTAGCTCCAGATCGTCCGCGTCTCCGGGAAATGGAGGATGAACCGGCGTTCCGGGTTCAGTTCGCCTATGGAGTGCAGCCCCTTGACGAAGTCGTCGCTTTCCCCCAGCCGGTCCAGGGCGACCTGGCCCATCCGGGTCATGATCCGCATGCTGACGGCCACATAGGCGCTGTCGGTCACCTCGACGCCCACCTTGCTATAGGGGGACGTCGCAGGCCCCATCAGGTAGGGCACGACGAACATCGTCCGGCCCTTCATGCATCCCTGGAAGAGCTTGCCGACCCGCTCCTGAGCCTCCGGGGGCGACATCCAATTGTTGGTAGGGCCAGCGTCATCTTTCTTCAGGGTGCAGATGAACGTCGACTGCTCTGTGCGCGCCACGTCGCTATGGTGGCTGCGATGGAGGTAGCATCCCGGGTGGGTCTTGGGGTTCAGAGGGATGAGGACACCCGTCCGAACCATCTCGGCGACTAGCTTCTCGTATTCCGCTTCGGACCCGTCGCACCAGTGGACCTTATCCGGCTGGGTCAGGCGGGAAATCTCGTCGATCCAGTTCGCGAGATGAGGATTCCGTGGCATGCCGGGAGGAATGCTACAACCCCGATTTCCGCTCGACAAGAGAATCGTTGCAAAGCCATGCCTACCATAGATTAGAGATACCTAATGGAGCGCCTGGTTCACGGCGTTCGCGACGCGCCGCACTTGAGCTGGCTTCAGCTCCGGGTAGATCGGCAGTGCAAGCACTTCGCGGGCGGCCGCCTCGGCGACTGGGAAATCGCCTTCCTTATGTCCCATCGACCGGTAGCACGGCTGCAAATGGAGGGGGACAGGGTAGTACACGCCGCACGGAATACCGGAGCGTGTGAGCGCTTGCCGGATCTCCTCGCGCTTTGGATGACGGATGACATAGAGGTGGTAGACGTGCTCCGCGCCGGCGCGGACGGCGGGCGTGCCCACCCCCCGCAGCAGCTTGCCGTATAGCTTGGCGATTGCTTGCCGCCTGCGGTTGCTTGCGTCAAGCCGCTTGAGCTTCAACCGCAGCATGGCGGCCTGAATACTGTCGAGCCGGTTGTTGTACCCCACGAATTCGTGCGTATAGCGGTCCGCCTGACCGCAGTTGCGCAGCTTGCGGATGACGGTGGCAAGCGCGCTGTCGTTCGTCACCAAGGCGCCGCCGTCGCCCAAGGCTCCAAGGTTCTTCGAGGGATAAAAGCTGAAGCAGCCAATGTCACCGATCGACCCCACCCGGCGCTTGCCGAGCCTGGCGCCGTGCGCTTGCGCGGCATCCTCGAGGACCTTGATCCCGCTCTGTTTGGCGATGGTCATGACGCCCGCCATGTCCGCGGGATGGCCGAAGAGGTGGACGGGGATGACCGCCTTCGTGCGGGGTCCGATTGCTTGCGCAAGCGCTTTAACATCGATGGAGTAGGTCGAAGGCTCAATATCGATCAATTTCGGGGTCGCACCTGCATGGGTGACGGCGAACGCGGTCGCCGCAAACGTGAACGTCGGCAGGATCACCTCATCGCCGGGACCGATGCCGTACGCCTCCAAGGCAAGCCGGATGGCGTCGTAGCCGTTCGAAACGCCGATCCCGATCGTGGATCCGCAGTAGGCGGCGAGCTCGCGCTCGAAGGCCTCGACTTCCGGACCCAGGATGAACTGTGACGAGTCGAGGATCTCCCCGAACTTCTTGAGCATCGCCTTCCGGAGCGGTTTGTGGTGCGCGGTGAGGTCGATGAACGGGAAGGCGCCGGCGGGTGGCTTGGCTTTCATCAGGCTTTCTTGAAGGACCGCTGCTCGTGCAGGAAGAGCCACTTGCCCGACGACCGCTTGAAGATGTGCGTGTACGTCTCGACGTAGGGGGGCTTGTCCGGATTGTCGAGGAAGGCGACTGTGTACGTCGCGAAGGCGAGGTTGCCCTCGTGGCGGATCCGGATGTCGCCGAACATCGACTTGCGCTTGCCGAGGACGTCGCTCGACTTGTAGAAGTCGATGAACCCCTTGAGCACTGCGGTCGATCCATCCCGACCGTAGACGTGTTCCTGGCCGCTGAAGCTGATCGAAAATTCCGGGTCCAAGAGCGCCACTACGGCGTCGATTTCCCCCCGGATCATCTTTTCGTGGTATTGCTTGATGAGCGAGTCGATCTCGGCCCGGGTAGTCGCACTGTCGGGCGGGGGGGACGCGCCGTTTCCGCATCCGGCCAGCAGAATCAGGGCAGCTGTCAGTTTACGCATCTCAAGACCTTATATCGGGACGAGGCGGGGCGGGTCAATCCCTGTAGTAAAGGTGCATGCTCTGCTTGCGCACCCCGCCGTATCCGAAAAAGGTGCGACGGGACAGGATGCCGGTCAGCTCGTAGTCGCGCGAGAAGAGCTTCCGGAATCCTGCTTGCGCGAAGTCGGCCGGCCCCACCCCGTACCACGCCGGCCCCGTCTCGCCATCCCAGAAGATCAGCGTACGGGACGGCAGGTCGCGCAAGCGCGTCCGAAGTTCCGGCATAGGCTCCCGACCGCGGGGATCCTGGTCCAGCAGGATGCACATGTACGCCTGGCTCCAAACGAGCCGGTCGATCTTGACCGGCTGCTTGCGCAGTTCGGCGACAGCATCTTCCACGGCCCTGCCATCGCGGGTATAGACGCAGGCGTCCACATAGAGGAGGCAGAAGCAGGCGCTGACCGCCACGCTTGCGCAAGCAAGGGGGGTCGCCCATCGCCCGACGCGCCGCGCAAGCAGGCCCCACCCCTCAAGCATCACCAGCGCCAAGGCGGGCGCAACGCAGACAAGGTAACGGGGGTAGCCGGCAGTGCCGAACTTCCCCGCGGTCCAGAGCGCGCCGTGAAGCACCAGTAGAAAGAGAAATAGGCCGGCCGCCAGCCATGCGCGCTTGCGCAAGCAGACATAGAGTCCGATCGGAACCAGGAACATGGTGAACGGACCGGCGATCTCCGGCAGTCGGGCCACGTATGACATCGCACGGTGGGCAAGAGTGGTAGCACCAAGGTAAGGACTGGCGCCCTGCCACGTTGGCGGCCAGTTGTGCACGATCCAGAGGGGATCGCCGGTAATGGCCAGCGCCGCCAGCCACCATGCCGCCGTCCCGATTCCCAGCATCGGGATCCAGGGCAGATGCCTGCGATCCTGCGCAAGCACGTAGATCGCCCAGAAAGGGGCGATGAAGAACCCCTCGGGCCGGACGATGGGGAGAAGGGAGATCACGATCAGGGCCATCCGCACGCGCCCGCTTGCTTGCGCGAGCAGCGCCCCCGCCAGGATGCACGCAAAGAGGGGCTCGGTCATGGTGTCCGAGGCGATCAGGAAGTACGACGGCTGGAGCAGGACGAGGGGGATCACCGCCGACGGCCACTCCACCCCCAACCGCTGGGCGACCTTGAAGGTGAGCCACGCGCTTGCGCAAGCAACGCCTACCGTGAGCAGCTTGGCTGCGGCGTATCCGAACAGCGCCGGGAACGCGTAGACGAAGGTGAAGAGCGGCCGGCCCCAAACATCCACGAACATGTCGGGGTGCTTCCATGCCCAACGGGCCCCCAGGAAGTGCGTCCCCCCGTCCTGTTGGTAGCTGTCGCGATAGATCAGGGCCAGCGCCGCGAACGTCAGGCCGAACCCCGCGAGCCACAAGTGCTCGGCGCGCAATCGGCCCATCTACTCCCCCAGGTAGGCGTCCTTGACCCGCGGATCCTCGAGCAGCTTGCCCGCCGCATCCGCCATGATGATCGATCCCGTCTCCATGACGTAGCCGCGGTGCGCCAGCTTGAGCGCCAGGCGCGCGTTCTGCTCGACCAGCATGACCGTCATCCCCTGCTTGTTAAGCTCGCGGATGACCTCGAAAATGCGCAGCACGATCATCGGCGCCAGGCCCAGCGACGGCTCGTCGAGCAAGAGGAGACGCGGCTCACCCATGAGGGCGCGCGCGATCGCCAGCATCTGCTGCTCGCCGCCCGACAGCGTTCCTCCCGCCTGCGACTGGCGCTCCTTGAGGATGGGGAAGAGCGCGAAAGCGCGCTCGATTCCCTGTCGCACGAGCGTCTGGTTGCTTTTCGTGTACGCCCCCATCTCGAGATTCTCGAGGACCGTCAGGCGCGGGAAGATCTTGCGGCCTTCCGGCGACTGGCAGATCCCCATCTGCATGATCTCGTGTGCGGGGCGATTCGAGATGTCCTGCCCGTCGAATGTGATTCGCCCGCTGCGCACCCGATTAATGCCCGAGATGCACATGAGGGTCGAAGTCTTCCCTGCGCCATTCGCGCCGATGACGGTGACAATCTCCCCCTCACCCACCTCGATCGTGATGCCCTTCAGCACCTCGATGAGGCCGTACCCGGCGCGGATGTCTTCGAGCTTCAGGAGCGGCTGGCCCATCTAGCCCACCTCTTCCTTGCCGAGGTAAGCCTCGATCACCTTCGGGTTCGCCTTCACTTCGGCCGGCGTGCCTTCCGCGATTTTAGACCCGTAGTCGAGCACGACGATTCGATCGGAAATCCCCATCACCACCTTCATGTGATGTTCGATGAGAACGACCGTCACGCCGGTGTCGCGGATCCTCGAGATGAGTTTCATCAGATCGACCGTCTCGGCTGGGTTCATGCCGGCCGCGGGCTCGTCGAGGAGCACGAGCCGAGGTTCCGTTGCCAGCGCGCGAGAGATCTCGAGCCGCCGCTGGTCGCCGTAAGGCAGGCTCTTGGCAATCTGGTGCGCGCGTTCCTCCAGACCCACAAACCTCAGAAGCTCCATCGCCTTCGTGCGCGCGGCCGCCTCCTCGCGATGGAATCGCGGCGCCCGCAACGCGGACGCCCAATGTGGCGTCGCCAGGCGTGAGTCCATTCCCATCAAGACGTTTTCAATGACGAGCATGTCCGGAAAGAGCCTGATGTTCTGGAACGTGCGGGCCAGACCACGCCGCGCGACCACATCCGGCGTCCGACGTGCGCGCCGCCAGACAACGAACGCTCCCCCGGCGCCGATCACGATCCCCGCGACGAGCGAAAGCCAGAGGAGGATGCGCTCCCGGACGATGGCGCCGCGCAGCGCCGTCAGCTCGGACAGCCGCTGATCCGCATCCCCGCGCGTGTCGTACGTCGCGAGCACGCGACCCTGCTTCACGATGACGCCCTTGCCATCGCGCTCCTCGACCGTTGCACCGCCTTTGAGGACCTCGTCGATTGTCCGCATCTGCTCCGCGGCCTTCTCCGGCGTCGGAGCGATGGCAAGGACTTCCGCGGACGCTCGATTCACGATCTTCCACTTGAGCTTGCCCGCCTTGAGGGCGAGATCCATCAGCCGCTCCTTCGCCTTCTCGCGCGATTCAGCCGTCTCGAGCACAGCACCGTCGGTCCCCTTCACCTGCCAGCGCCCATCGGGGCCCTTCACGGTCGTGCGCAGGCTCCCCTCGAGATTCACCAGGGCCGCGAGGACCTCGCGACGCTGCTCGGCGACCGTCTCGTCGTCGTGCTCCTCGAGGGTCACCCGCGTCGTGGAGCTGCGAATGCGCCACTTGCCATCCTTCGGCCGCAGCTCGATGTTGGTCAGGCGATTGGATTCGCGCTCCGACATGACACGTGCGTTCAGGTAGCGGAAGAAGTCGCCGAGCGCCTTGCCGACCGGGAACTTCTCGCTCGAGTCGGGATAGTTCAGCGTGATCGACGCGCGCCACGCGCCATCGACATTCGCGGCGAAGATCGCCGTCGCGATGCCCGTGACAATGCCGATGAGCGAGCATGCGACAATCACCGCCGGCCTGAACGGGCGGCTCATGTCCCTGCCTTCGAATTGAATCTCCCCCTCTGTCGGCTCGTACACGCCCGTCACCGCGTTGAATACCGTCGTCTTGCCGGCGCCGTTCGGGCCGATGATCGAGAAGATGTGTCCCTTCTCAACTGAGAAGTCGACCTTGTTGACGGCCGTGAGACCGCCGAAGCGCATCGTCAGATTTCGTACGTCGAGGATGCCCATCTAGGCCGCGCCCTCCTCGCGCTTCTCGTGAAGCTCCATGGCGATGCGTCGCGAGGGCAGGATCCCTTCGGGCCTGAAGCGCATCATGGCGATGAGGGCGAGCCCGAAGACGATCAATTTGATGTCGCTGAATCTGAATTCAGTGCCCGCCTTCTGGACGAGGCCGTCCAGCATGGGCGTGAGAATATTGTCATATCCCATGAGCACGAACGTGCCAACGAGCGCTCCCCGGATATTGCCCATGCCGCCGATGATGAGGAAGCAGAGGACGGAGATCGACCGGTTGAACGTGTAGCTGTCCGGCCCGCCGGTCTGGTCGAGGCTTGTCGCGTAGAGCGCGCCGGCGAGTCCGGCGAGCGCCGACCCAAGCGCGAACGCGGAGAGCTTCACCTGCACCGCGTTGATCCCCATGCACGTCGCTGCCAGCTCGTCTTCCCGGATCGCCATCCACGCGCGTCCGAGACGAGAGTACTCGAGGTTGTGGAGCAGGATCACCACGCCCACGAGCGCCGCAAGCGCGACGTAGTAGTACCAGTAGTATCCCCACGTTTCTTCGCGGACCGCCCCCGGCACCCAGCCCATCCAGGGATCCGGCAGCGGGTTGAGAGCGCGCGACCCGTTCGTGATGCTCTCGAGGTTCTTGATCCCGAACTTGACGACCTCCCCAAAGCCTAGTGTCACGATTGCGAGGTAGTCGCCTCGCAGACGCAGCGTCGGGGCCGCCAGCACGATGCCCGCCACGCCCGCACCGATTGTCGAGACGATGAGCGCGGGCCAGAAGCCGATCTGGAAGGGGAATTGCTGGACTGTGAGGATGCCCGTGATGTACGCGCCGATCCCGAAGAACGCCGCGATGCCGAGCTGCAGCAGCCCGGAATAGCCCACGACGACGTTCAGTCCGAGAGCCAGGATACAGAAGATGAGGATGTTCCGTACGTCGCCGCCCAGCTTCGACGAGACGATGACGGGTAGGATCAGCAAGACGCCCAGCCCGATGAGTTCCGTGCGGCGGCGGTTCATACCTTCTCGCGCGTGCGCGCCCCCAGAAGGCCCGACGGACGGAAGACGAGGATCACGATGAGGATCGCGAAGACAAGCGCGCTCGTCCACTGCTCGCCGACGTACTGGCTGCCGAGCGAGCGGACGAGGCCGATCACGATGCCGCCGAGCATCGCGCCCGGCAGGTTTCCAATTCCGCCGAGAACGGCGGCGGTGAACGCGTACAGGCCGTTCTGATATCCCATCTGGAACGAAACCGTGTTGATGGAGAGGCCGTAGATCACGCTCGCCGCGCCCGCGAGCGAGCCGCCGATCATGAACGTCGCGCCGATGACGCGATCGACATCGATCCCCATGAGCCGCGCCGCCACAGGGTTCTGCGCCGTCGCGCGCATCGCCTTGCCGAGTTTCGTGTACTTCACGAACAGTGTCAGGCTCACCATGAGCGGAATCGTGATCGACAGGACAATCATGTCCTTCAGCGTGAACCGCACGGCGTCCGACGGGAGCAGATTCCGATTCGGCACCACGTCTGGAAAACTGAGATCCGCGACTCCCTTCCAGATCTGTCCGATTCCCATGAAGCAGAACGAGACGCCGATCGCGCTCACGAGAGGCGTGAGTTTCGGCGCGTTGCGGAGCGGCTTGTAGACCAGCCGATCGACCCCGTAGTTGAGCGTCGCGCAGAACAGCATGCACACGACGAACACCAGCCCGATGCCGGCGACCGCCCCCATAGCGCCGGACGTCGCGAGCCCCATTTTCGTCACGATCGTGAGCGCGAGGAACGCACCCAGCATGAACAGGTCGCCGTGCGCGAAGTTGATGAGCTCGACGATGCCGTACACCATCGTGTACCCGATGGCGATCAGCGCAAAGAGGGTGCCCGTCGTCAGCCCATTGATGAGCTGCTGAATGAAAATGTCGAAGCCGCCCTGCTGCGCGACGGCGACGAGCGTTAGCATCGATGGAAAAACTCCGCCGAAAGGTGTGCGCCCGTCGGCGGAGTGTATTGAGTCCTCTGAAGTCTAGTCCTCTTCGCCGAGCACCTTGGCGAACTTGAACTTGCCGGCCGCGACGGTGCTTCCGCTCATGGTACGGTTCGTCGTATCGCCGTGCTTGTCGAACGACCACTTGCCGAGCGCGCCGTCGAAGTTCTTGATGCCGAAGCATGCCGCGCGGATCGCCTCGCGGTCCTTCTTGCCGGCGAGCTTGATCGCCTCGAGCGCCACCTTCGACGCCTCGTAGCCGTACACGGCGTACCCCTCAGGCTCACCGCCGTACTTCTTCTTGTAGTTGTCGTAGAAGTCCTTGCCCTTGCCCTTCAGCATGTCGGGGGGCATCCCGCCGAAGGTGACGTAGCAGCGGCCGTTCAGCACGTCCGCGCCGGCGGCCGTGATGAACGCCTCCTCGTAGCAGCCGTCGGGGACCATGATCTTGCAATCGAGGCCGACCGCCAGCATGTCTTTGGCGATCTGGCCACCCTTCGTCTGGGTGGTGCCGCCGAAGTAGACGAGGTCGGGCTTCGCCGCCTTCACCTTCGTCATGAGCGGCTTGAATTCCTGTGCGCTGGCGTCGATTCCGTCCTGGCCGAGCACCTTGACGCCGATCTCCTCGCAGCGCGCCTTGAAGAGGTCCGCGACGCCCTTGCCATACACTTCGCGGTCGTCGAGGATGTAGACGCTCTTCACGCCGAGCGACTTCGCCCAGTCGGCCGCGACGACGCCCTGGATGTCGTCCGCCGGCACCACACGCGAGTAATTCCGCTTGCCGCTCGGATAGTAGACCTCGGGCTCGCCCTTGTCGCCCTTGCCGGGCTTGGTGAGACCCGGCGCGGTGTTCGCCGGGCTGATCATCAGGAGGTTTTCCTTGTTGAGCTTCGGGATGGAGACCTTGGCGGCGCCCGAGTTGTACGTGCCGATGTACACCATCACGTCCGGATCCTTGATGGCCTGCTCGGCGTTGGCCGCTTCCTTCTCGGCGGTCCACTTGCCTTCGGCGGCGGTGGCGTCGTCGAGATCCTCGTATTTGATGGTCCAGTTGCCGACCTTTCCGCCCGCCTCGTCGATCGCCATCTTGATGCCGTTGACGATGGTATCGGTCTGCGCCTTCGCGCTTCCCGTGCGCGGCAGGCTCGAGACGATCTTGATCACGTTCGGATCCTGTGCCTTGACAGGCGCGACGGCCGGAACGGCGGTCGAGACCGGGGCCGGCGCGGGCTTGTCGCACGCCGTCACAATGGATGCCAGCAGAAGAACAAGGGACAAGCTACGAATCGTCATAATCTTCTCCTCCAAGAGTGGGGAATTCTAGGCGAACCGCCTGCACGCATCAAGCAACAGGTTCAGGGGTTATACGCCCGCGGCCCTCTCCCGACGGCATTTCCTTCGCGACCGACCCGGTGTACACTCTCGCGCGTGTCGATCGACCGTGAAACCGTCAAGAAGGTCGCGCAACTCGCCCGACTGGAGCTCGACGACGCGGCCCTAGACCGCATGAGCACGCAGCTCGACGCGATCCTCTGCTATATTGACCAGCTGAAGGATCTCGACGTCGCTAACGTCGAGCCCCTCGTCCACGCCGGCGACACTACGAACCTGATGCGCGACGACGTGCCGCGCCGACCGCTTGCGACGGAACAGGCGCTCGCCAACGCCCCCGACAAAGTCGGCCCGTACTTCGTCGTGCCAAAGATCATCGAATGATCCACGAAACCGCGGTCGAACTGCGGGGACTTGTCATCTCGAAACACGCAAGCGCGACCGAGATCGCGCGCGCGCACCTCGACCGCATTCGCGCCGTAGACGACAAAGTGAAAGCGTTTCTCGCCGTCACGGAAGATGCCGCACTGGCGGCGGCGAAGCGCGTCGACGAGAAGGTCGCCCGCGGCGAACACTTGGGCCCCCTGGCCGGCGTCCCCGTCGCACTCAAGGACAACATGACGACGACCGACGCGCCGACTACGTGCGGCTCGAAGATCCTGGCGAACTACCGTGCGCCGTACGAAGCGACCGTCGTCAAGCGGCTGCGCGCCGCCGACGCGATCATCCTCGGCAAGACAAACCTCGACGAGTTCGCGATGGGGTCGTCCACCGAAAACTCGGCGTTTCATACGACGCGCAATCCCTGGGATCTCGATCGCGTCGCGGGGGGATCGTCCGGCGGCTCATCGTCGGCCGTGGCCTCCGGAATGGCGTGCCTCGCATTCGGAAGCGACACGGGCGGATCCATCCGTCAGCCCGCCGCGTTCACGGGTACCGTCGGCATGAAGCCGACGTACGGCCTCGTCTCGCGATACGGTCTCGTCGCATTCGCATCGAGCCTGGATCAGGTCGGTCCCCTGGCCCGAACCGTGGAAGATGCGGAGCTGGCGATGCGCGTCGTCGCCGGCAAGGACCCGCTCGATGCGACGAGCGTCGACGCACCGCAGGCTCTTGCGCAGCGTCCGCACAAGAAGTTCCGCCTGGGCATTCCGAAGGAGTATTTCGGCGAGGGTCTCGACCCCGAAGTGCGCGACGCGGTCATGGCCGCCGCGAGAAAGCTCGGCGCGGATCTCATCGACGTCTCGCTGCCCACGACGAAGTACGGCATCGCGGCGTACTACATCGTCGCGCCGAGCGAGGCGAGTTCGAACCTGGCGCGTTACGACGGCGTGCACTACGGCCACCGCACGCAACACGTCGACGATCTCGCCACTCTCTACGCGCGTTCCCGTCGCGAGGGATTCGGCCCCGAGGTGACGCGCCGCATTCTCCTCGGCACGTTCGCGCTGTCGAGCGGCTACTACGACGCCTACTACACACGGGCGCTCAAGGTGCGTCGCCTTCTCCTGCAGGACTTCGACCGCGCCTTCGCTGCGTGCGACGCGATTCTTGGCCCTACCACGCCGACCGCCGCCTTCAAAATCGGCGACAAAGCGGGCGATCCGCTCGCGATGTACTTGTCCGATGTGTACACGGTGAGCGCGAATCTCACCGGATTGCCGGGCATCTCGGTAAACTGCGGGTTCACCAGGGGCGGGCTGCCGATCGGCCTGCACGTGCAGGGGAAGGCGTTCGACGATGCGACCGTCTTGCAGGTTGCGAAGGCCGTCGAGGAGGCGTGCGGAGCGGTGACGACATGGCCCACGTTGTGAACCAGATCCACTCCTCGCGCGGTCCGATCGCGTCGTCGCTCGATCGTCCGTGGAAACCTAACGGCACGGTCGTCGTGCTCGCCCCGGGGCAGGGATATCATCGCGAACTCCCGCTCCTGAAGCAGGGCGCGCAGGCGCTCGTGAAGGCGGGCTTTCACGCCGTCCGCTTCGACTGGCGATACCACACCGCTGGAGGAAAGCCATCCGCCGGCCTCAAAGAAGAGCGCCTCGACCTGAAAGCAGCGGTGCTTTTCGCCCGTTCGATCGAGGGCGTCGAGAGAATCATCCTCGCGGGCAAGTCGATGGGCGCTGGGCTGGCGCTCGACTTCGTGTGCGAAGATCGCCGTTTCGCCGCGCTCGCGCTCCTGACGCTTCCCATCCGCCCTCCCGCATCGACCGTCGCGGACAAGCTGGCACGCATCAAACCGCCCGTGCTCATCATCAACGCCTCGACCGATCCGCTCTGCGACCTGAAGACGCTCTTCCAGGTCGCGCAAGCGCCCAAGCACGCGCCGCAGATCGTGATCGTCCCGGGCAATCACGCGCTCGCCGGGTCCGACGAGAGCGTCGACGTCGCCGTGCAATCGCTCGTGGTGTGGGCGAAACAGTGGATTTAGGAGGCGGGGTTGCAATTCCGCTGCACCGCCGATAGCCTAGCGCGCTGCATGCCGAAGCAACCCCGCAAGTTTCCGCGCGTCCTCGTCGAGATACCGCTCGAGATCCGCGGAGAGCAGCTCTTCAAGGCTAGCGGACGCGATCTCACCGAGGAAGGAGTGCGCGTGCGGGCGAAGGGGCGCCTCAAGCAGGGGGATCGCGTCGGGGTGACGCTGCGCATACCCGGCTTCGCGAATATGGATCTCAATTTCTCCGCGGAAGTCCGTTGGGCGAAGCTGCCGGAGGAGGGGATGGAATGCGAGGCCGGCCTGGAATTCGACCTCACGCCGGCATTGCGCAAGAAGCTGCAAGTACTCCTCTGGGAGTTGCAGTCCGGGAACGTGAAGGAGATCGAGCGGCGCATGCGGACGGGGAAATTCCCCCAGCCGCCCAAGCGATGAGACTCCTCGTCCTCGGTGGGACGATCTTCCTCGGCCGCGCGATCGTCGAGGCGGCCCGTTCAGTGGGATACGACGTCACGATCTTCCATCGCGGGAAGCACAACGCCCCGGTCCTTCAGGGTGTCGAGTCGATACTCGGCGACCGGGAATCCGATCTGTCGAAGCTGGAGGGCCGCCGCTGGGACGCGGTCGTCGACACGTGCGGCTATGTTCCGCGCGTCGTCCGCCGATCCGTTGAGACGCTGCGGGGCGCCGTCGATCGCTACGTGTTCGTCTCGACGATCTCGGTTTACGCGAAGTTCACGGCCGGGCTGGACGAAATCGCCCCTGTTGGAACGCTGGCGGTGCCGACCGAGGAGGTCACCGGCGAAACGTACGGAGCGCTCAAGGCGCTCTGCGAGGATGAGGTGCGCCGTGCGGTCGGCGATCGCGCGTGCATCGTTCGGCCGGGCCTGATCGTCGGCCCGAACGATCCGACCGACCGTTTCACGTACTGGGTACGTCCGCACGAGCTCGCTCCGGGCGATCCGCAGCAACGCGTGCAGTTCGTCGATGCCCGCGATCTCGCGGCGTGGATCGTCCGAGCAACGCAGCTCTCGGGCACGTTTAATGCCACAGGCCCCCGCGATCCGCTCTCGATGGAATCGTTTCTGCGCGCCTGCGCGCCGGACGCGAAGTGGACGTGGGTGAACGAACGGTACCTCCTCGAACACAACGTGACGCCGTTCACGGAGATGCCGCTGTGGGTGCCGTCGGCGGATCGCGCGTTCAGCGAGGTGAGCTGCGCGCGCGCGATTGTCGCGGGACTGGAATTCCGCCCGCTGGCGCAGACGATCGCCGATACGCGCGCCTGGGATGAGGGTCGTGGCACGCTCAAGGCAGGACTGTCGCCGGCGCGCGAAGCGGAGCTGCTGCGGGCATTCGCCTCAGCCGAGGCTTCAACGGAACGCGCTCGCCGCACGGAATGAACAACCCCGGCAAGCGCGTACTCCAACCGCAGCCGGCGATCCTCTCTCCTGAAGACCCGGTCTACCCGCCTTCGCCAGGAAGGCTGAGGCGTGATTCCGCTGCGCTCTACTTCCGGACTTTCGGAAGCAGCTTCTCGAATGTCGCCCGCTCTTCCGTCGTCAGATCGCGGAAGCACCGGTCATCGGCCGCGATCCGTTCGCGTCGCATGATCTCCCGCAGAGCATCACGAATGTCCTCCGCGAGGGCGAATGAGACGTCGTCCTCGATCGCGTAAAGCCGGATGAGCGACACCAGCGCGCGGCGGTCGGCGATGCGCCCGCACGCGTCGACAATTCCTTCGCGTACCCGGCGGCGGCCGTCCCCGAGCATCGAGAGGAGCTCGCTCAGTCCTGCGCGCGAGCCGAGCTCGCTCAGCAGGATGTGGATGCGCACCTTCGCGGCGGTGCAAGCCTCGACGAGCGACTTGTTGTGATTGCGCTTGATGGCCCGATCGAGCTTCACAAGCTGCTGTACCAGCGCCTGGGCCGCGCGGCGGTCCCCCAACCGGCCCAGCGTGTCGACAAACCCTTCGAGGACGTAGACCTCCTCGGGCGAACGGACGTCCGGGATCAGATCGAGCGCGTGGATCAGGACGTTGATCGCGGGCTTGCCGATCCCTTCGAGAGCCTCGGTGAAGGAAACGAGCGCGTTGAGCGGCGGCGATTTCTTGATTAGCGTGTTGACGATGACCTCGGCCGCGGCCTTTCCGAACTTCTCGAGTTCGGTGATCGACTCAGCGCGTGTCGCGAAGTCGTCCGAGTAGAGATCCTGAACGTGTTTTCGGATTTCCTGATCGATGAGTGTGGTAGAGCCGGTTGTCCCCCGCAACGGCTCAGGCTGGTCGCCCATCAATACCCTCCTCGCCTCCGGTACTCCGGAGATTCCAGTTTCTGCGAAACCAAAAGTGCATGTACGAATTATACATCGCGTGGGAAACGTGACCATTTGCACGCACGATTTCACGCAAAAAAGTTTTGCGCCCTCTGCCCTGTTTTTCTGTAACTTCGCGGTCGAACTTACCTCCTCAAACGGCTGTCTCAAGGACTGATGCGCACACTCACACTCGTCCTCGTCGCACTGGCGCTCACGCCTCCGCAGGATCGCAGGGTCGATGCGGCTCTGGCCCGGCTCGCGGCGGCGGCACCCGCGCGCGAAACGCGCATCCTCGCGAAGCTGCGCCCCGGTGCGACGCTTCCGGCCGGCGTGACGATCACCTCGCGTTCAGGCGACGTGCTCGCGCTGCGTGGATCCGCGGCGCAACTCGCGTCGCTCGACCTCGAGCGATGCGAGCTCGCTCGCACGTGCCGCGTGCGCAACGATATCACCGCCGCCTCGAGCATCGGCTGCCGCGGATTGACGGCCGGCGAAACGGACTCGTACGCGTTCGCCGGCGTCGCAGGCCAGACTGTGCGCGTGCGCGTCCATCCTGAGGGATCGCTCGATCCAAACGTCACCGTCACCGACGGCGCATCCGTGACGAGCGACGACGACAGCGGCCCCGGGAGTGCCGCCGATCTCACGGTCACGTGGTCCAGCACAGGGTCGAAGACCATCGACGTCGCCCCCGTCAGCGGCACCGGCGCCTACCTGCTCTTCATCACAGCGAGCACGCCAATCACCACGGGCGCACTCACGGGGGGCGACACCGCCATCTCCACTGTCCACTACGCCGGCACGCGCGCGCGCGAGGCGCGAGGCATTGAAGGAGTCGACGGCTCGGGCGTGCTCATCGGATTTGTAGACACGGGAATCGACACGGCCCATGCAGACTTCCGCGCCGCCAACGGCGGCACGCGTCTCGTGGGCTTGTGGGACCAGACACTCACGGTAGAGACTGGCGAAAGCGCTCCGTCCGCAGGGTACGGCGTCTTCTATGACGAAACCGACGTCAACGCAGGAAAGTCACGGTCGCGAGACACGGAGGGCCACGGCTCTCAGGTCGCCGCCATCGCGGCCGGAGACGACCCCGTCTTCACAGGCGCCGCGCCCGGCGCCCGGCTTTTCATGGTCAAGACGGATTTCTCCACCACGGGCATTATCGACGGCATCAGTCTCATCTTGGAACGGGCGAAGAAGCTCGACTTCGACGCGGTCGTGATCAATTTGAGCCTCGGCACGCACGACGGGCCGCACGACGGCACGAGTCTCCTTGATGCGGCGATCAGCGCCGCGACATCGCGCGCGCATCACGTGATCTGCGCCGCCGGCAATGAGGGCGATCCCGCTGACGCCATCCTCCACGCGAACGCTGCGGTAACGTCAGCCGTGACTTGGACCTTCACTCCAACGGTTGCGCTGAGCGAACCTCACGCGATCGACATCTGGGCGGACGGCGCGGACGCGTACACCGTTTCGGTCACCGACAATCTTGGGACGACGGTGACGGCGACGTCGGGCACGTCGGCCGCCGCCACTCCGGGCTTCACGGTCCTGAGTCTCACGGTCGACAACAAGATCGATTCGCCATCCAACGGAGCGACGCACATGCGCGTTGAAATCCTGCCGACAGCGACGATCCTGCCCTGGTCGATCACGCTCACGCGGACGACGAGTGCAGGGTCGGGCGTTGTCGACGGTTGGATCGCGACGGAGTCCGGGACTTTCCTCACGGGAGACATCGTGCTGAACACCGACGGCAGCGTACCCGGAACGGTGGTCGAGCCCGCGACATCGACGGGCGCGATCGCCGTCGCCGCCGTACGCGGCCGCTTCATGTGGGAGACCGCGAGCGCCACGTCGGTGCTCACCGAAGGCACCGGAATCGGCGTGTCAGGAAACGCGGCGTTCTTCAGTTCGCGCGGCCCGACGCGCGACGGGCGAATGAAACCGGAGATCGCCGCTCCCGGTTCGGTGGTCGCCGGCGCTCGATCGGCGGATGCAGCGCCGGCCACGGGCGACATTGACATCGACGGTGTGCACGTCTACGGCCAGGGGACGAGCTTCGCGTCACCTGCGGTCGCCGGCGTGGTGGCGCTCCTGCTGCAAAAACACCGCCTCCTGACAAACGACGAACTCAAGGCGCGCATCGCATCCACCGCGCTTGCCGACGGCTTCGTGTCCACGGGAAACACGTGGGGCGCGGGGAAGATCGACGCCACGGCGCTGCTGGCTTCCGTATACCTTCAGGTCGATATCACCGCGGATGCGGGGCAGTGCTTTCAGGGCGTCCCCGTCCGGCGAGGTGATTTGCTCGCACTCGCGTGCCTCGCCGCGGCGCTTGTCGTCGTGTTGATCAGGAGACGGTCATGATCGCTTTGGTGCTGGCATCCCTGCTCGCCCAGCAGCAGGATTCGGCGGAGTTCGATCTCGCATTCGTGACGCGACTGCGCACCGGCGTGTGGGCATCCGGCGGCTTCCAGTTCGAGGCGCTGACGCTGGGCGGCAAACGCGAGATCGACGGACAGTCCCTCTGGAGCGCCGGAGCCGAGGCGGGCGTGGCTATCAACGACGAGTGGCTCGTGATCGCCGGCTTCGATTACAACTGGGGCAACGATGTCGAGCTGACGTGCATCCAGCTGAGCCTCGGATGGCGCACCTTCGTCGAGAAACCGATCGAATCGGTTCCTCCGTTCCGCATCGAGATTTTCGGGGGCGGACTCTGGGGGCACTTCAACGTGCTCAAGGGAGGCTTCGGCGACTTCGAGGATGGAATCGGAGCGCAAGGGGGCGCGAACATCATGTTCGACATCGCAGACAGCATCACGCTGGGCGCGTACATATCGGGCCGGTGGATCCTCTTCGACTACAAGGACGATGTCATCGACGGTGACGTCCAAGTAGGAGGCGGCGGTGTCGTCGCATCGCTGATGTTCGAGCTGAGTTGGTGATTACCGTTCCCCGGCGCTCCACCCGATGACCTGCCGCCAGAACGGGTGGAACCAAGGGCCGTCGCCTGAGAGGTAGCGCCACAGGTACGTCTCGTCGCTCGCGCTGAAGAAGACGCGCCCCCGACCGGCGGGCGACGTCACGAAGAGCGGCCACCACGCGTCGACGAGCCCAACCTCGACGAGAGCGCGCGAACCCTCTTTGGACGTCGCGCGGGCGAACCAGCGCACGCCCGGAAGGCCGTCCTGCTTGCGGTCTCCGTCCTCCCAGTGCTCCGCGTTACGCGCGTCGTCCTTGAACGCGGGAAACCGAACGAGCGGGTTGATGCGCCCTTCCGGCGTCAGCCGGTACGCGCACGTCTTCTCAGCCACTTCAACTTCCGCCGCCGGCGCGGCGAGGTCCACGGGGAGCAGCTTCGACAGCGGCGATCCTTGCCAGTGACGGATCGCGTTCACCGAACCGGCGATGAAGATGATTCCGCGTCCATGATCCTCGACGAACGAACGCAGTGCATCGACCGGGAGCTTTGAAGGGTCGACATCGCCGATGATCACGACGTCATACTCAAGCAGTTCGCCGATGTTCTTCGGCATCGATGCCAGCGATTCGCCGAAGCGCGGGTCGGTCGTGTCGCGCGTGTGCTCCTGCGGATAGTCGTCGTCTGCGCTCTGAAGCCAGCAGTGGATGAAGAGTGATGCGTCGCGAATCAGCGCATTTTTCAGGAAACGGTATTCGTAGCGGGGCGGATGCTCGACGTAGAGCACGCGTGGACGCGGCGGCCGCACTGTAAACGGGGCTGACGCGGTGTTGTTGTCGGCGTCGATCTCGCCTGGCTGAACTGGTAGGCGCACCGCAAGGCGGTATTCGCCGACGGGGGGCGCCTTGAGCGTAAACTCGAGCGCGTGCATGCCGGGACCGGGGAGCCGCGCGTCCTGCTCGTCGCGCGCGACGACCGTGCCAGCCGCGTCGCTCACGCCGATCTGCAGACGTACGTCGCGGCCGTCAAGCTGTCGGAGCACGATCTTGAGCTGCACGACGACGGGCTTTCCCGACACCACGGAGGTTGCGACCGTGAGGTCCCCGATGGCTAGATCGGGCCCCGAGGGAACGCTCGACGCGCACCCGGACATGATCAGAAGCGCTGCGGCATATCTCATGACGGTGCTACGCGGACGGGTCGTCGGCGTTTCCGGCAGAATCCTCCGAAGGCTGCACCGAGGTGCCCAGCCGCAACTGCCGCTCCGCGTCGACGACGTCGCGGTTGACCTTGCGCACGGCTGCGAGGAGCTTGTCGCGCAGCGGATCGTCCTTGTCGAGGGCGTACGCGGTGTTGCGCATCAGCTGGATCGTCAGGCGCAGGTACCGCACGAGATCGCCGTCGCTCGCGCTCGTGTGCGCCTCAAGCTGCCTCCAATCCGAGCCCTTCGCCCACGCGTTCACCGCGCTCGAGAGCCGGAAATCGAGTTCCTTCGTCCGGTCCTCAAGATCGAGTGAGGCCTCTGCGATGAGAATCTCGTCGACGGCGCGGTAGCACATCTTCCGCACCCACTTCGTGCGGCCCACGTCGAACTTTCGGTGCCAGTCGGCCTTCTTCGACTCATAGACGATGGCGTTGAAGACCCACGCGAGCTCCTCCTCGTTCAGCTGCGCGAGGATGTTGCGCTGGTAGAGCTCCGCCACCTGGAGCTCGTATCCCTGGATGTTTTTCGCCATCCGCCCCTTCGGCGTGAGGCTCTTCTCCTTGATGTAGCCGAGCTGGCGCAGCAGCGCCATTTTCTTTTTCATCTGCGCGAGCTTCTGCTCGAAGCTCTTCTCGGCCTTCTCCGGCCGGCGATGGAAGTTCGCGAACGACTTTTCCGCGGCGGTGTAGATCTTGTCGCCGAGATGCTCGTGGAGCGTCATGAGCGTCGCGTAGGCCAGGTTGAACTGCGAGCGGATCGGCTCGAGCGCAGGCCCCGTGAGCTTGTCCATCACGGTGACGCGTTCGTGCGGCCACTCGAGGAGGCTGTAGACGTAGCCGACGGCGTCGATCCCGCGGCGTCCCGCGCGTCCCGACATCTGGTGATGCTCCCGCGTGCGCAGGTATCCCATGCGATGTCCGTCGAACTTGTGGAGCGAATTGAAGACGACGGTTCGCGCGGGCATGTTGATACCGACCGCGAACGTCTCCGTCGCGAAGAGGAGCTTCACGAGCCCCGTCGTGAAGAGGCGCTCGATCACCTCCTTGAGCGTGGGAAGGAGCCCCGCGTGGTGGAAGGCTGCCCCCCTCGAGAGAATTCCCCGCACCTGCTCCGTCGTCGCGTCCTTTTCGAGTCCGAAACGGCGGAGGAGGCCGTCGTACAGCCCCATCATCTCCTCGCGCTGGTCGGCATCGATCAGCGGACGCTGCACCAGCGACGCGAACTCCTCGCACTCACGACGGTTGAACGCGAACCAGAGGACGGGAAGCCGGTCCTCCGTCGCCAGATGGTCGATCAGCTTCGCGCGACAGCGTGCCGGATTGAGATCGGCGGCCACGCCGCGTCGGAAGTAGGAATTGAATTCGGGAGACTGCTCCATGCGCGCAAGATCGGCGGGCGCCTTGACGCCCATGCCCGGCACGTAGACCAGGTGCTTGAGCGGCACGGGCCGATTCACCTCGATGATCGTGCGGATCGGGACGTCGGGACGCACGGTGCGAATCCACTTTGCGAGCAGGTCGATATTGGGCACCGTCGCCGAAAGGCAGAGAAACCGGATGTGCGGCGGCGCGAAGATGATGGACTCCTCCCACACGGTGCCGCGCTCGATGTCGTCGAGGTAGTGGATCTCGTCGAAGACGCAGTAGTGCACGTCGCGCATCGACTCCGGCGATTCGAAGATCGTGTTGCGAAAGATCTCCGTCGTCATGAGGATGATTTGCGCGTCGGGGTTGAGCGTCACGTCGCCCGTCTTGATCCCGACGCGCTCGCGGTACTGCTCGGAGAAATCGCGAAACTTCTGGTTCGACAGCGCCTTGATCGGGGCGGTGTAGATGACGCGCCGCCCTTCGGCGAGGCACTTTTCCACCGCGTACTCCGCGATGAGCGTCTTGCCAGCGCCGGTGGGGGCAGCGACGAGCAGCGATTCCCCCTTGTCCAGGATGCGTACCGCCTCCTCCTGGAAGGGATCGAGCGGGATGCCTTTGAAATCCATGCGGACCGATGGAGGATTCGTGCGGCGGAAAGCCGGATGCGAAGCGGTGGGTGGGGATCAATACCCCTGAGGGGGTGCTGGTCTTCGACCCACCGTCTCGCGACGAAATCCTATTTCGGCGCTTCCTCCTTCTTCGGTTCTTCCTTCTTAGGCTCGTCCTTCGGCAGGTCCTTCGGCGGCTCCTTCTTGTCCTGGTTCTCGAGGTACGCCTTGTAGAACATCCAGAGCTCGATGTTCTCGATGAACTCGCTCTCCTCCGGCGTGGGGATCTGGCCGAGGACGCTCTTATTCTTGATTTCCTTCAGCTTGTCGGAGCCCCACGCCTCCGGCGGGAATTTCTCGTACAGGGCGCGTGCCTTGGCGATCCTCTCGGCCTGCTGCTTGAGCTGCCCCTCGAGGGTCTTCGCCTCGTCGGCGCGCTTCTTCTTGGCGCGCTCCTCGGCTTCCTTGCGGCGCTGGTCCTCGATGTCCGCCTCCAGCTTGCGACGGTGCGCGTCTTCCGCGAGGATCCGGCCGAGCGCGTCGTCGCGCGCCTGCAGCCGAGCCTTGACCTCCTCCTCGCTGAGATTCGGCAGGATGCGGACTGCTTTCACCTGCGCGCGCTCTAAACCGACGATGTTTGCAACGAACTTTCCAGAGATCGGGTCCTTGCTGCCTCCGAGCTCCGGATACTCGAGGCTCATGTCGAGGAGGATGGTCTTCGTCACAGCGAGCGGAACGTCGCTCTCGTCGTTCATGGGGTCCTTCTTGTACGGCGTGAGCTTGCCGAAGACCCCGAAGCCGCTGCGCAACGTCAATTCGACGCGCTGGCCGTATTGGCAATCCTTGAACGGATCGTCCTTCTTATCCTGCGAGAAGGCCGGGCTCGCCGCAGCGAGCAGAATCGCCAGCACAGACGCTTTCATGGAAACCTCCAAGGCTATGACGATGATAGCACCCGAAGGATTCCCTGCAAGGCCTACGGCTTGTACTCGTAGGCTCCCACGTCATACGCGGGCCCCTGCGGCCGTGCCATGCCGTCCCTGTCCTCCGTAACCGACGAGAGCGTCGTGCCGACGTCAATGACGGACGCGCCCGACAGTAGGTGGTAATCACGCGAGGAGGCCGCCACGAACGTCACGGCAAAGGCCGCTGTCGCAACGCCGCGATTCGAGGTGTCCCCCGACGCCTCGGATGGGACGCTCCCCTCGAAAATGCAGTTCCGAGCGGCGAATCCGCTGCCGAGTCCGCCACCGCCGCCGTTCTGGAAATGTGCGGTCGAGCTGTCGACGATCGTGCAGTTGTGATACGTCAAGTTCGCGATCGCGTCTTCGTAGCGCGTGGCGTATACGTTGTCGTAGATCACGCAGTTCCTCACGGTGACCGTGGCCGAAGGCCCGCGCATCCGGAATGCGAGGACGTTGTCGTAGACAGTGCATCGCTCGATCGTCCCGACGACATCCTCCTTCACATTGAACGCCGCTTGATTGCCGATCCAACCGCTGCTGAATCCGTGGACGGTGCAGTCGCGGAAGGTGAAGGTTTGCGCCAGACTCGATGCCGCGGGTGTTTTCGAGTCGAAGGCATTCTCCCCGGGGATCTGCCCCGCCATCCAAGACGCGCGCGCCGACGGGAGGGGTCCGGTCCACAGATCGCACCCTTCGACAACGAGGTTGTCCCACGCATCGCGGTCCGGGTCCGACTGGATGCAGTCGCCGCTATTGCGGTAGATGTTGCAGCGACGGATTGTCAGATTCGTGAAGTTGCCCGCAACGATCCCGTGGGAATCCATTTGCACCGAGAAACTGCCGGCGAGACACTCGTAAATCTCGCAGTCCTCCACCAGCATGTTCGAGCCGCCCTCGATATCGATGCCGTCGCCCGCCGACGTTGTCACCGTGCTACCCGCCTCGTGGATTTTCAGGCGCCGCAGCTTCATGCCGCTGGCATTCGTCGTGCGGACCGCATCGCTCGTTCCATAATTCGCGTCCAACTCGATGTCCTTCACGCCGATATTCGTGTGGTTGATCGTCAGGCATCGCCCGACGTGATCGTTCTTCACGCTCTCGCCAGGATACCCGGCGATGGTGACGCCCGACGCCGCCGTCGCGATCGTCTCGTCATACGTGCCGCCGCGGATCAGGACCCAATCGCCCGTTGCGGCCGCGGTCACGCCGCGCTGGATCGTGCGGAAGGGCAACGCCTGTGTGCCGGGGTTCGAGTCGCTGCCGGACGTCGAGGCGTACCACACGGTTCCCGACGTGACCGTGAACGGAGCACTGTAGGCGACGGCCGTCGCCGTTGTCAGGTCGAGCGATCCGGT
The DNA here is from genome assembly GCA_964468745.1 of uncultured Planctomycetales bacterium. Taxonomy (GTDB): domain Bacteria; phylum Planctomycetota; class MHYJ01; order MHYJ01; family JACPRB01; genus JACPRB01. Next base: position 26,186 of record CAYXVY010000103.1, on the reverse strand, counting down.
GACGGACCCGCTTGCAATGATGATCACGACCATCGTGTCGGACCAGCTGACGATGATGGCCGGCACGCCTCCGATGAGCACCGTTCCCGGAGAGCTGCCGAAGGGACCGCCGGTGATGGTGACGGTTGCGCCCACGGGAGCCGCGGATTCGTCGAGGAAAAAGCCCGGCGTCGTCGAACCGCCTCCCCCTCCGCCCCCGCCGCCCGTGCTGGAGCCGCCCCCTCCGCCGCCGCCTCCGCCGCACGCCACGCCCAGGAGCACGGTCAGCACGATCACAAGGTTTTTCATCGCAAGCCCCCCAATAAGTTCTGCCGATCAGTCGCGCGGGCGTGGCAACTTGCGACACGAAAATTCTCGTCGCAGGCGAAGGTGTTCGCGCGACTGATTACGCGTGATCTGGGTCATGCTTCTCATCGCGGCGCAGCAGGACTGGCCGCCGCCGATGGCGAAGGACGCAGCGAAGCGGCCGCCGGGGCTGATTGCGGACGTCGGCCCGCGGGGGACCCCGAAGCGGGCGCGGTCGCTCGAAATCCGGGACAAGGGGGGCGTTTACGAGAACTACCTGATTGAAGCGGACTGGGCCGAGCGCGATGCGGTTCGCATCCTCGCCGACAGGGTCGTACTGCGCAATTGCGAGATCCGCAACGGCCGGCGTGACGCCATCGAAGTCTACGCAAACGATGTGCTGATCGAAAACTGTCGCATCCACCACTTTCTCGCGGGGTCGTTCAAGGAGCAGAAGGACGCGCACGGCATCACGGGCCGCGCAACGCGGCTGACAATTCGAAACTGCGAGATCTACTATTGTTCCGGCGACGCGCTGCAATTCGACCCCGACCGGGGCCCTTGGACGGACGTGCTCATCGAAAACTGCGACCTGTGGACGGGACCGCTGCCGGAGCATGCCGCGGGATTCAAAAAGGGCGAACAGCCGGGGGAGAACGCGCTCGATACGAAGCAGCGCGCCTCGAACGAGCGTTCGCGGATCGTCGTGCGGAACACTGTCGCGCACGGTTGGGTCAAGGGGGGCCAGATCGCCAATCTGGCCGCGCTCAACATCAAGAACCACGTCGAAGCGCGCATCGAGAATTGCGTTTTTTGGGACAACGAGATCGATCTGCGGCTGCGCGGCGGAGCAGGGGGATACGGCGGGGCCCGCGTCGCCGTCGAGACGTGCTACTTCTACTCGTCGGATGTGGCCGTACGGTCCGAGGACAACATCGAGAATCTGACCCTTCGGAATTGCGCCTACGCACGCGACATCGGGAAGCGGTTCATGAACGATGCGGGCCACGGGCTGCGGATCGAAGGAGACCGCGATGCGCCGCCGCGCGAGATGGTCTTGAAGCGAAAATGATGTCGCAAATCTGGCGGCCTGCGCGACTGCAGGGAGATGCCGCTCACGCTCCCGGACGTCGCGAAAGTCGTGCAACGCGCGGGCTCGACCCGCAGAATCACCTACCGCATGAAGCAGGAGGCGTCCGAGGCGGACGTCGTGCGTGCCGCCCAGCGTGGAGACCGTCGCGCGTTCCAGCGCCTTGTCGAGCGCTACTCGCGGTCTGTGCTGATGAAGGCGTACGGAACAACAGGGCAGATGGTCACCGCCGAGGATCTCGCGCAGGACACGATGGTTCGCGCAATGGAATCGATCGCGAGGCTCGACGCACCCGAGTCGTTCGGCCCGTGGCTGATATCGATCGCCGAGCACGTCTGTCGCGACTGGATCCGCCGCAAGCAGACCCACGAGGAACACGATGCGCGCATCGCGGCCGGCCGACGCTCGCCGCGCGAGAGCGCGCCCGACCCACGCGTGGCGGAGGCGATCGCCGCACTCCCCGGCGAGCTGCAGCAGATGCTCGCGCTGCGATACGAGCGCGGGATGTCGTGCGAGGAGATCGCGCGCGAACTCGGTCGACCGCTCGGATCGGTGACCAAGATGCTCTCGCGCGCGTACGAAGAGCTGCGTGAACGGCTGGTGACGAGATGAATGACCCGTTCGAAGACGAACTGAGCCGCAATTACCGCGCCCTGGACGAGGCTGCGCGCCGTCTCGAGGACCGCATGCGCCCGCGGACGCGGCGCGTTCCTGTCGTAACACGCTCGTCGACCGCACCGTGGATCGCCGCGGGGCTTGCAGCGGCCGCCGCCGTGGTCCTTCTCACGTTCGCAACGCTGCACAGCGAGACGCCCCGCACGGAGCCCGTGAGCGTGCGTCGCGATCCGCCGGCGGCGACAACCTCTGCACCGCCGCCCGACGCGCCTCGGACGGTTCCGCCCACCCCTCCCACAACGAGCGCCGACGCGCCGCCGCTCCCGCCGGCGTCGAGCCCGACGACCCCTACGCCGCCCGCAACGACGGAGCAGCGGCCTCCTCCCCCGCCCCCCGATTCAACGGAACAGCGCCCTCCGACACAACGCGCCGAAGTCGCGCGGATCACGATCGATGAAATCAACGGCGCGTGGTCCCTGAACGGGAAGGCGCAGCGCGCCTCGAAATCGGTCGTACTCGCGAAAGGGGATGCGCTCACCACGGAATCGATCACGAAGCTCATTCTCGCCGACAATCGGTTCCTGCTCCTCGCCCCCAAGAGCGCGATCGTCATCGAGCCCGAGGAGAAGCGCCTTACCGTGAGGCTCGACCGGGGCGAAGTGCTCGCGGAGTTGATTGGTCCGGGCGTCGCCTTGCGCGTGACGACGCCTGCGTGCACGCTCGATCCGATCGGGACCGTCTTCGACGTGCGCATCGAAGGCATCCGCACGCATCTCCTGGTCGAAGAAGGAGCCGTGAATGCAGGCGGCTTGATCGTCAAGGCGGGGCGGGGCCTCGTCGCGACGGCCGGCCAGCCGATTCCGCAATCGGCGGAGGCGGATCTGCGGCGGCTCGCGTGGGCGCGCGCTCATCGCCCGGCGGAGCGCGTGCTCTTCGAGGAGACGTTCGAGGAGCGAGGCAGCTGGCAGGCCGATGTTTCCAAGGGGGTCGCTACGGGGATCGGATCCCGTTCGTCATTGCAACTGGAGCGAAAGGACCCGCCGCTGTTCCGCGTGCCGGCGAAAGGTCGGATTGTGATCGTGATGCGGGGCGAGCGCGCGGCCGAACTCGCCGTTCAGATTCACCAGGCGGATCCGCGGATGAACTTCCGCATCGACCAGCGCATCGGCAGCGGCAGCGGTTGGCAGACGGTCGTCATCGAACTCGACAAGATCCCGCCCAACACCGACCCTAAGACCACGGGGAAGGTGGAGCCGGGCGCCGCGATCGACAGCATTCTCCTGATGTACGGGCGCGACGGCGAAAAGCTCGGATTCTGGGTGGATTCGATCAAAGTCGTCGAGATCCGTCCGTAGCTACTTCGTCGGCCTGTAGGGTTTGAAAGCGTCGTCGAGCGCGAGCGCGTAGTGACGGCTCGGCTCCAGCCTTTCCTGGCGGAGGAAAGCTCGCGGCCTTCCCTTTTCGACGGTGACGCAGAGCAGCTTGTAGACGCCCGGCACGAGTTCGAAATCCGGCCCCTTCTCCGTTCCCTTGCGCACCAACGTCTGCACCGACATCGGACCCACGACGTAGATGGTCAGGTCGAAGGCCGTCTTGTTGCCGAGCCGTACGCGCGCGAGCCCGTTGAACTTGTCGTCATACGTCGGCAATCCACCAAGCGTCTCGGCGCCGTCGCGGCCCGCTTCGAATCCATCCGCGATCTTCTGCGCCTGCGGCGTCGTCCTCACCTTCGACGACTTCAACTCCTTCACGAGTTCGCCGAGCGACTGCACGCGCGCCTTGTCGTCACCGTCGCCGCGCACCGCTGCCAGCAGCTGCTCAAAGCACTGCACGTAGTCCTTCACATCACTCCACACTTCGGGCAGATCCTTCACGGCGTTGTCCAGGACGCCGATCGCCTTCTTCCATTCCTTGGTGGCAACGTACGCCTTGCCCAGTTCGCCCGCAATCTCGCGATCGGCCGGGCTCTTCTTGTACACGGCTTCAAGCCTGTCGATTGCATCCTGGTAGCGCTTCTGCTCGATGAGAAGTTCGCCGAGTTCGCCGAGGGCCGGCACGTCCAGCTTGATCGCCAGAGCCGCCTCGAATTCCGCGATCGCTTCTTTCGCCTTCTTCGCCAGACGGAGGGCGCGCGCCTTGAGCAGTCGCAGCTCGAACGGAAGTTCGACCTTCTCCGCAATCTCGATCGCCTTGAGTGCACCGACGCCGTCCGCCTTCGCCATCGCGACTCGCGCGGCGAGGATGTTTGCTTCGACGTTGGCGGGCGAGATCGCGAGCGCCCTCCTGACGTGCTCGTCGGCCGACTTCAGATCGCTCTTCGCGTAGGCTTGTTCGGCGGCGGCGAGCGCCTTGCGCAAATCCGCGATCGTTCCAATCCCCTTCTTGTCCGGCCACACGCGTCGCGCGCGCATCTCCCGAAGGAGAAACGACGTGTCCTCGCCCCCGGCATACGGGATGCCGATCGAGGCGACCTGCCTGACGACCTCATCGGACTTCGTCAGATCGTTGACGTCGAGCGCGGCGACGATCGAGGCGTAGGCGTCCTTGGCGAGCTTGCGGTTCGCGCCCTGCCGGTCCTTCATCCCCGCGGCGTACGGCGCGTAGAGGGGATCGCCGACGAACACCGCGACCCACGACAGGGTCTGGAGCGACATCACCATCGCTTCGCCGAAGGTATATCCGTGAAAGAAGCGCTCGAAGGCGATCGTGCCGTACGGAAAACCGGAGATGAGGGGCTCGTAAACCGTGCCCCACGTGCACGTGATGCCGCGCTGAATGAGCGGTCCGGTCCACTGCTGGTCCTTCTTGCGCAGCGGCATCGCACTGAACGAGTGGAGGTGCGCGCCGATCGCGCCGCGCATGAAACGCCAGTTCGGATCGGAGCAGACGATGTTGCCGGTGTACCAGCCCCAGTAGTGCGACAGGTCCTTCTGCGCGCTGAGGTCGAGAACTTCAGGTTTGTCATCGTGTGTGAAGGGGATGCCGTACGCCTCGCACACTTTCGTGGTTTGCTTCATGACGTCGTCGCACTCGGTGTAGCCGTCGCCCTGGGTGGTGAGCCCGCGAGTGTCGATCACCATCGTTCCCTCGATGCCATACGCCTCGCCGTAGAGGGCGTTGTCCACGAGGGCGCGCGCGGACTCAGGGGTTGGGCCGTCGAGCCGCGACACGATGTAGATCGCATCGTCGAGCGTGATGTGCCGGTTCTCCTGGAACCGTTTCGACATCAACCAGCCCTCAATCTCGTGCTCATGCTTGAGCAGCTCGATCTCGCGATCGATGCACGCAAAATCGCGGCCGCTCACGAAGGGGGTCTGTCCCTTGCCGTCGTTGTCGATCTTCTCCTCGATCGTCTTCACGGGCACTCCCCACGTCGGGACGATGTAGAGGACGTCGGGGCGCGTTTCGAGAAACGTCTTCAGTGGCCCCAGGATGTTCGTGCGGAATTCCGCCCACGTGCAGGCCTCGTCGGCGACCGTTTTCACGCGGCAAATCTGAGCCTTCGGAATTCCGCGCTTCTCGGCGTAGTACTCGCCGAGGGCGATCGACTCGGGCACCAGCTCGTTGACGAGAACGACAACGTCTTTTATGACGTCGACCTTGCGTTCGATCGGTCCGTCTTGCGCGAACAGCAGCGCCACGAGCAGGGTGAGCATTCGAATAGGATACGCCGTTTCCGCGCGGACGATTTCACTGATCCGCCGCGACGCAATTCCGTTAGTCACCGGAAGTGGCGACGACACGACGCGATTTCCTCGTGCAGTCGGGGGCGATCGCCTGCCTGGGACTTCTTGGCTGCACGCGCGACGGCGCCCCGACCGTCCCAGGCACGGGTCTCTTCCATAACTCGCTGTCACGCATGCGCGCGCAGAACAAGCTGGGCCTCGCGATCGCGGTGCCGCCCGCGCCCGCGGACCGGTGCGCGCTCGGTCACGCGCTGGCGGCACTCCTGGCAGAGGGCGATGCGCATCTGCGCGAGGCGCTCGCCGAGTCGATCGTGGTCTGCCTTCCCGCCGCTTCCATCGAGCGCCTTGTCCGTGCCGGTCGCGCCGGCGAGACCCTCGTCGCTTTCGACGACGAGACAGGGCGCGTGGACGGCACGAGCCTTCAACCGCGCGCCTGGTCCACCTCCAGGTATTTCGGGCCGATTGTACGACGCATGATCCACGGCGACGATAACGCGCGGCTGCGCACCCGCGCAGACAGGATTCGACGCAGCGCGTCACCCGCCCTCGCCCGGGCGATCCGCGAGCCGGAATCCGATGCGAGCTACGACTTGTTGTGCGGTGGCGCCGAACTGCTCATGCCGTTGCTCGTGCACGAGCGAGAGAGCGCGGCGGACAATGTGAGGCGTTCCGCATTCGACATCGTCATCCAAAAGCATCTCGCGCGCGTAGGCGAATCGCAGGTGCCGGTGGGAATGGCCGTCCGGGAGTCCGGGAAGCAAAGCCGATGCGACGAACAGGAAATGTGCTCGCACGAGGCTGCAACCAGCGCACGAGCGTTCGTCCGCTTCCTAGCGCACTGATTCCCGTGAATCCCGGCTCTTCGGATGCGTCTAGCCTTACAGATGGCGACGTCGCGACGGACATTCTTGATCCAGTCGGGCGCGATCCTCGTCCTGCCATTCTGCGGGTGCGGACGTTCCGCGCGCGCGCTGCCGGCGCCACTGGCGCAGGCCTGCCTGAGGGCAAAGGCGGAACAGAAGCTTGGCCTTTGCATCGTCCTGCCGCCCTCGCCCGAAACGCGCTGCCGGCTGGGTCACGGGCTCGTCGCCGTCTCGCTGGCGCGAGACGTGGCGTCGCGCGAGCTCTTTTGCAGCACGATCGTCGTGTGCATTGAGGCGAGCGATGCCGTCGCGTGTTTCCCGAGCGCTCCGACCGGCGCGAATCTCATCGCCTTCGACGAGACCGGTTCGCCGATTGAAAGCGCGTGCGTCGATCTGAAATCGGTGGACCGGAACTTCATCGAGCGGGCGCGCGCGCTTCTCCGGGGGACGGGGGACGTGCGAGTGCGCGAGCGGGCGGAAGCCTTGCGCAAGCACGCGTCTCCCCAGGTGCACAAGGCGCTCGAAAACCCTGACGAGCAGGAGAACTACATGTTCCTGTCCAAGGGGGCGGAACCGCTGCTCCCACTCTTGATTGTGGAGCGCGACGCGCCGAGCTCCGAAAGGGCACGCACCGCGCTCGACTCGATCATCCAGACGCACTTTGCAACATCCGGTACGGCCGCGTCGGAACGTCACCTGCCGTACGGCATCGTGACCCAGCAAGACGATTCAGGGTGCGGGGGTCCCGAATGCGAGGAGCATCCCAAGGCCCACGCAGCCGTCGCTTGCGGTCGAGCGAGCGCGAGCTGGCACACGCGGGCTTTTTTGCGGTTTGCGACACGCTAAACCCGCGAAACCCGTTGACGTCCAAGATGATCCCGCTATAGTGATGGGTTCCCGATGCGGCCCCCAATCATCGCGGGCAACTGGAAGATGAACTGCCTCCTGAACGAAGCGGCTGATCTTGCCGTCGGAATCCGGACGCTCTTGGACGGCTTTGACGGTGCCGAAGTCGTCGTCTGCCCGCCCTTCACCACCCTTCCGACGGTCCGACAGACCCTGAACGGCAGCCGCATCAAGCTCGGCGCCCAAGACATGCACTGGGACGCGAAAGGGGCCTTCACGGGCGAAATCTCGCCCACCATGCTCAAGGACACGGGCTGTACGTACGTGATCATAGGGCACAGCGAACGTCGTCATATCCTCGGCGAAACGAACGATATGGTGAACCGTAAGCTCAAGGCGGCGCTCGCCCACGATTTCACCCCGATCGTCTGCGTCGGCGAGCTCGTCGAAGAGCGCCAGATGAAGGTCACGCGTGAAGTCGTCGAGAAGCACCTCACGCGGGCGTTCGATGGCATTTCCGCGAACGACGCGGAACGAGCCGTCGTCGCCTACGAGCCCGTCTGGGCGATCGGAACCGGCCTGACGGCCACACCGACGCAGGCGCAGGAGATCCACCACTTCGCGCGGAACCTCCTCACCCGTCTCTACACCGAATCCACGGCGCAGCGCATTCGCATCCTCTACGGCGGAAGCGTCAAGCCCGAAAACATACGGAGCCTCATGGCCGAAAAGGATATCGACGGCGCCCTCGTGGGCGGCGCGAGCCTGAAGGCCGCGGACTTCAACGCGATCGCCCGCTACAAGGAGTGATGGATGATCATCCTGCTCAGCATCCTGTTCGTCATCGTGTGCCTGCTCCTCATCTTCATGGTCGTGATCACCCCCTCGCAGAGCGAAGGGCTCGCCGGGGCGTTCGGCGGAATGGGGAGCGACACGTTCTTCGGAACCAAGGCGCACCAGCACATCTCGAAGTTCACGATGGGCCTCGCGATCGGTTTCCTCGTGCTGGCGGTCCTCATCAACGTGCGCCAGATCGGAAAGACCGGATCCGGCGGCGGAACAGGGACGCTCCTCGACACCGGCGGCGCGCCGACGACGAAGGCGCCCGTACCGCTGCCGACACCTCCTCCTCCGAAATAGCCGAATGAACAGCATGACCGGCTTCGGTCGCGCATCGAAACGCGACCGGCGATTCGACATCGACGTGGAAGCACGTTCCGTGAATCACCGCTTCTTGTCCCTCAAGGTCTCGCTGCCGGACGGGCTGTCGCGATACGAAGGTGACGTCGACCAGTCGATCCGCCGCCGCCTCGTGCGCGGCAGCGTCACGATCAGCGTATCGCTGCACACGGCCCAGGACGAACTCCCCGCGCTCCCCGCCGCGGCGCGCGTAAAGCAGGTTTACAAGTCGCTCGACGCCATGCGCCGCTCGCTCGGCCTCAAGGGGGAGATCCCGTTCGACACCGTGCTCTCGGTGCCGGGTCTCTTCAGCGCGGGCAACCACGTGAGCGAGCGCGCCGAAAAGGCGTGGCCCGCCGCGAAGAAACTCGTCGACCAGGCGCTCGACGCCCTCTTGGCGATGCGGGAACGCGAGGGCGAGACGATCCGCCGCGATCTTCTCGCGCGGCTCGACACGATCGAAAAGCACGTCAAGCGCATCCGCGAACGCGCGCCGCTCGTCCTGAGCACGTATCACCGAAAACTTGAGGACCGCATCGGCACACTCCTGACTGAGAAGGGTATCGAACTGTCGAAGCCGGATCTCGTGAAGGAAGTTGCCGTCTTCGCAGACCGGTGCGACATCAGCGAGGAAGTCCAGCGGCTCGGCGCGCACGTCGAGGGGATGCGCCGCATCTTCCGCGAAGGGGGCCAGATCGGCCGCCGGCTCGATTTCCTGACGCAGGAGATGGTGCGCGAAACGAACACGCTCGCGTCCAAGGGGAGCGACGCCGAGATCTCCTCCTCCGCGGTCGAGATCAAGGCCGAGATTGAGAAAATCAAGGAACAGGCCGAGAACGTTGAATGAACTGTGTGATTTGGTGATTGAACCTTTGATTCATTTGGGAGGAGCGACCGTCGCATCGCGGGAAGATCGTCCGCAATGGCTCAATGACGCAATGACTCAATCGTCAATCCGCAAGGGGAAGCTCGTGGTGATTTCGGGCCCGGCGGGAGTGGGTAAGACGACGATCGTCGAGCGACTCCTCGAGACGCCGGGGGTGACGCGGTCCGTCTCCGCAACGTCGCGCGCCCCGCGCGGGCAGGAAAAGGATGGCGTCGATTACCGGTTCTACACACGCGAGCGGTTCGAGGCGGGAATCCGCGACGGCGAATTCCTCGAGCACGCGACCATCCATGGGAATCATTACGGCACGCCAATCAAGCCGATCGATGAGGCGGTCACCGACGGCGGCGTGATCATTCTCGCAATCGACGTCCAGGGAGCGGCCACGCTGCGTCGGATGAAGCGCGATTTCCTCGGCATCTTCGTGGCCCCGCCGTCCATGGAGGAGCTGCGGAAGCGGCTCGCAGGACGCGGCGACACTCCGGTGGAGGAGGTCGAGCGTCGCATGGCGCGCGCGATCGACGAGCTTAGACACAAGGACGAATACGATATTGTGGTCGAGAACAACTCAGTCGAAGGCACCGTCCGCGACATCCGCGCGGTGCTCAAAGAGAGGCAGATTCTATGATCGAGGGTGTGATGGACAAGTCCGAGATCGACGGTCTGGCAGAGAAGTTCGGCGGTCGGTTCAAGCTCACGGTCCTGATCCAGAAGCGCGTGCGCGAGCTCGTGAGGGGCGCCGCGCGGCTCGTGGAGTCGGAGAAGAAGAACCTGATCGACGTGGCAATGGACGAAATCCGCGCGGGCAAGGTCTCCTGGGAAGGCCTCCCCGTGGACGTGGACGGGAAGAAGTCCAAGAAGGACTAGGCGGGCGTCCGCGTGGGCTCGAAGCACGAGAACCGGTCAGGGCCTGTCCCGAGCGCAGTCAAGGGGCGACGAATCGTCGTCGGCGTGACCGGCTCGATCGCCGCGTACAAGGCCGCGGAGGTGGTGTCGCAGCTCGTGCAGCGCGGCGCCCAGGTGCACGTGGTGATGACGCGCTCAGCCACGAACTTCGTCGGGGCGCTCACGTTCCAGACGATCACCCGCACGCGGGTGATGGTCGACCAGTTCGATCTCGAGAACGTGATCGACGCAACACACATCTCGCTCACCGACGAGGCGGAGCTTGTGTTGATCGCGCCCGCAACGGCGAACGTGCTCGCAAAGATCGCGCACGGGATGGCGGACGACGTGCTGACGTCGCTCGTGCTCGCGGTGCGCTGCCCCCTGATGATCGCCCCCGCAATGAATGATCGCATGTGGTCGAACAAGGCGGTGCAACGCAACCTCAGCGCCGTAAAGGAGCTCGGCGCCGAGGTGATCGAGCCGGGGCAGGGGTTCCTCGCCTGCGGGACGTACGCGGTCGGGCGGCTCGCCGAGCCGATGGACATCATCGCGCGGGTCGAGCAGCGGCTCGCCAAGCGGTGAAGATTCTCGTCACCGCCGGTCCGACGCGCGAGTACCTCGACGACGTGCGGTACCTGTCCAACCCGTCCACCGGAAAGATGGGCTTCGAGTGCGCCATCGAGGCCAGCAAGGCCGGACATAGCGTGACGCTCGTCACGGGCCCCGTCGACCTGCCCAATCCAAAGGGTGTCACCGTCGTGCGAGTGACGACCGCCGACGAGATGCGCGACGCCGCGATGAAGGTGTATCGGTCGGCCGACGCGGTCATTGCGACGGCCGCCGTCAGCGATTATCGTCCGGCCCGGCGGGCGAAGGGCAAGATCAAGAAGGGCCCTGTACGGATGACGCTCGAGCTCGTCCGCACGCCGGACATCCTCGGCGACATGGGGGCGAAGAAGGGGCGGCGTGTCCTCATCGGATTCGCGCTCGAATCGCAGAACGGTCAGGTTAATGCCCTCGAGAAGTTGCGCGCCAAGAACCTCGACGCGGTCGTCCTGAATGGTCCATCGAGCTTCGGCGCGGACGCCATCGATGCCACGGTTCTTTCTGCAAACGGCAGCCGCGAGACATTTCGCGGCGTTAAAAAGCGGATGCTCGCTAGACTGCTGGTCGATTTTATCGGAGGCACGCGATGAGACGCTGGACCCTCGGCATCTTCCTCTTCCTGGTCGCGTTCGCGAACGCGCAGGACGAACGCACGATCGTCGACGAGTGGTACGTGCTGACGCTCAACGGCAAGGCGTCCGGCTGGGCGCACGAGGCGATGCGCACGCGCACCGAGAACGGCAGGCAGATCCTCCGCAGCGAACAGGGAAGTCAGATCCGCATGAAGCGCGTAAAGGACGAGCTCAAGATCGAGCAGGACGCGTGGTTCGAGGAGACCGCCGACGGGACGCCGCTGCGCTTCCGTTACCGCACGCTGCAGGCGAAGTCCGAGGTGGTGCAGGAAGGGACGCTGGAAGGCAGCACGCTGACCGTGACCGTGACCTCCGGCGGAACGCAGGAAAAGAAGACCCTCGACTGGAAGCAAGGAACCCTCTTCCCCGCAGCCGCCCAGCGCATGATGAAAGAGAAGGGGTTCGCCGAGGGGACCTCCTACAGCTACCAGACGTACGATCCGCAATTCGGGAAGATCGTCACAGGGACGATCAACGTACTCGCGCCGGAAAAGATGAAGATCGCCGGCCAAGAGCGCGAATGGGTGAAGTGGGAGTCGTCGACCGACGCGATGAAGGGGATCAAGACAACCACGTGGGGCGACAAGGACGCGATGACCTGGCGCACCGCCGTCAGCATGGCGGGGATGGCGATCGTAACCGAGCGCACGGACAAGGCCGCGGCGCTGCTGACCGAGAAGGGCGAGGTCCCGGAAGTGCTCGTCCAGAGCTTCCTCCGCCCAAATAAGAAATTCGACAACGCGCGCAAGATCGCGCGCGCCGTCTACAGGATCACGATCAAGCAGGGCGAGGCGCAGGCGGGCGGACTCGCCTACGAGGGACAGTCAGTCGACAAGGTCGAAGGCAACGTGATCACGCTTACGGTAAAGCCGGCGCAGCCGGCCGATCCTGCGCCGAAGCGGCCGATCGACGACGCGAAGCTGAAGGAGTACCTCGCCGAAACAGCGTATCTTCAGATCACCGATCCAAAGGTCGTGGCGGCATCGAAGGACGCGGTCGGCGACGAGACGGACGCCTGGAAGGCTGCGCGGAAAATCGAAACGTGGGTCTTCCAGAAGATCTCGAAGAAAAACTTCGGCGTCGGATTCGCGAGCGCAAAGGAAGTGGCCGAGCGGCTCGAAGGAGACTGCACGGAGCACGCGGTGCTCGCGGCGGCGATGGCGCGCGCGGCAGGGATTCCTGCACGCATCGCAGTGGGACTTGTGTCGGTCTCCGACATCTACGGCGGTCACATGTGGACGGAGGTGTGGGTCGGAAAGTGGGTCGGCATCGATGCCGCCATGGGCGGCGAGTTTTTCGATGCCACGCACATCAAGATGGGCGATTCCGCCGGCAGCGGGCAGTCGATGCAGGAAGACCTCGTCAACGTCCTGATGTACCTCGGCAAGATGGACCTGGAAGTCGTCGAGGTGGACGAGAAGAAGTGAGCCCGATCCCTGTTCCGTGTCCCCAGTGCGGGAAATTCCCCCCTCCGCCGTGCAGTTGTCCTCCGCTATCGCCCGGCCCGGCCGAAGCGCCTGCCGCGGCGACCGCGAAGCCGAAGTGGTTCCCGGAGATCTTGAAGCTGCGACGCGAGAAGCGGAACGGCCGCGAGGTGATTGTTGTCGAGGGCTTCAATCCCGGCACGCAGGTCGATTTCGAAAATCTCGCCGCCGCACTCAAACGGACATGCGGCACGGGCGGGACCGTGAAGGGTCGCACGGTCGAGATCCAGGGCGACCATCGCGACTTGATCGCGCAGCTTCTGCTGGAGAAGGGCTTCCGGTCGAAGCGCGCCGGGGGTTAGTGCAGGACGCGCTCGACCTGCGCCTTCGCTCGCGCGGGCAGGTCTCTCCATTCAGCGCGCGGAATCAGCATAAACGCGGTGCTTCCCCACGTCAGCGCGGCCAGCAGCAGGCCTCCAGCCAGACGACGAGACTTGAGTGCGACGATGAACGTCAGCAGCATTCCGACTGTAGCGATCCCCGTCAGAGTGACGACCGGATCCATCACCGCGCACAAATGCATGACGACGAGGGCCGCCTGTCCGAGCACGATCGAGATCAGGAGCAGCGCGCGGTGGCGCGATGGAATCGGCGGGGAAGAAGCCGCACTCTCTTGTGCGGGGGCTGCCGGCTCGGCGGGCTCCTTTTTCGGAAGCTCGATCCTCCGGAACCCCTGTCCGGCGTCGTCTCCCTTCATCATGTCGAACATGAAGGACGGGCGGGGCACCGGCTCCTTCGGATCCTGCGGCATGTTGCCACTCTAGCCGATAATCTCTCCGGGGGAAGGCATGTCCATCGCAGACGCCATCATCCTCGGCGTCATCCAGGGGCTGACCGAATTCCTGCCGATCTCGAGCAGCGGACACCTCGCGTTGGCGCAGATCCTGCGAGGCGGGAGCGATCCTGAGCAGGCGGTCGTCGTCTCGCTGCTCGTGCATCTTGCGTCGCTCACGGCTGTCGTCGTTCACTATCGCAAGCGACTGCTCGAATTGGTCACGTCCAGGCGCGACATCCTGCAGCTCGTCGTGGCCACGCTTCCCGTCGTCCTCGTCGGTGCGGTTCTCAACAAGTACATCAAGCCGCTGCATGCCATGCCGATGGTGATTTGCGCCATGCTTGTCGTCAACGGCGCCTTCCTCTATATCAGCGATCGATGGGGTCGCGGTCATCGACCGATTGCAGACGCATCGTGGTGGCACGTGCTGACGATCGGCATCGCGCAGGCGATTCTCATCCCGGGCCTCTCCCGTTCGGGGCGCACAATCGGTACGGGGTGGCTGCTTCGGTTCGAACGCTCCGAGGCCGTCCGGTTCTCGTTCCTGATGTCGATCCCCGCCGTGCTCGGCGCCGTCGTATGGGAGTCGCGCAAGCTGCTCAAGGGCGAGGTGTCCCTTCCCCTCAGGCCCGCGCTCGTGGCAGTCGCCGTCACATTCGTTCTGAGTCTCGTCTCGATCCGCATTGTCGAACGGCTGGCCGTCGGACGGAAGTGGCTGATCTTCATCGCCTACTCGGTCATCGCGGGCGTCGCCGGCCTGTTGTACTTTGGCCTGCGGTAATACGTCGGGGCTGCCGATAAACCCCTAGCTGGGAAATCGACTCTGCATCTTCATGTCCGCGTGGGGGAAGGCATGACCAAGTCGGCCAAGTCGGAAGCGGTGGCGGTGTCGGGGCGCGACAAGCTCCGCGAGCTCGGTGCGCTCGCGTTCGTGCTCGCCGCGTTCTTCGTGTTCGTCTCGCTGGCGACGTACGATGCCGGCGATGTCGGGGCCATCAAGTATCCGACGAACGATCCGGTCGTGAACCGCGGTGGACGTGTCGGTGCCGGCCTGGCCTACCTCCTCTATTCCAATCTAGGTCTCGCCTCCTACCTCGTCGCCTTCCTGACCGGATTCTGGGCGTTCCGCGTCTTCTTCCGTCGGCAGATGGATGGACTCGCCCTCAAGATCGCATCGGCGGTGGTCGCGATCCTCGCTGCGGCGACGATTCTCTCACTTCAGCCATTCTTCAGCGCGCTCGTCGGGACGGCGCCCGGCGCGGGCGGGGCGTACGGCAAGGCCGCTGAAATCCTTCTCGTCCGGAACCTCGGCGGCGCCGGCGCAACGATGTCCGTCCTGCTCGCGTTCGCCATCTCGATCGTGCTGGCGACCGACTGGACGCTCTGCGTGATCGTGGCGCGCGGGTTCGGCTGGATGAAGGCCTTCACGCCGGCCGCGATCGAACGTCGCACGGCCGAAAGCGACGCCCGCGAAGCGGACGAAGCCCGCAAGGAGATCACGCACCGCGTGGCGGTCGAGCGCGCCAAGCTCGCGGACATCGACCCGCCGAAAATCGCACCAATCCCTGTCATCAAGATTGAGACGGGGCGTTCGTCCGCTCCGACGATCAAGGTCGACGCCCCAGAGCCGGCCAAATCCCAGAAGCTCGAGGCACCCAAGGCCGAGTCGCACAAGCCGCTCCCGATGTCTGAGCGCAAGCCCGCGAAGGACCTCATCGCGCTGGCCGCGAAGGCGAATACCCATCTGCCGGCCATCCCGTACGAGCAGCCTCCCATCGAGCTCTTCGACAAGAAGACGGACAACGGCCCGGCCCTCAAGGAGAGCGAGATCCGCGAGCGCATGTCGATCATCGAATGCACGCTGCGCGACTTCGGCATCGAGTCGCGCGTCGTGAACTACGAGATCGGCCCCGCGACGACGACCTACGAGCTCGAGCTCGCCCCGGGCACGGCCTGCCACAGCGTGAGCGCTCGCGCGAACGAACTGTCGATGAAGCTTCAGGTCCCGCCGGTCCGCGTGGTCGCGCCGATCCCGGGCAAGGGAACGGTCGGCATCGAAGTGCCGAACCCGACGATCAACGTCGTGCGCATCCGCGAGTTCCTCGACAAGAACTACGCCGACCTTCGCAAGATCCCGCTCCCGCTCTTGCTCGGCAAGACGAACAGCGCAGAGCCGATCGTGAAGAGTTTGACGCAGATGCCGCACCTCCTCATCGGCGGCGCCACCGGATCCGGCAAGAGCGTCTGCCTCAACGCGATCATCACGTCGCTGCTCTGCGGTATGAGCTGGGACGAGATGAAATTGATCCTCATCGACCCGAAGATGGTGGAGCTGTCGATCTACCGCGACATCCCGCACCTCTGGGCGCCCGTCGTGACCGACGCGAAGAAGGCGGCGCAGGTCCTCCAGTGGCTCGTCAAGGAGATGGACGACCGATATCGCCTCCTCTCGAAGGTGGAAGCGCGCGATATCGACACGTTCAACAAATTGGGCGAGAAAAAGGTTGTCGAGCGCCTCAAGGAGGCGCAGGTTGACGAGGTCGAGATCGCCGAGACGCCGCACCGGCTGCCGTACATCGTCGTCGTGATCGACGAAATGGCGAACCTGATGCACGTCGCACGCAAGGAAGTCGAGACCACGATCGCGCTGCTGGCCGCCAAGGCGCGCGCGATCGGCATCCACCTCATCTGCGCCACGCAGCGCCCGTCGACGGACGTCGTTACTGGCCTCATCAAGTCGAACATGCCGTCGCGCATCTGCTTCCGCGTGGCGAGCACGATCGACAGCCGCATCATCCTCGACCACAGGGGCGGCGAGTGCCTGCTCGGCAAGGGCGACATGCTCACGATTCTGCCCCCAGACTACCGGGCATGGCGCGGGCAGTGCACGTACGTTTCTGACGATGAGATCCGCGGCGTGGTGACGTACCTCAAGTCGAAGGCTAAGCCCGTCTACCACACGGAGCTCGTCGAGATCGAGAGCGCCAGCGATTACGAAGGGACCGAGGAGGACGAGCTCTTCGAAGATGCCGTGCAGGTCGTCATCGAAGAGGCGCGAGGCTCGACATCGCTCCTCCAGCGGCGGCTCGAGATCGGCTACTCGCGCGCCGCGCGCCTTGTCGACGCGATGGAGAAATACGGCATCCTCTCCGGCGCAAAGGGGTCCGCCCCGCGCGACGTCCTGATGTCGACCGAGGAATGGGCTGCAAAACGGAAGAGCACCGCCAAGGCATAGCACGGCGGGCTATCATTCCTGCGTGACGTTCATCGCGATCCTCGAGAGCGACGGCGCGGCGTGCGATGCCATGTATGACGCCCTGGAGGAAGTCGGCCTCGCGCACCGCTCGGAGATCTTCGGCACCGCCGCGGAAGCGATCGTGTGGCTCGACGAGAACCTGACGCGAGTTTCGCTGATCTGTCTCGATGATCTTCCGGAGGGAGGACATCTCGTCGCCGAGTGGCTCGCAACGAAACGCGGCGAGTGCCCGATCCTCCTCCACGGCGACGCGAGCCGGCAAGCCGCGCTGACCGAGGCCGGATGGGAGGTTGAAGTGCCTCCGCCCGGCAGCGGCAAGGACTGGATCCGCCGCACATGGATCCACAGCGTGCACGAGATCGTCGGACTCGGCGCTTGACGGGATCAGAAGATCTCGGGCATCCAAGGCGCCGGGCCGGCGAAGACCGGCGCGAGGCATCGAAGCTCGCGGTCGCCGGCGTCCACGTAACCCGTCGCGCGCAGATCGAGCGGCGAGAGATATCCCGTGTAAATCGCGGCGAGCCCGCGCACGTCGATGCGGATCGAGCCCTTGCCGCCGCGACGCACGCGCGCATGGCCGTCGGCCACTTCGATGACGAACCGCCCGTGATTGAGCGGCAGCACGTCGTCTCGCACATCCAGGTGCGCCGTCGACGTAACGCAGGGCGGATAGCCGCGCGCCTCGATCGCGCGCTTCACGTCTACGATTCGCAACATCCAACGGAGCAGGCGCGTCACCTTCGCCTTCTGCTCGTCGGGATGCAGGAAGAATGGAAGCGACGGTCCCGCCGCGAAGCGAACGCTGTCGCCGAGCGAGCGGTGGTCGGCGAAGAACGCAAGGAGCCGCCGACCGGCGGCGCGCGTGAGCACGGCCATGTCGCGCACGAGGAGGTCGTAATGACCGGACCCCTCAAGCATCTGCTGATCGTAGACGACGTAGCCTTCGTCCCTTCCGATCACGTATGCGTGCGCCGCCCCCTTGAACGGCTTCAGGATTCTCAGCCAGAGCGCCTCGCAGCGGTCAAGCACCCCGGACGTCGTGCGCGCCTGCTTTTCGTAGATGCGGCGGATGGTCGCGTCCTTCCCCGGCCGCACGTCGAGCTTCCTCTCGCGCGCGTCGATGGAATCGGTCGGGAGCGCGTAGCCGACGTACGTGCCCGCCTGCTCGAAACCGCAGCGGCGATATACGGGTTGCGTCGCCGGGAAGAGCACGGAAAGCGGCTCGCGGAGCTCCGCAAGGGCGCGTCGCACGAGCTCCGTCGCAACACCACGCGAGCGCTGATGCGGCGCGACGCCGACGGCGGCGATGCCCGCCATAGGAACCGATCGGCCACCGAACCACTGGCCCAGGCGGTAGACGAGGAGACCGCCGGCAACGCGACCGTCGCGCCGAACAACACGGATATTGCCGCGGCCCACGCGTGCGATCCAACGTTTCACGTACTTCGGCTCGGAGATGTCGGGCCAGGCGAATGCAGTGTGAAGGACACGGCCGAACTCAAGGAGTTCGGCGTTGCTCCGGAGCGGTCCGTAGCTCATTTCGAACGCTCGACGATCCTGTCCGAGATCTCGAGGATCATGCGCTCGAGAACAAGGCGCAGCTGCGAGCCCGCTCGATAGTCGGCCGCGGCCATCGCGTCGACTCGCTTCGATTTAACCGAGAGGTCGTAGCAGGTCTGGAATGCCTTCTTGTCGTCGGGGTTGTAGACGGCGACCGACTTCCCGTCATAGTTCTTCAGTACGGCGAAGCATGGGACGTCGGTGGGTCCGTCGCCGACGTAGATCATGTTCTCGAAGGGGATGCGGCGCGCCTCGGCAGGCATGTGCTGGTTGACGTCCTCGCCCATCGAGATGAGGTTCTTGCTGATCCGGAAGAGCATCTGCGTTTTGGCGGTGTGGCTCACTGTCCGCTTCGGCCGCCAGATTCGGCCGTCGCGCTCATCATATTCGCATCCGAACACGGCCCGCAGGTGCGGTCGCAACACGCTCCCCTCGACGAGCTCACGCAGGCCCGACGTGACCACGTAAAACTCGAGCTGGATGCCGGACTGGCGGTAGCGGTCGTCGTCTAGAACGACGCGCATCTCCGGCAGCGCGGCTGGGAGGCCGGGGTAGAACGCGATGTCCGCCCCCATGGTGCGGAGGTCGGCGTTTGAGGCGCGCGCAATGCCCTCGTGCTCGAGGAGGAGGTGCATCCATGCGAGTTCGCTCTCGTAGTGGTGGGTCTGGACGAGGACGTTCGCGCGGCTCCAGAATTCATCGGAACGGATGTTGAAGCGCTTGAAGATCGCGTCTTCCTGCATGTAGCGCGGGGAGAGCGTCTTGTCGTAGTCGAAGACGACCGCGATGATATTGTGCGGCTGGGGCACGTATCCTCCGACTTGTCCGCCAGAGCCATTCCAACCTCCTTCGGAACATGAGGGACGGCGAAGGAGGATTGACGGATTCTAGCGTCGCATCCAGAAGGCGCATACAATCGCGCCCATGGTCATCCGACAGGGGCGCAGCGAGGCGCAGGACAAGCTCTTCACGTATATCGTGCTCGCGGTGATTGGTGCGGGAGTTGTCGGGGGTGGATTCTGGCTCGTGGGCAAGCAGAGCGCCGAAATTGGCCTCACGACGGACGCGGACCTCTTCGACCAGAGCGTGAGCATCGCGCCGGGTAAGGCGGAGCGGTTCCCGCGTCTGCAGATCCCGAAGCGCGGGAACACGAAGATCGTCTATCGCATGGAGCTGAACCCGACGGAAAGCGATCTCTGCGCGGGGCTGGTGCGCGTGGGGACAGCGTTGGCGAAGGGGAACACCGCCTGGTCGCAGAAAGCCGGAGACGGGATTCTTTATGTGCGGCAGGGACGAACGGGCCCGACTATGCGCGACGAGATCGCGCCCGGCGTGTACGACCTGGTCGTCGAGAACCGGACGGATAAAACGGCGAAGGGGCGCGTCATGGTGAAGTTGCTGTACGAGCCGAACAAGTAGGCGGCCTTCACCTTCCCCTGTAGAGCCTGCTTGCGCGCGGTGTTGCGTGGGCTTTCGCCACTGCTTCGCGTGTTGACCCGCCTTCGCCGAGCTTCTTGAGGCAACGCGGGCTTGCGGGCTACGACGTGGTTTCTTCGCAGCGGCTTCGCGTGGCGAAGAAAAAAGCAGGGCCGGCCCTTTCGGACCGGCCCCCTTTGGATCAGCTGATTTGGCTCTCGGCGTGCGAGAGCACGCCTGCTCTCACTCGGAGAGCCTCCTCAAACACTCACCAACTTTCACGCTGGATCACCTCCCTTCCCACCGGGGGCAATGCGCGGGCGATTACAGCCGCCGCGCGTCGTTGCGCGGCGACCGGCGTATCTTTACGTCCCCACGGTGATGCAATCTCAGTGTACCCCATCTCCGCGCGATTGCACGTCGGAGCGCTTTCCCTATAATGGGCGCCGCAACGCGGTACCCGTAGCTCAGCCTGGATAGAGCACCTGGTTGTGGCCCAGGTCGTCGCGGGTTCAAATCCCGTCGGGTACCCCAACTGATACTCCCGGACGAAACAACACCCCATCTGGGCCAACCGGAACCGTCACATCCGGGGCCAATCCCACCGGGTGTGGGAAGAGCGCCACTTCGATTTTTCCTTCTCCGTTCTCTTCGGGATTCCAAAGCACGTAGTCCACGAATCGCGGCAGGAGCGCCTTGAGGCGTTCCGGCTGCGATTTGTTCCTGCGCATCAGATCGTCGAAGAGCGCCAGCGTCTGTACCTGATCGTCGACAGCGATTGTTTGGGTTCGCTCCGCCGCCAGTTCACGCTTCACGCGCAGTTCCGACGTCTCGAGTTCCGCGCCTTCCGCTTCGAGCGCCTCAAGCTTGGAGCGAATGGAGGCGAGGGCGGACGCACCCTCCTGCGCTAGAACGTCGGTAAGTTGTGACAGCTTCCGTTTCACGCTGCCCGACTGCTCACGAATGCGCTCCAGATCCTGCGTGAGGCGCGCGATCGTATCAGCCGAGGACTTGTTCTCCTTGGCTGCGATGGCGCGCACACGCTCGGGGGTAACGTTGAGCTGCTTCAAGAACTCCATTACCGCCGTGTCCAGCGCCTCCGCAGGCACGTGTTTCTTCAAGCATTCCTGACCGGCGGTCTTGTCCGCCTTTCCGCAGGCGTAGTAGTGGTACGTGGACCCGTTTCGGCCAACGGTGGGAACCGGCGACATCTTGCTCCCGCATGGGCCGCAGCGCAGCAGACCTTGAATGAGGTAGACGTAGCCGCGCGGCTGACGCCGATCGCTGTGTTTGCGACGGGCATTGGCATCCATGATCCGCTGAATCTGCTCGTGGGTGTCCCATGAACGGATCGGCTTCCACTGAGCGTCATGGAGCTTCCCGTTGTACGCGATCTTTGCCGCATACACCGGATTGCGAAGCATGCGGCAGATCATCGGCTTGGTGTAGTAGCAGCCGCCGGGGGTGCGGTAGCCCCGTTGCCGGAACTCCCGCACCACCGTGTCGGCGCTGTGGTTTTCGAGGTAGAGCGCATCGACCGCACGGACATGCGGCGCGTACGCTTCATTTATCGCGTAGATCTTGTCCTTCATGACAAAACCGATGGCCGGAGGGCCGAGGGGCAGGCCCTTCTCGGCGCGCCAAGCGACCTTCTCCTTCACGCGCGTGGAGGTGAGGTCACGTTCGTACTCCGCAAGAGCGATGAGGACCAGCGTCTGGAATCGACCCGCCGGAGAAGTCAGGTCGATCTGTTCGCGCAGTGAGATCAGCTTTACGCCAAGCTCTTCGAGTTCGGCGACCAGATGCAGGAAGTTCTGCACGCTGCGTGAGATCCGGTCCAGTTTCGTGACGACGACGATGTCGATGAGTCGCGCCCGTGCCAGTTCCAAAAGGCGCTGGAGCGCCGGGCGGTCCATGTCTTTCGCGCTTCTACCGTGGCGCCGACCGTCTTTCTCGCCTTCGATGAGCTTCTCGGTCACCGCCCAGTTCTCGCCGCTCTTGCGTCGGAACTCGATGAAGTCGTTCAGGCGGTCGAGTTGCGTGTCGAGCGATCCATCTTCGAGCTTCGCTTGCTTGTCGGTCGAGACGCGCACGTAGAGCGCGACATTGATCGGTCCTGCCTTCGCAGGACCTCTTCCGCTCTGGATCATTCCTCTGCCCTCCCTCTGTCGTGCATCCGCGCCAGGGGCGCGAAGCTTGTCGAACTACGCGGCCGCCGAAGGTCGGTCGGACGCGTCCGTATCGTCTGAGTCGCTGCGCGAACGAATTCGCGCGACGAATGAGTCGAACTCTTCCAGGCGTTCGTGGATCGGCATCGCGATGAAGGGGTGCTCCCGGTCGCGAAGGAATTCGGGATGCGTGGCGGGATCGATGCGCACAACCCGAATGCGCCATAGCTTGCGGGGGCGACCGCGCTTCTTTGAGGACGATTCGTGGGTGTTGTCCTTCGAATGGATCGGCGCGTCTTCCTCGACGCGTCTAGATGCGATGGGACCATTCTCCTGAACAGGCGGGGCACGCGTTGGTTCAGAAGCGCGATCAGAGTCATGGTTTCTAGCGATCTTATTTCACCCCCTTTCTAACTCTAGAGTGTGTCATCCGAGGACATTCGCGTGCGCGACAGGCGCACGCGGCACGGCCAACACTACACAATCCGATTGTCAATGAGCGGGGGTCGCACGGGGGCGGGCCCTGCTGCCGGGTCAGGGCAGCGACGCACTACGGGGCCATATCAGGGGACGCAGTATCCCTATATACCCGTCCGGCCGATCACGCGGATCAGATCCAGCGGCGGCTGTTCGCAGAATCCACCCTCGAACACCACGCGAAGGCGGTCCTCGGCGCGCCGCCCGCGCGTACGCAGCCGAGGCACCACGCTCCCGAGCAGTTCGTTGTGCTCTTCGCGGGGGATCAGGCCTCCGACGGCAACCAGCGCGTACGCGTCCTCCGCTGCGACCTGCCAAGGCGCCTCGCGTTTCGTGTCGTAGAGCTCGCGCAGGAGCCGCCGGTTCTCGTTGAAGACCGCGATGGATCGCTTGAGGTCGTACTCGGTGACGCTTCGCCCGGCGACCGCCTCCACAGTGCGCCGCAGCCTGTCGTACTCGTCGCGAAGATAGGCTGCGCTGCTTGCCGAGTTCGGATTCTGCGGCAGGTAGAGGATCTGGCACGGATAGGGGAAGTTGCGCCCCCAGATCGCCGCGAGATTGCGCGCCGCGTCGCAAATCGGGTGCGAGATGAAGAGGTCGAGATCGACCGCGCGGCTCAGGACCGTCTCGAGCGATGTCTTGATGATCGAGCAAAGGTAGCTGCCGTAATGCGAGTCGGCTCGCACGGTCTCAAGCGGCGCGCCCCGCACCTTGTACGGCAGCATTCCGGCGGCGTGGACGATTTCCTCAGGGAAATAGACCTGGAAATGCCCCGCGACCTTGCCGCCAGCCTCGCGCCAACGCCGCACCGTCGGATAGGTCGCGTCCTCCGCCAGCTCGCGACACGCAGCCAGCGTCTCGTCGAGCCCCTTCCCCCGCCACTCGGGGAAGATGGATGAAGGCATGCAGCCCGACAGTGCAAAACTCCGGCCAGCGGAATGGCTCGCACCCGAGGCATCTGATGCGGAAATGTTCGGGCTCCGTTTCGGGAAAATCCACACTCCAGAGCCAAAAAGGGGATCGGGGCGGCCGGAGTCGATCACGCGGAGGGGGACGCAATCCGATCGACACGCGGCGCAGACGCCGCCCCGAGGGACGCGTGGAGGGCGGCATCTCGAACACCCGCCGGAGACGGGCTGCGTTTGCCGTCTCGGCCGATCCGCCCGCGCAGGGACGCCGACTCAGAACCAGGCAGGGAGAAGGGTTTCGGGGCGGCCGGAGTCGAACTGCACGGAGGGGACCCCAAAATCGACTCGCGGCGCAGTACCGCCCCGAAAGAGCGTGGAGGGAGGACCGTTTGCCACCCCGGCCGACCGGCTGCGTTCCGGCCTCGTTCGATCCGCCCGCGCAAGAAACGCTTCCTTTCACCTCGGAACCGCTTTGAACTTCGGACTCGTCAGATCAGTTACCGTGCGAAGGCACGTGTCTTGGTCCGCATCGCCGGGAAGAGGTTCTTCTTCCAGGTCGACGATCCCGATTCTCGAAGGAGCGTTCTATCTGACATCGCTACTGCAAGTGCCATGCCAGCTCTGCGCGCCCCGCAATCGCTGTGGAGTGGTTGAAATCACGCTCGCGTCCGCCGAAATTCCCGCAGCACGTCGCCGATTGGGCCACGCTGGGGCGTGGCACCCGCTTTGCAGTCCACCGGTCATGGCCAACGTACATGAACTGCTGACGCCTCCTGTCATCGCGCTGAACGACGCGGCCCGTCGCGGCGAGTTCGTCAAGTTCCGCGGACTGCTTGAAGCGGAGCGGGAGCGGATGCTCCGACGCGCGCGCCAGCATCACCTTCCAGAGGCCGATTCGCGTGAATGCGTGGAAACGGCCGTCGCACTCGCATTCCGCCGATTCCTCTATCGCGACCGCGGATGCGCACTCGCCCGCTGGCTCAACATCCTGCTCGACGAAGCCGTGCAGAGTCTGCCCGAGCATGTGGACGCCGAAGGCGTGGCTTGAGCCTACTTGGCGGTCAGCCCGTGCTTCTCCATGCGATAGCGCAGCTGGTCGCGCGAGATGCCGAGCAGTTCCGCCGCGCGCGTCTGGTTGCCCGCTGTTCGTTCCAGGGACTGCTGAACGAGCCCCTTCTCGAGTTCCTCGAGCACGACGCCGTTCGGTGGCAGCGTGAAGGCCTTCGCGTCCTCCGCGGAGGCGGGTTTTGCGCCCGCGTGCCCGAGGATCAGATCATCCGGCGTCAACTCCTCGCCTGAGGCGAGCAGGCACGCGCGCTCCAGCACGTTCCGCAGCTCACGCACGTTCCCCGGCCACGAGTAGCTCTGCAGCTTGGCCATCGCCGGAACCGTCAGCCCCTTGAACGACCGCCGAAATTCGCGACTGTAATGCGCGACGAAATGCGAGACGAGCGCGGGGACGTCCTCGGCCCGCTCGCACAGGGCGGGGATGATGATCGTGATCACGTTCAGCCGGTAGAAGAGATCCTCGCGAAATTGCTTCTCGCGGATCGCGTGCTCCAGGTCGCGATTCGTCGCCGCGATGACGCGCACGTCTACCTTGATGTCCTGCGTCCCGCCGACGCGGCGGAAGCTCTTGTCCTCGAGCACGCGCAGGAGTTTCGCCTGCAGATTCGGGCTCATGTCCCCGATCTCGTCGAGGAAAACGGTACCCCCGTCGGTCGTCTCGAACAGTCCCTTCTTCTGCGCCTTCGCGTCCGTGAATGCGCCCTTCTCGTGGCCGAAAAGCTCGCTCTCAAGAAGCGTATCCGTGAGCGCCGTGCACGTGATGTTCATGAACGGCCGGGGGCCGCGACTCGATTCGTAATGGATCGCCTTCGCCAGCACATCCTTGCCGGTGCCGCTCGCTCCGCGAAGAAGGACGGTCGATGCCTCGCTCAACGCCACTTTGCGGACGAGCGAGAGGATATCCTGCATCTTCCTCGAGCGCCCGATCACGTTCGACAGGCCGTATCTGCCGCGCGCCTCGACAAGCCGCGCGTCCGCCTCGCGCTTCAGCCCCGTCGCTTCGAGCGCCCGCTTCACACTGATCGCGAGGTCGTCCATGTTGAACGGCTTCGTCAGGTAGTCGTACGCGCCGAGCTTCATCGCCTCGACGGCCGTATCGACCGACGAATAGGCCGTGATCATGATCGCGGGCGTCCCCGGCGCGAGCGCCTGCAGCTGCCGCAGGATGGTGATCCCGTCGGCGTCCGGCAGCTTGAGATCGAGGAGCGCGAGATCAGGGGTCTCGTCGGCGAGCATCGCCGTCGCCGTTGCCCCGTCGCCGGCCTCCCGCACCTGGTAGCCCTCTTTCTTGAGGCGCTCGACGAGCGACCATCGGATCAGCTTTTCGTCGTCGACGATGAGAATGCGTGCGGGCATCCCCCCATGTTCCCGCCTGCTGCTGTTGTGCACAAGGGTTTGCGATGGTAGAACCCTGACTGCGATGCATCTGAATGAGGAAGAGGTCCGCCGCCGCAAGGCCTACCTCGAGATCACGCCTCAGGACGAGGAACGCCTGCGT